>JASMGX010000171.1 GCA_030751095.1 Pirellulales bacterium | reverse complement strand
GTGGGCCCCCTCACCCTCCGGAACGATCACCTGTCGAAATCGCAACAGTTCGAGTAATTCGATCTGCTCCGCCTCATTATGGGTCGCATTCCAGGTGTCAAAAAGATGCTGCGCGTAGATCGTTCGGAAAATATTGGGCGTGCCGGGTTTGTTGATCCCCTGAAGATATTTGACCCAGCGGTGGTTGGGTTGCCTGCTCGATCGGGTCGGATGCTCCACCGGAAGTCCATCGCGAAGTAAATCGACCTGCTTCCCATTTACCAACTGGGCTTGCGCGACATACCAGGTGTTTTTCGGCTGTTCTCTCGCAAACATGGCCCATCTTTGGCGCAAGACTAGTGCTTCGGCCACTCGTTTCATAGCCGTTGGAATGCCTGTGCCTCGCTCTCGCTCCATAAGCCCCAGGACATTGTAGAGGATTACAAACAAAAGACAGAGAGTAACGATAGATGTGACAACAAAAGATGGTTTGCGGTGGTAGACATTACCGCTCTTTGTCAGCTCTGAGGCGTTCCGCAGTTGGTTGCTGTTTGTGGATTGTAAAAATAATCTTCGAATCGGGTTCCAGCAAGCAGCCGACCAGAATTTGGTAGGAAGCAGAAGTGTCCAGGCGGCCAGGGCGATGTAGGAAAACAGACCTACTGTAACGGTCATTTCAACCCCAATATGAAACAAAACAAAAGCGGCGATCGTAAAGAGACGAAACGTTGCAGTCCGCCACGGCACAAATAGTAACCAGGGGCCCACCAACTGGAGGCCTATGGTCACCAAGGACAAAAACCAAGTCAGGGTCGGATGTCCAAGTAGCCACTCCCCCACCGATTTGTTGTAATCGCCCCAGATCAGTGTGCCCTGCAATAAATTGCTTAAATGTTCGTGGTAGATCAGTTTATAAATAATCGTACACAAGAAAACCAAAAACACTTGAATTAAAATGCCACAAGTTCCCATCGACAAGACGACCGATGTCGAATAGTTCGGATGTGAACGGGCATGTCCGCGCCACGCATCGATCGACCAAGTTTTTCCTAAGGGAAGGAACATACTCCAGAAAAGAAGAATGATAAGTAGCGTATCTCCACCGTTTACGGCATACGGCGCGCGGGTATAGATCGAGGCGAGCATGATCCACGAACCGATCGTTGCTATGCGGGTGTAAAAACCAACGAGCAGTGCAATTGCCAGTAGCGCGGCAACGATAAAAAGCGTTGCCTGAAAGAAGGGACTTCCGTGGAGAAAGTGCAGGGACCAACACCAAGTACCAGCTAAATGCTCCCGCACAGCAGCGATCGGCAGAACGCCCTGATCGGAATACATGGCTGTCAAATCACGGCTACGAATCGATAAATCAATCAAAAGCAGCGTTCCGGCCGCCATTCGGAAAAGAGCTAGCGATCGGGAATCGATTCCAAACAGCGCATGCACTCTCGAAAGTTTGGTTTCCTTGCGGTGATGTGTCTTTAGCGAATTCACAAAATCGGTTGCCCCACGAATACGAAGCGACTGACGTGTTGTGCGTTGCTATCAAAGTCCGCGTGTAAGTATAGCGTGTAGATGCCCCTAACCACGATAGGAAAATGTTGCGCCCGCGCCAGTGATTCCATTGAGCAGTCTCAATTGGTACTGCCTCTCTCCTCCTTGATGCTCCCTTTAGTGCTTTCTTATGAGTCCCGGCTGAATATCCAAATCGAGCGTCTCCACTTGACCCCGCCTGAGCCGCTCAACGGCAATGGCACCCATGACTGCATTGTCAGTGCATAATTCGAATGGAGCGATAATGACTTCAAAATGGTGCTGTTCCCCGGCATGGGTCAATTGTTGGCGTAAAGAGGCATTGGCAGCGACCCCACCGCCAACGCAAAGTGTCTCCAAGCCGGTTTGCAGTATTGCAAGGACTGCTTTCGTCACCAGACAATCGACGATGGCCGCTTGGAAGCTTGCGGCCAAATCTGAAATTTGTTGCCGCTCAAGATGGATGTTTCGAAAATCAGCAGCCCCCGGCCCGGTGATTTGGTACCGAACGGCCGTCTTGAGACCACTGAAACTGAAGTCGAGCCGGTCCGTATCGTTGATGAACGCCCGTGGCAATCGATAAGCCTCGGGATCACCGCCCTCGGCCGCTTTTTGGATTGAGGGACCACCCGGGTAAGGTAGCGACAACATACTGGCTACCTTATCAAAGGCCTCTCCCGCGGCATCGTCGATCGTCGAACCGAGTAGATCAAAGTCGGTTGCCGCGTGACATTCATAAAGGCTCGTATGGCCCCCACTTACCACGAGCCCCACACAGGGAAAAACCGCACGATCGGCCGACATCCGGCAGGCATAGATATGTGCCTGAAGGTGATCGATCGCTACGAGAGGAATATTCAGCGTAAGGGATAGTGCTTTCGCCGCGACAAGGCCCACTAGAAGGGAGCCTGCAAGACCCGGCGTGGTGGCCACTGCAACGGCATCGAGATCTTTGAGTTTGACCCCGGCCTTGCGAAGTGTTTCGTCGACAACCGGCAAAATTCGTTCTACATGGGCTCGCGATGCCACCTCTGGGACAACGCCGCCAAATCGCCGGTGGAGTTTTTCCTGGGAGGCAACAACGGTCGCAAGAACTTCAAGGTGATCGGTGACGACAGCGGCCGCTGTTTCATCACAGGTAGTTTCTATAGTTAGAATATTCATTCGATGCGTTAACGTTGCTGAGTTGTGATCGAGCAACTATTGATCGTTATTGGTGACTGCCACTATCGGCCCTCAGTGGATCATCCGGCCACTTCTCGGCTCCTATTAGGCCTCTAAAGCGAGGTTAGAATATGCCGCAAATTCCTCACAATGGGAAGAATAGATTGTTGTGTGGCCCCATTTCTGCCTGATGTTCTGGATTGGTCCCGCAAAATCGGCATGACCCCCGTCGTTTTGAAGGTGGCAAAGGCATTGGCTCGATAAAGACAAAAGAGTGTTTCTCATTATTACGAACGATCCATTGAGACAAAAGGCTCTGGGAAAGAAAACAAATGGGCTTGAACCGAAATCATTATTTTCTGGTGGGCGCAATTCTACTGTTGTTGGGCCTCCAGTTCCGATTTGTTGATAGCGTGGTTCTTAACGAGGAGAGCACGCGATTTCTGGCACTCCGTCTGGGCACGACCACAGACGCAACCACAGCTCAGGTCCTCCATACCACCGGACTCGGTGCGGTGATGCCCCGTAAGACCCTCAAAGCACCTAAGTGGATTGGCTGGGCATGCATATCAGCCGGTGCTGTCCTTGTTCTTCACAGCATCATGCTGCGGAAGCCAGATTGACTGGTCCGACACATTCAGCTAGTAACTCATTGGCGGCCGCCGCCCCCTTGAGATTCAATTGCATCAGTAGCGATCGATTGTGTCCATCAAGCCGCGAAGCCGAACGGTTAAGAGTAACCTAGCGGCATCCCCTCCCGGCAAACCCAAGAGTCAGGATCGAGAGGTCGCAGTAAAAAACTGATCGCTTCTCCCCGCTTTCTCGATTTAAGAGCTCAGCACCGCAGGAAGAACCTTGTTGACGTTACCAATCTGTCAGCCTATTATAGCCTTCTGATAATTTTCGAGTCCCAGGTTGATGCCATGAGCACACTAAATCGAATCGACGTATCCGATGTGGGAGAAGTTTCCGTTGTGCAGTTCAAAGATCGAAAGATTTTAGACGAATCCAACATTCAGGAAATGGGCCGGGAATTGTTCGGTCTGGTCGATCAAAATCGTATCCAGATCCTCCTTAATTTTATGAATGTAGAATTTTTGTCCAGTGCAGCGCTGGGTAAGCTGATTACGCTAGACAAAAAAATCAAAACAGCCAAGGGCCAGTTGAAATTGAGTAATATTCGCCCGGAGATTTATGAGGTATTTGCGATCACGCGTTTGAACAAGCTGTTTGATATTCACGATGATGAAGCAGACGCCTTGGCAACATTTTAAGCATTTGGGTTTTTAACCATTTGGTTTCTTGGCGCATCATTATTTGCCATTAAGGGCAAATCCAATCCCCTGTAGCTCAGTTGGTAGAGCAGGCGGCTGTTAACCGCCTTGTCGTAGGTTCGAGTCCTACCGGGGGAGCTATCTGCTTGGGAACAGATCCCAGCTCCTCTAGAATCACTTTTCCTAGAATCACCGCCCTAGATTGACCGATAGTACCAGACACGAAGACATCTGGTGTTTTCCCGGCACTCACGAGTAGCTTGTGATATCACCCGGAGGCTTCTCGCAGAATTCAGTTGCCCCGCCCCGGGGCACCGGTTTCTGAAATTGCAGCCGCTGAAATGGGAAGAACCACTTAGCCAGCCGCGTCAACGATGCGTACTGCTGTTGCACACGGCCCCTTGCGACCTTGTCCTACCTCATATTCCACATTTTGACCCTCACCGAGCTCTTCAAAGGTGACGCCACTAACTTCTGAATGGTGAAAGAATAATTCGCCATCGTCTCCTTCAATGAAACCAAAACCACGGTCCGAAACCAACTTCTTAATTTTACCTTGTGGCATTATTGCCTCCAATTAAACAAATAAAACAATCAACCAACCGCAAGCGAACTAACGGCATCCCATCGTACAACTTTTGTAACTGGTTGTCATCTACCAGAAAAGGGATGACCATAGGAACCGGCTTTCTTTTGACCCTGAACTTTATACCGTCTTTTTCCGAGGGAGATGTTACCGCGGCGGTTTCGCGGTTGTCAATGAGCAAAGTGCCTATGTTTCCACCACAAGATTAAGAATCAGGATCATTTTCGAGCAGGGTGTAAATCTCCCTATTGTTCGGTGGTGCTGCTATCGGAAGGCACCCCCTCAGGGGGTGTGTCCGCTTGCTCTTTTTTCTTCCGCCGCCGCTCCCGCTTTTCCTCAGCCTTGCGTTTCTTTTCCATTTCACGTTGCCGTTTTGCAAACGTGTTCTGATCTCTCGCCATGAACTTCTCCTTGTTTCTGGTTGCAGAGACTTTGGTGAAGCAGACGCGATTCAGAGAGGTCGGACATTCTCGGCTCGCGGGCCTTTAGGCCCACTGCCCTCCTCATAGGTCACTTCCTGTCCAACCTGAAGTGTTTCAATACTTGCCCCTTCAACAGCACTGTGATGGAAGAACAAATCACCCTGTTCTCCAGAAATGAAACCGAAACCTTTATCAGCAAGCAACTTTTTGATGGTGCCTTGCGACATACGACGACTCCTTAAAATAAAAAACAAGCATATAGACTATTTTCTTCCCAACAGCGATTTTTCTGCCAAGGAAGTATGCAGCCAAAAAGTAAACAAAAGCAGTCAACTGCAACTTGAGGTGGGGCCCCTGGGAAGGTTCGCCGTGGCGCAAATTGCCGGGTGACTAGAACGAGAACAGTTGTTTAGCGCTCACGTCTCTTGTATCTGATTGGCCCATTGTAGCATATCGGGTAAATGGGGAGTAGTAGGCCGCAATGCCCAAAGATTCCCGGTTCCTTTGACGAAAGACGGACTCAGCCATTTGCAAAAGTGCCCAGGATACGCGATGCGTAGCGATACGATACACCCGACTTGGGTTTGTTGCATTTAGCGAACAACCCGCCCACTGCCACTTCCCGAAAGAAGCATCTCAATTTCTTCGAGACTCGAAAAGTTCATGTCCCCCACCACCGAGTGTGCTAGGCAGGAAGCGGCCACTGCAAAGGCAATAGCGTCTTCTCGGCGCGAATATTTCTCTTCCGTGAGGGCAAAAAGTAATCCCGCCGCAAAAGCATCCCCAGCCCCAACACGGTCCACTAAGTGGCGGATTTCGTAGGAACGGCAGACGCCCTGCTGCTGTGGGGCAAAATAGGCCTGATCTGTTGGAACATCATATAGCATTCCGCTCCAATTATTGTGTGAGGCTGAGAGACTCTCGCGCAACGTGATGGCGATCCTTTGGATATTTGAAAAGCGTGACGCTACGCGACGGGCCAAATCGGGATAAGCCTCTGCGCTGGGCCTGTCGTCCCCAACATCTGTATCGGCATGGATATCGAGCACATCACCACAATCTGTTTCGTTGGCAATGAGCAAATCAACGTGGGGCAGTATGGTACTCATGATTTCATTTGCTAGCTGTCGGGTCGATCGCTCAGCATCCCATCGCCACAACTTGCTGCGAAAGTTTAAATCACAGGAGACAGAGATCCCGCCCGTCTTTGCCTGCCGCACCGCTTCGAGTGTCACCTCTGCCGCACATTGCGAAAGGGATGGCGTGATGCCGGTGATGTGGAGCCAATC
>JASMGX010000170.1 GCA_030751095.1 Pirellulales bacterium | reverse complement strand
AACCCTTTGGTCTCATCCTGAAGCTCGCGAAGTCTCGCTAGGTGATCGATGCGGTGACGGGGTTCTTCGATGTGCCCATAGAGCATGGTGCAGTTCGTCCGCAAACCAAGCCGATGGGCGATACGATGGATTTCAAGCCAACTGCGAGCATCTGCTTTGTGTTCGCACAACTGGTCCCGAATCTCCGGATGAAAGATCTCGGCACCACCACCCGGCATACTTCCCAATCCAGCATCGACAAGGTCACGCAGGATCTGTTCGTAACTCCGCTTGGTAAGATGTGCAAACCAGTCAATCTCAACTGCGGTCCAGCCTTTCAGATGCAGGCGTGGACAGGCATCGTGCAGGAGACGGATAATATTCAAATACCAGTCGTACTTCATCTGGTGGTGGAGACCACCAACGATGTGCATTTCGGTGCATCCGGCATCAACCGCTTCGCAGCCTCGCTCTTGAATGGCCGCATCGCTCATCAAATATCCCTTAGGATCGCGCAAATCTGAGCGAAAAGCACAAAAGCGACATCGGTACACACAAATATTGGTTGGATTTAAGTGTGTGTTGATGTTGTAGTAGGCATTGTTTCCGTTTTTTCGTTCGCGGATCAGATTGGCCAGAACAGCCAATTCACCGAAGGGCACATCGTCGCGGTAAAGGTAGATCCCGTCCTCAACCGATAGCCGCTCTCCAGCGTACACCTTTTCGCGAATCGACTCGATTGTTGGTTCGCTATTGTGAATCACCATCATACAAAGGCTCGTTCTCGAGTGCAGGGATGACTGAACAGAAGCACCATTCTCTCTTGAAACAGACCTGTTCGTTCCACTCCATACTACTGAACAAATAGCAACAGATCGAGGGTTGTAAGCAGCAATACACCAATACTGATGACGGCATTCACATGAAAGAAGGCAGTATTCACGCGATCCAATTCGTCCGGTCGCACGAGGACGTGTTCGTAGGTGAGCAGGATTGCCAACGCCGCGATCCCACACCAATACACCCACTGGAGCGGAAAGACCAGTGGCAGTATCAAAAGAAAAATCACGGCCACTGCATGGCAAAGCATTGCGAGGTGCAGAGCCGTGGGAATACCATACCGCCCCGGGATGCTATGAAGACCCGTTTGCGCGTCAAATCCAGCATCCTGACAGGCATACATCATGTCAAACCCTGCCACCCAGAACATCACCGCCCCGCCAAGGATAACTGCCGGAAGGCCATCGATGGGAGAGCGTATTATCTGATCACCGCGAAGTGCTATCCAGACCGAAACAGGGGCAAGCATTAAAGCAGCACCCAACCAAAAATGAGCGAGAGTCGTAAAGCGTTTTGAATAACTGTATCCGAGCAAAAACAATAACAACGGGACGGAGAGCAGGATCGGGAGGGGATTTTCCGGAAGAAACAATGCTGTCGAAGCAATAAAGGCAACCGAAGATGCCAACATGAAAAGCCACACACTCCTTAAGCTCAATTCTCCTGATGGCAGATGCCGCAAAGCGGTTCGCGGATTTTGGGCATCAATCTCGCGATCGACAATCCTATTAAAAGCCATTGCCGCGCTGCGTGCGCTTACCATGCAGAGAATGATCGCAATCAGGTCGATCGGAGCAATGTTCTGCTCCGGCCGAGCATGCCACGCCAGCACCGCCGCCAGCAGCGCAAAGGGCATCGCAAACACCGTATGGCTAAAGCGAATGAGTTCGAGATGTTTGCGAAGCTGAGCGAACATCGCACTATTTCCGGAATACTACGGAGCATCTGGCGGTAGTGCACAGCCAGCCTACCGCGACTAGCGGACATCCTACCGGGAGAACATAAAACCCGTGTCAGCTTCCCCAACGCCGAATAAGCATGTGTTCGATTTCAAATTGATCACAGATGCGTCCGACCACAAAATCGATCAGATCCCGGATCGTCTTTGCGTCGTGATAAAAACCTGGACACGCAGGCAGCACAATTGCACCCGCATCGGAAATCCTTTTCATGCAATCAAGTTGCAGGGACGAGAGCGGTGTCTCGCGAGGCACAACCACTAGTTTTCTTTTTTCTTTAAGGTGTACATGAGCAGCCCGATGGATAAGATTGTCCGACAAGGAATTGACAATTCCCGCCAGGGAACCACTGGAACAGGGGCAGATCACCATTCCGGAGGTCAAAAACGATCCACTTGCGATCGGTGCTGTATAATCTTTGTAATGGTGATAGTGGATATTGCCTGGCGAGCCAATCTGGACGGAGAGAACGTTGCTGTCCTCACTCGAAATACCGGCTGTCTGCCGGAGCATGCTCAGTTTGCTGTCCGAGGAATCGGTGCCGTCACCGAGAAGCAGGTTGCTCTGATGGAAATTGTCGAGATCCAGATTGATATCCAACTCTTGTTCAATTACCAGCCTGCCCGACTCGGAAATGGTCAGGTGGACGTCGTACCCGGCAGCAAGAAGAACCTCTAAGAGGCGAACCGCATAAATCGATCCACTCGCCCCGGTGATCGCCACAATGATCGGTTTATTCATGTTTGTTCACGTTTTGCAAGATAGAGCGTGGCGATCCCGAACGTAAAACGATGCCAGCGGATACTCGCCAATCCGACAGCCCGCAGCCGCTCGGCCAATCGCTCGCCCTGAGGGAATTCTCCCACGCTCTGTGGAAGATAATTGTAAGCTCCCAGTCGATTCCGAGCCAGGAGTTGTCCGATCCGGGGCAAAATATAACGAAAATAGACTCGATAGATGGCCGAAAAAGGCTGCCGGACCGGCATGGAAAATTCCAGAACCACGACCGTCCCCCCTGGAGCGCAAACGCGGGCCATCTCCTGCAATCCACGTTCGGTGTCGGAAATATTCCGTAATCCGAAGGCTACGGAAACGATCTGAAACATCCCATCTGGAAAAGGCAGACGCTCTGAGTCTGCTTCGATCCAGGTAATTGGCGGTTTTCCCCGGGGTGCCTTCTTCGCACCCAAGAGCAACATCTCGTGACAAAAATCGGTAGCCAACACCGGTATCTCGGCATCCACGCGGCGGCGGTATCCCAATGCCAGATCTCCGGTACCGGTGCAGATATCCAGAATCGGTAGCTTTCCCTCGGGAGGCGTTTTCCGAATAGCACGCCACCGCCAATAACGATCCATCGAAAGCGAAAGCAAATGGTTGAGAAAATCGTAACGAGACGCAATTTCGCCAAACATCTGGCGGACACGATGTCCTGACTTATCGACGCTCATTGAGAATCTCGTTTATGCAAAGCTGAAACAGTACCGGCCGGTATCCAACGTTGCAAATGAGCTGCTGCAACACAATCTATCGGCTGCAACTCAACGGCTGAACCGCGCAGCTGGATTGAGCCAAATCAAATGAAGCGATCGATCGACTTCCTCAAACCAGCGCTCCGAGAGCAGTTGGTGATCCAATTGCGCTGCACTGTTGACTTGCTGTTGCATCCCGCGATCCTCCAGACGGGCGAGAAAATCGCTCTGGAGAACTTCGGCACTTTTGTTCTGGAATGTTACCCGGATTACGTACATGTGGGTTTTGGGATGGTTCATTGCCACTCCAACCTGTCCCACATCGAGAGCAAATACCGCCCGCATAAAATCGGGACCCGCCTGATCGATTCCATCGATTTCGCTCAGGCGAAGCGGTGGCTGCGAAAATGGATTGGCCATCGGTGCGCTTCCTGTCGTCAGCCAGGAAAATGCCTCGGTGACGATTTTTCGCCCACCAGCTTGCCGTGCCAATTCATCCAGTTCCGCTCCACGGCGGAGAGATGCAGCCAATTCCTTGCCGCGATTCAGAGCGAGTTCTCTTGCGGACTCAGACGGTACCGTCCGCCCCGAACCTTCTTTCCAAGAACGCAACACCGACTCACGAGCGACAGACTCAAGTTTTGGAATCTCTGCGAGCGCCTCGTCGGTCTTCCAGGAAAGATAACGGGCATTCTCGTCATCGGTAGATTCAATTGGATTGAACCAGGACTGCTCACCCTCCTGAAAGATAATCTGAACATACTGCTGTTGGCTGCCATACGGACTAAACTGTGATGGCGACTCCCGTTGAAACGATTTTCCGATATCCGTTTCTCGCTGAAAATACCAAGCACTGCGATTGTCGATCGAGTCGGATCGCAATCCCTGCTTTTCCGCCAACTGGCCAAAATCAGGTCGCTTGACAAGGGCAATCCCCTCGTCGGAAGCATATTGCCGCGCGGCTGCATAGGAGTTCATGCGCTTGCGAATGGCAGCAAACTTGGCATCGATCAGGGCGTTTGCCTTCTGCTCAGCAACTTTCTGACGGATGTAATCTCGGACCTCATCGAGCGGTTTATAGCGTGGCTCTTTAATTCGAGGGTCCTTTTTGCCGGAACCGTCACCTCCTGCCGCAGCAGGATTAGGGGTTGCTATCGCGCCATCGCCAGAGGCGTCCTCGGAGACACCCTCTTTTGTTTCCCCTTCGTTCTCCGCGCCGACTTCGCCCTCAGCTTTTGGTGCACTTTGCTTTTCTTCTGTGGGCTCTTCGGGAGCATACGCCGCAAACTGTAGCGGCAACTTGTGATACCGGTTGGATGAGTCACCGTCCTTTGTATCCGGCACCTCCCTCTTTTTCTCTGTCGGCGTTTCTGGCACCGCGCTTTTGTCCCCATCTATGGGTTCTTTTTTCCCATCCACCGCAGAGTTGCCCTCTTCTAGCGAGGAGGCTTCGGGGAGCGGCAACGCATCGGCAGCGTGCATCTGTTCATCGCGCTGCTTGTTTTCTTCATAGTAGGCTGCGATCTCCTCGTCCGTCACTTTGTCGTACACCTGCGTAATCATCTCATCCACGCCTGCTTTCACATACTCTACCGAAACGCGGTGTGGCAACTTGAAACCGGGATCAGACGATTCATAAATAACGCCCGCAATGTTGTCGAACAACGGAGTCTGAAACTTGTATTTGTCGAAATACTCCTGCAACTGATGCTCTGAAGGATCCGCCACCTGCTGGACAAATTGGCTCACGGGAATCTCGATGACTTCGGCCTCGATTTGTCGGTTACTCCGTGAGAAATAATCCAGTTGTTGCGCATATGGCATGGCAAGCGTGCCGCGAAAAAACTCCTCGAACATTTTGTCGGCGAGCATCTCATGCCTGAGTACATCAAAAATGCTCTTCATCGACATCGGATATCGGGATTTTTTGTCGCCGACCAGAATGGCTCGCATTTCTTCGTACGTGAGCTTTCCGTCAGTGACTCCACGCAGATACTCGTGGATCTGGGTATCTGGAACAACCATGCCAATCTCAGCGGCCCTCTGTGCCAGAACCAGAGAACGCACTGTTCCGAGCGGGGTTAAATCTCCACCCGTAAAAATCATCCGGGGACGGGGTAAGAAACCTCCAGGATTGATGCGCTGCATGAACGCCAACTGTTGTTGGAACCGGGGAAATGCTTCCTTCTGCATGGCGGCATTTTGAAGTTCGATGAGGGCACGGTGCCCGATTTGTCGACTGCCCCCGATCGCCTGAAGTCGACTCTGCTTAAGTTCCGTCCCGTCCCATTTGACGACCACCTCATCCTGCACGCTGCCCCCGCCATCACTGGCAATTCGGGAGACGGAATCGCCAATTGTGAAGACGACAATGATCAGCACGCCAAAAACGACAAGCAACATCGCCTGATATTTCCGGAATACTGCAAATGGACTCGCCATAACAGGTTACCTCGCAGCGCAACAACCGCCTCAGTACGGGTCCGAGGAGAACTATTCTGAGCTTTTACGCTTGACAGACGGTAGCTACTCGTATTAATGGTGGTCAAAAGAAATGGTCGGCAAGACCATAGACCGGGTGATTGTACGCCTAGAGAGGCGGTTTGCAACGCCAATACACCCTTCCGGTGGGAGAATCTCCCATGGGGGTCCAACAGCGAGCAGGCAGAAAATGAGGACAGCGTTGAGGCAATAATATCACGCACTGTAATATCACGCACTGTTGATCTGTAATAAGACAACAAACAAATAAAACGAGGCTGAATTCGCAAAGACGGACCCCTCCGACTGCTGGGGAAACTGATAAAATGGCCAAAAAATCAAAATCTCAAGCTGGCAAGTCGCTGGTGATTGTCGAATCACCAGCCAAAGCCAAGACGATCGGCAAATACCTCGGGCGCAACTTCGTCGTCGCCGCAAGCATCGGCCACGTCCGTGATCTACCCAAAGGCAAAAAAGAGGTCCCCAAGAAATACAAGGATGAGCAATGGGCTGATCTGGCGGTGAATACTACCGACAATT
>JASMGX010000016.1:6639-34933 GCA_030751095.1 Pirellulales bacterium | reverse complement strand
ATGACTTGCCGTGGAACGATCCGTGACAATAGACGATCCCGGTGCGTTCGGTCGCCGCCCGCGCCAACTTGAGCGCCGCCTCGACCGATTCGGCGCCACTGTTGCAGAAAAAGACCATCTCAAGACCGGACGGTGAAATCGACACCAAACGTTCGGCCAGTGCGGCAGCATGCGGATTAGCAGCGGATGGGCAGAAACCGAGCACCTTTTGCGAAAGAGCATCACGAACGGCAGCGACCACACGAGGGTGATTATGCCCGAGGTTCAGTGAACCAAAACCCGATACAAAATCGAGATAGTGGTTATCTTCAGCGTCAGAAATAACCAGTCCGTCTCCGCGAACGAATGTTTTATTAAGGCCACTCTGTTTGGTCAGACTAACCAATACCGGATTTACGTAGCGATGAAAAAGGGTCCGAGCCCTGCGATTCGCGACATCGCATCTATTTTTTCTCTCCTGTTGGTCATCTTTAACTGCACTGGTGTGTCCATTGCCTTGCGGCGGATCCAATGATATTGCATCACCATTATCTTGTATCGTCTGTGAACTGTCTTCGGGTCTTCCATTCCCATTCTTGTAATGCTGAAAAACATCACCGTTGGGTGATTCATGCGAGCAATGACTTGTTGTGAGTTGTTGTTCCTCGATGCATTGACGTCCAATCACCTTGGCCATGCTTGCCCACATCGAATCCTCAACAGGACGACCAAAGGAAGAAAGATGGGTGAATGAAAAACCATTTTTCTCGGCAATCGCCCCTATCTCATTCACGCTCTCTATACTTAGATCCCGTCCTAACGAGAAACACTCTGCGCGATCTTCGAGCGCGAGATTGATCGTTTCGGCAAGACAGCCCGGGACCAAACCAAAATGAAAACCAAGCAACATCGACTTTCCGAGAAATGACTGAGGGACATCAACTACTCCCCCCGCCACAACCAAGACATTATCGCGACGTCTGACAGAACGCGTTACGTCTGTGGGTACTCCAACATCAATCACAACACTCCCGGATTGAAGCATTTCCGGTTTAATACAATTTCCAGAGGAGGTTGCAGATAAAATAAGTTGGGACTGGGACAATGCGGTCGGGATGTCTGTCACCAAATCGCTCTGAAGTTCTTTGGCAATCCGTACTGCTCTGGGCGAGTGCCGACGAGCCACCAACATTAAACGCCCTACCTCTGGAGCCAGCAATCGTGCAACCGCCGTGGCAATACTTCCCGGTACGCCAACAACAGTTATGGTCTCTCGGCGAATATCAATATCGAGTTCGCTACAGGCCTGATAGAGATTTTTGATGGCTGCAAACACCGTGAGGCTGTTTCCAGTCGTCACTGGTATCGGACTGTTTTCGGCAATATATTTTCCATGGCCACCAACAACACTGGTTAACGAACCGAGGCCAACGATACCGGCCCCCCAGTCAGCCGCCATGCGAACCGCTGTTTCCGTTTGTTGGATAGCCCGTGCAGGATCCTGTAAAATTTCCTGTGCGGTACAAGGAATTTCATACACGCGACCTTCGGCAGACTTACCCGAAGATGTCTCGAGCGTCTGAAACCGATCTAGGACTGTTGGACTTGTGGGCGCTACGGAACTTCCGAAACCAACGCCCTCGGCCATCGCGTCTTGCACGAAATTACAGATCTCAAGAAGATTTCCCTTTTCCCAATGGGACAACAGTTCGCCACCATCGTCCATCTGAAAAAGGGCCTTGCTCTCCTCCGAGAGAGGATGCACAACAAAAGCAAATTTCATGATGTGATCTGGATCGTCTGAGAGATGTGCGAAATCAGCACAGTTTCACCAAAAGCGGGTAAATGCCACGATCCATGCCGCGCCGAGGCGCGCCCACCCGTTAGTCATCACTCCGTGAAACGAAAAACAGGGAAAGAAGTAACTTCTTAAGCTACCAAACCTTCCAGCATATCAGCATACACCGCTGGGAGGGGCGATTCAACCGAACCTTGTGAAAATCAAGCGTTTCTCGCACCAGCGTGGAACTTCCAAATTGGAGGACCGTCGCTCGCGGTAAGGGCCCAAAAACCACAAGAAATCCGAATGTTTTGACAACATTGCCAACTTTCCTGGCCGGTTCAGCCTGCCCAACCGGCATACCAGAGTGGTATGATATCCTCTCGTCGGTCGTAGGGCGATTGTCAACCACCGCTGTGGCGAGCTTTTTGTCCCAGAGTCCTCATCTCTCATTCCGTTACAGTCCACATTCCACACCATTGTGGCAACCTGCCTTTGAATTAGCGGCCAGAAGAAAAAGTGGCATGACGGAACCAGTCTCTTCAACTTTTTACGACCGCAACTACGGTTGGATTCTCCTCATCTTTGTGCTGTCCATTCCGGCAGTCGCTTGCGGAATCTATATCAATGAGAAGTCCAATAATAACAATATCAAGCAATGGCTACCCAAAGATGATCTCGAAGAAACAAAGACCTATAAAGAGTTTTGCAGACATTTTGGTACCGACGAGTATGCCATCGTAAGCTGGAAAGGATGCACACTCGACGACCCGAGATTGCAACGCTTTGCAAAATTAGCCCGTGAGTATCGCGATGAGGATGATGACAAACTATTTGTGAAGGTGCAAACGGGCCCCGAATTGCTCGCACAACTTCAACAAAAACCCTTTGGTCTGAGTGAGACTCTTGCCCGGAAGCGGCTCACATCGATCGTTATTGGCCGAGATAATAAAGCCAGTGCCGCAATCATCGAATTAACGGTGAAAGGAGATGATAATCGGCAGGCGGCTGTTGCTGCGTTGCGGAATATCCTCGAGAAACAAATCAAAATCCCCTCGGACGATATTCATATGGCTGGCGATGCTGTTACGAATGCGGCCGTTGATGTTGAAAGCCAAAAGGCAATGAACTCGCTAGTCATTTATTCGACGCTGGTTGCACTCGTTTGTGCTCTCTTGAGCCTACGAAGCCTGAAACTAGTGGTTGTGGTCTTTATCACCGCAATTTTTTCCTCTACCCTCGCTGAGTCACTGGTTCCAGCATTGGGCGGACAGATGAATCTTGTCCTTGTTGTGATGCCAGCGCTCATCTACGTGCTAAGTCTTTCCGCCGGTGTCCATCTGGTGAATTATTATCGCGATGCAGTCAGAGAGTTTGGCACCGCGAAGGCACCCCTTATCGCTGTGAAGCATGCCTGGTTGCCTTGCATGCTGGCCGCCGGGACGACCGCCGTCGGATTGGCCTCGCTGTCAGTGAGCAAGATTGTTCCGGTCAAAGATTTCGGTACATATTCGGCAATTGGGATTGCTGCGAGTTTGATCGTCCTGTTTTTGCTTCTTCCTGCAATGCTGGTGTTCTCGCAAAAATTTTCCTGGAAAAAAGATGGCCGCAATACCACTCCATCCAGCGCTCTGTCGAGACCGCACAAATTTGACTCTTTTGTTCAGTTTGTCGCGAGATGCGTCCTGAAGCAGCACGCCGTGGTCGCCTTTGTCTGCTTGGCAATCCTAGGATTTTTTGGCTGGGGCGCAATTTTCATCAATACTTCCGTCAAGCCCGCCCGCTTTTTCCCCGAAGACCACCGTTTGATTGCCGACTATCGTTGGCTAGCAAGCCCCGAAAGATTTGGAAACCAGATTCCGCTTGAGATCATGCTGGAATTTGACCGCAAGCGCTCGCCGCTGACCACGCTGAGCCAATTACAACTGGTGGAAGAAGTTGAGAAGGAACTCGTTACGAGTCAATCCAAGTACGTAACCGCCTCCATTTCCGCCGTCACTTTTGCACCAGAGCTGGACGACACTCACTATACGCGTTACGTGATGAACAAACGCATTGCTGATGCGCGTGGTGATTATGGAAAAGTTCATTACTACAGCTACGAGGATCCCAACAAGCAGGCTTTCTCTTTTCCTCCATCGTCGCCGGCCAGCGATGGCACCAAAAACGACATCGCTATTGAGGGAACTGAGGCAGAGCCTCAAGTCGGCAAGGATATCTGGCGCATTAGTACCCGACTACGACCTAATGATGATGATTACGATGAAGTCATTACAAAGATCGAACAGAATGTTAATGGGTATCTCAAAAAGCGGGGTCAACTGAGTGTCGAAAAGCGAAAAAAGGCCACCGCGCAGTTTGGGAAAGTCAAAGAGAAGATCCACGCGAAAAGATTGGAAGAGATGAGCAAATGTGATGGAAGCGATGATCCGGAGGCCTGTCGGCGAAAAGCCGCAGAAAAGTATGACATCGATCGAGAAAATTTAGAAAAGAGATTTGAGAATGCGATGCGGAATGCTGCGGATGATACGAAAGGCGTTACTGTTCACTACACAGGAATGGTACCACTGTTTCACATCGCCCAACGAGAACTGTTAAACGGTCTGTTCAAAAGTTTTTTGCTCGCATTCCTGCTTATTGCAGTCATGATGATCTTCTGGTTTCGGAGCTTTGCCGCAGGCGTCGTGACCATGCTTCCCAACGTCTTTCCGGCCGCCGTAATTTTTGGATGGATGGGCTGGACCGATCGGATCGTTGATATTGGTTCGATGATGACTGCGAGCGTTGCCATGGGTATCGCTGTGGATGATACCGTCCACTTTCTGACGTGGTTTCGTCGGGGCATGCAGGAGAACATGACTCGGCGGGAGGCCGTACTCTACGGCTACAAACGGTGTGCTCTCGCAATGGCACAAACAACCACGATCGCCGGTCTTGGATTACTCGTGTTTAGTTTTAGCGCATTCCAGCCGGTTTCTCAGTTCGGCCTTTTGATGTTCCTGCTGCTCGCTGCCGCACTTGTCGGCGACCTGCTTTTTCTCCCGGCTCTATTGTCCGGACCGACTGGCAAGCTCTTTGAGCCCAAGTCAAACGCAAGCAAACCGACAAGCAGCGAACCTGTGGCAATGGGCAAAACGTTGCAACCGAGCTGAAATGCTAAACCGTTGCGCCGGGGCGATTAAAAATAGGACTGGAGAGATCCGCGCCGCCGAATATCTAATGTGGAGCAATGGAACGCCCCACCGTAGACATAGTAGTTGGCGTAGGGACAGGGAATCGGCTCAAAACCCCACTCAGTGAGCTTCTCGATCAACGGCTCCTGACTCGCTTCACAAACAACACGTTTTTCGTCCAGCATCAGGACGTTCATGCTAAGCCAAGTACTGCTCAAGTCAATCATCTGAACCATCGTGTTGACGGGCCGTGGCGCCGGGAGAAATTCCCAGCTTTTGAGAATTTCCGGCACATTATTTGGATCCAGAAAATCAGGGCTGTAGAGTACTTTTCCCGGACATAGCGGGACAAAGGTAGTGTCAATGTGCATCGGCTGTCGGGATTGGGTCTTGATTTCATGAACCCCATACCGCTCCCCCAAATGCCGACGCAACCACTCAATTCCAAACTGATTGGTCGCATTGCTTCGGGTAACAAAAAGATCGCGACCACAACGTGCAAAATCCGCAGCATCAAAGCAGCATTCGCTTTCATTCACCGCGAACTGCAAAGGCTCGCCCTTTTCCGGTAGTTCCCAATCTTCGTTGTAGAGTGAGTCGGCCAGTTGTGGCTTGGGTGCTGCGGTCCATTGTGCACCAGCCTGAAAATATTCGTGCAAAAGTGCGCGATAGGCGTGGACCTCAAAGTAACGACTTCGCCATGCCATCGGGGTTTCGATAATTTCCTCACCGACGACCAACAATCCGTCACGTGGATTGGCCACGTTATAGCCCGATTCGGCCTGCCAGTCGGGAGTGGAAAAAGGATTGGTCTGTGGGATCGGGTCAGGACGACGAACAGTGATGCCCTCGCTCTGAAGAATGTGAATAAACTGGTCCAAGTCACGCTGTGCCGCTTGAACCATTGCATCGGGCGCCGGCTTGCCCGAGAGCAGTTTCAACAATTCCCAGGATTCCTTAGGAGTGGCCGCCTGCAGCGTCACATGCCACGGGGGAACTGCCCCTCCGCTCACGCGACCAACAATCACCTCTTCCAACGGATCCCACTCGTTGTGGGAACAGACAACGAGTTCTTTTTGTTTTGTCTCTTTTTGTTTTGTTGATTCTGTCTCAGCAGTTGCCATTCTTCACAAACTCCAAAGAAATGAAACGGTTCCGGGCCACCCCCATAGGGGAGGACATATCAACCAACATATATGGATCGAGGCGGTGCGTCAAATCACATCCACCCCGAGAAGACCGGCTAAGGCGCGACATCACGAGTTGGCCGGAGGGGAAAGATTTGAGGGCCAGAAGTACCCTGAGAACGTCAAACCAAGCTGTTTTGCCGCCACTTTAGAACGGATAGTGATAGTGGTGGCGATGAAGTGGCCGAGGGGGACCATAGCGATGGTGATAATGCTCCTCGATCACCACGGGATGGGGTCCCTGAGTGGGTGGCAACTCAACGATCGATTGGCGGGGCTGCTCCTGCATGGCCAGCACCACCGCATCGGAAACGCCTGCGTCTTTGAGCGTAATTAAATCGCCCGATGTAATTGGCGCCGCCATACCATTTGCTCGAATGTGCGTGACGATCTGCTGTTGACCGACATTGGCATTGCTCATGGAGATCACTTCGCTGATCTGAACCGCGCCGGGTGGGATTTCCCGACCCATCTGAGCGGCAATCATCGCACGATTGTTTGCTTCCACTTGATCCAAAGAATTGCCGATGACACCGCCCGTCAGAGATCCAACGGCTGCACCCACCAGGGCGCCCTCAGCTGCATGTCCTGACTGATTGCCGACAATGGCCCCCACTCCGGTACCGAGTAGGCCACCTGTCAGTGCACCTCGATCGGTATGATACGGAGAATAACAGCCTGTGCTAAACGCACCTAGCGCCAAGAATCCGAGAATGGCAAATCCGGACCTCTTTGCGATCTGAGAATATTTTTTTGAGAAATGAACCATCACGCCAAGAACCAATCAAAGATTCATCCAAAAAAGATGACTACTGGTCAGCATAAACGCGCGTACTCTCTTCTTTTGTGACCGGCCTTTTCAGGTCATCACTCTGGATCTGCACCTGCACCCTCTGATCGCCAGGCTCAACGCCTCGAGCATGCACGGTGTACGTCGTATCGGCCTTGGGCACTAGGCGAGGAAGTGGCTCAAAAACAACCTGATTACCCTGGATTCTTCCATGGGTCGGCCCATCGGTGGAAAGGGGCTTCAAATCCGGGGGGAGCATCGCCGTTACGACGATATTACTAGCAACCTTGGTGCCTTGGTTTAAAACGCGAATTTCGTAAGCGGTATCTCCACCCACCTCTACGGGATCTTCGACATCAACGACCTCGAAGAACAATGCCGACAAACCTTCCACGCGGACAGTCTCCTCGCTTGAATCGCTGAGTTCGCCTTGTGCAGTACTTTCCACGCGCAATGTATGGTCCCCGGATTCTGTCGGAAGGGTCACTAGCTTGACACTTCCCTGCTCTCCCTCCGGAAGCTCCGCAAGGCTCCAATACACCGCGTGGGTCGCTGCATCATAATGTCCGGCATTGTTTGCCGAGACGAACTTCAAGGCCCGCGGCAATCGAGAGACCAATTCAATGTCCTCGGCGGTTGCGGTACCAGGATTTGCAACTTGTACGGTATATGTTGCCTGACGCTCTAGATATCGGCGCCGTGGCCCCTTAATTGAAACGGCAAGTTGCGGGGCAATGACTTCGAACTCCATGGTCGCTTCGGCAACAAGATGTCCATCACCACGGGCTGAAAGAACATTTTTTACAACTCCTGCTCGAGCGGCTGTCGCGACCAGTTCAATCTTTCGTGTCTCTTTCGGCTTCAAATCGCCAACTGCAAACTCCAGATCCGAACCCGCCGGGTGACGGATCTCGGGCGGCAGACTGTCAAAAAGAACAATATCGCGAGCGACTCCTGTCCCTAAATTGGAAATGGTAATCCCGACAGATATCTGGTCGCCAATCATCACCTGCCCGGAATTGCTTACATCAATTTTTAGTTCAGGTTTTGTTGCCAGCGTACGTCCTGAAGCTCGCGTTGCGAAAACGACCGAGGCGACACTACCTATCTCACCTTCGGCATCGGGCATTAATTTGACTTCAATGTATTTTTCCGATCCCGGTTCAAGGGTGCCGAGCGACCAACGAAGGGTGCCACCATTTGAAGAATCCGACTCCGGTTTGGTGCCCAGGAGTTGGGTGCCTTTCGGTATGATATCGTGTACTTGGACATCGTACGCCGTTACGGTCCCGCAATTGACTACCTTGAGATCAAAGGTGGTTGGCTTTCCAA
This sequence comes from Pirellulales bacterium, assembly GCA_030751095.1. GTDB lineage: Bacteria > Planctomycetota > Planctomycetia > Pirellulales > UBA7805 > UBA7805. Next base: position 26,692 of record JASMGX010000016.1, on the reverse strand, counting down.
CTTGAATCTCTTCAGGCACTATCTTTTCCAACACCACTTTCGGACCCTGTGGCCCTTCCAAATGACGTCCGCCGGGATGCCCACCACCAGCCAATCCCGGAGCGACTGCATTCGCCGCTCGATCTGAAAATCGGCTTCCCTGAGTGGTTGCTCGAGCATATCGTTCTGTTGCGGGCGGATTCGCTCGATCGACCGGTTGGCCACGATTGGACCGATCAAATTTCGTTGCCTCCGGCGACGCATCGCGGGTTGTCGGGTTCTGCGGATCTCGATACCTCTGACTGGTGTTGTCTGCGGCGCGTAGGGGTTCCGCATGACGCGCCCTGGCGGGCAGCGTAGCCGGTGCGGCAATGGGGGCCGCAGGAGCGTAACGATTGTCCGCGGGTGGTGATACATTTTCATAACGATTTTGTGTGGCTCTTTGTGATGGTTGCTTTGGTTCGGCAACCGGAGGCGTGGCGGGCGGTCCGCCCAATCCGAAAGGATCCCGACGGGGTGCCGTGGTAGACTCGCCAGCAGGCGCAGCAGCAGGTAGCGTATCGCCAGAATTGCGGGCCGGATTTTGGCGATTATTATTCTGTTCTTCACGTGCCGCAGCAGCATCAAATGCCTGGGCCTGATTGGCAACCGGCCCGGGATGCGGCACGGCATCGTTTGCGGCAATCGACTCCATCGCGGGATCGGCGCTTGTTTTCTTTGCTTCGGCAATCGCGATACATCCCAAAGCAGCCACGAAGGACAGCACCGACAATCGAATACACCAGCGTTTCATAACACTCTTCCTAATTGTTAATTGATGTATGGGTTCAGTCGCGAGAATGGCATCCCATAAGGCGTTATGCGAATCAACAAGCGCCAACAGCACTCGGCGCAAAAGACGCACCATGACCGGGTAGGGTAAGTACCAAAACGGGCAACCTGCGAAAAGGTCAATTTGCAGCGAAAAAGGCCCGTTTAGCCCACGTTTTCGGCAGATAGACAGCGGCCTATCTGACGGACCGCCTGCCGGAGGCGATTTTCGTTCTCTACAAGCGAAAGCCTCAAAAAGCCCTCACCCGCCGGGCCGAAGCCGGTCCCGGGACTGACCGCCACATCTCCCTTTTCCAGCAGGAGTGTGGCAAATTCGATTGAATCGCTGCGGGATCGCCAAGGCTCGGGGATTGCCGCCCAACAGAACATACCGGCTCGGGGTGGATCGACCTCCCAACCAAGCCGCTGCAGACCGGCACAAAGGACATCTCTCCGTTTCTGGTAGATCTCACTTTGACGCAAAATAGCCGCCTCTGTATGCCGCAGGGCCATGATAGCAGCGATCTGGATGGGGGTAAAAAGACCATAATCATAATAGGCCTTGATCGTCCCCAATGCGCGAACCATATCGGGGTGCCCCGCACAAAAACCAACCCGCCACCCAGCCATATTGTATCCCTTGCTCATCGTCGTGAATTCAACGCCCACCTGTTTCGCACCCGGCGCTGCCAGAAAACTCGGAGGCTGATAGCCATCAAACGCCACATCGGCATAGGCAAAATCACTAATGACATTAAAGGAGTAACGTTTGGCTAACTTCACAATTTCCGTATAGAAATCCGCCTCGACGGTGACTGCGGAGGGATTGTGCGGATAATTGACGATCAGCAATTTTGGCTTTGGAAAAATATGCTGGCATGTATACGCAACGTTTGAGAGAAATTGTTCACTATTAGCCACTTCCAGAGCGATTGTATTGCCGGACGCCAACATCACTGCATACGCGTGTACCGGGAAATACGGGGATGGAATAATCGCTGTATCTCCGGGCCCCATTAAAGCGAGGCAAAGGTGGCTGAAACCTTCCTTGGAACCAATACAGACAATGACCTCTGAACTGGGATCGATTCGAACCCCATAGCGCGTCAAGTATTTACTGGCAACCTCACTGCGCAATTTTTCCAAGCCCGCAGCGGGACCGTATCCGTGATTTTTTGGATCCCTGGTCGTCTCGGCCAATTTTTCGATGACGAGATCTTCCGGCGGATCTGACGGATTTCCCATTCCCAGATCAATCACATCCTTACCGGCGCGACGTTTTTTGAGTAACAGCGCGTTAATATTTCCAAAAAGGTAGGGTGGCAAGCGATGGACCCGGGAGGCCACTTCAATATCGAAGGGCTTAGAATAATCGACTGGATTATCGGAACTTGCGCTGTTGCAACTCATCGCCGGGACCTCAATGTATTCACCGCGTAAACCTTCAGGATAATGTCGAGGGAAAACATTTTCCATCGTCCTCGGATAAAATGGCCCTGCAACACGAAATCAGGAGGAGCAACAATCGCAAGAAACGAGGCCCATCCCGGCTCTGTTTTCAAAAACCGCGGCAAACAGATCGCAATGATTTACCCGCGAAACGGAGCACCTGCAGAACGGTTAACGCGTTTTTCTGGGCCCAAGCCTGGCTTCTTAGAAAGTTCCGGGTAATGAGTGGTGTTGATGCGGGCTTGTTCCACAAGCTTTTTAAAGTGCCTTGCCATCATAACCCGGTGCTTTTTTTCAAGAATATCTTCGTACAGCACTTCGCGGACATCCTGCTTATCGACAACAACAGGTTTAGTCACACCTTCGCAGAGAAGGAAAACAAACTTATCGGCTATCTGGATGACACCCGAATGCTCGCCCGGCTTCAACTTGAAGGCTTCGTCCTCTAGTGGTTTCTGTCCACCGTGACGTTGGATAGGTGGCACCACGCCTCCGAGCGATTTCCCTCCCGGATCAACGGAGTACTCGGAAGCCAGCCTCGCAAAGTTTTCTAGCGTTGGATTTGCCCGGTACATATTCCAGACCTCTTGCGCTCGTCGCAGATTGTTCATCACAATGGCACGACAGCGAATGCGGGGACCGTAATTGGCGTCGTAGGCCTTTTCAAGATCTTTCTCGGTGACCTCCACATGGCCCTGCACTAATTTCCGCAATGCCACACTGGGCCATACGATGTTATCCAAATACATCTCTTGGGATACTTTTTGCTGCTCCTCTATTATTTTGAACCATTTTGGAAAATCGGGCGTTCCATCCTCCCGAGTAACACCGGCTACGCGAGCTGCTCGACTGACCTCCAATTCCAAATCCTCATCGTTTACCGTCAAATGGGCACGATCGAGTTCAATTTCAATGATCTTACGATTGACAAGTGTACTAAGAACTTCTCTGCCGTGTCTGGCAATACAGGCTTCGGCTAATTCCCTTGTGGTGATCGGTTGTCCATTGATCGTGGCAGCAACGCCCGGCATGTCTTGACGCAATTGCTCATCATTAAAGACATTTTTGACCTCGGCTTTTTCCTGAAGTCTGCGGAAAAGATCACTACCTGCCGTACGCAGCTTTCGATCACGAATCGACTCTGCAATGGTCTTTTTTGCCTTGCTCAAATACTCGTCGGTAGGTAAACGGGCCTCAATTTGAGATATACATTGAAGAATCACATACTGGTCGCCAATCTGAGTAATGGCCGAAATTTCACCCGGCTGCAAGGAAAAGGCAGACTCTTCAATTTGTGTTTCTCCCAAATGGCGACGGATCGGCTGGATCATGCCGCCAGAACTCGCACTATTGACGTCCACCGAGTGCTTCACGGCGAGTGCAGAGAAACTATCCGGATCTGCAATCGCCGCTGCCCTAACTTTGACCGCGAGCTCGGAATCCTTCAGAACAATCATTCTCGCTTGAACTTGAGGACCGAAACGCGACTCAATTTCCTGTTGAACTTCTTCCGGGCTGACGTTCAATTGCTGCTTAGCCAAACGCCGCAATGCGATGGTGGGCCAAATAATTTCATCCCGATAATGCCTGGGAGAAATATCGCGATTATTGCTGAGCATCTTCAACCATTGATCCACTGGCAGACCAAATCTTCTCGCCACTTGATCAATCTCTGCATCGATATCTTGTTTCGTAATAACAACGTTTTTCTGACCACATTCCATTGCGATCAAGTGCCGATTCAACACTGTCTCCAAAACGCTCTGGCCATACTGAACCAGGCAATTTCTAGCAAGTTCATGGCGAAGGATCTGTTGTCCATTGACATTCGCAACAACCTGCATCGGGGGTGGTGTTTTTGGATTTTCCGCAGTCGGGGTTTGATCCTGTACGGTTCGTGATTCGGCAACGGCAAGCTCAGGACCGGTGCTGTAGCGCAGAACGATACAAATCACTAAAGTAAATACGCCACCCACCACAAGCAGCAACGGACGGACGGTTCGTAAAGCGAGGGCTTTCCAGCGACACGATCTATCTAGGGTCATGACGGCTTCTCCATAAACCGTTTTGCATTAAGAAATTGCATGATCTGCTCCAATAGCAGAGCGAGCGGGGTGGCAGAATATAGAATCGGGTGGCACAGCCGTCAAGAGAATTTTGGCGACAACCTGACCTTCATCTAGCAAGAAGCTGCTTGAGCAAGCTATGCTGGCGCTGGCCAATGTCCCGGGCCGCAAAACTTTTCTGGGCACCACTTTAAGCATATTTTTGTTCCCACTGCCCAAACGGGCATCATCTTCTTTTTTCCCCTGGCCATTTTTGCATGCAGTCCCTGCCTCGGAAACCACTGCCCGCACGACCCGCCTTCCTGGTAATGCTCGGCCCCGGCATTATCTGGATGGCATTGGCACAGGGTAGCGGAGAGCTGATCTGGTGGCCCTACATCGTCGCCAAATACGGACTGGCATTTCTGTTCTTACTGATACCCGCCTGCATCATTCAGTTTCCCCTCACTTTTGAAATCGGGCGCTATACCATCCTTACTGGTGAGGGGATCTTTCGTGGATTTTTTAGGCTCAACAAATGGTACGGCGGGGCATTGTGGCTGCTTTTTACCGTTTCGTTTCTTTGGTTTGGCGCATTTGCAACAGCCGGCGGGACCGCAATCGCGCGGTTGACCAACTTCCCCACGGACTGGCAACCCAGAAGCCAAACACTATTTTGGGCTCAGGTCTCAATTATTTTCTTCACCGTGGCTATTCTGTATGCCAAAACAGCATACCGTCTGATTGAATGGGTGATGAAGATTGTGGCCAGCATCTCCATCGTCGGCATGGCGGTGGCATGCAGCCATCCCAGTGTCCGCTCGCATCTAGGTGAATTTTTGCAAGGGCTCATTTGGCCTGACTTTAACGAGATGCAGAAGTTTCAAGCAGCAGACGCCGAACAGCTTTTGACCGCGATCACCTTTGCCGGTCTCGGTGGTTTTTGGACGCTTTTTTACTCCTATTGGATCAAGGAGAAAGGAGCGGGAATGGCCAGCTACATGGTGCCGATGACAGGATTTCGCGGACATCGGGTATCTCTTCATGGTGGGGCGGGGACACTACCGGCACAGGATGCCGAGTCCACATCGCGATTAAAGTCCTGGTATCGCTATCTCGCACTGGAAACCTGGATTGGAATCCTCGGCAACCTGGCAACCACCCTGATGACTTGCCTATTGGCATTTGTGCTTCTCCATCCTGAAAAACAACTGCCCGAACAGTTTGAAATTGCGGTTGTGCAGAGCCAGTTTTTTGCCGTCAGTTGGGGAGATGCGGGACGTCTTCTGTTCCTGTTTATCGCCGGGGCTTTTCTGGCCGATACATGGCTGGCTACGGTCGACTGCGTGAGCCGCATTCACCTCGATGCCCTAGAGTCGATCTGGCCAGAATTTTCAAAACAGGATCAGCGGACGTGGTATTACGGAATCGTACTTGCTTTAGCAGGTGTAACCTCTGTTACCATGTACCTTGAGCCGCCCGGAACCCTCATCCTGCTTTCGGCGGTGATCGGAATTTTTGGCACCGTTTCCTATTCCCTTGGCCTCATCTTTTTAAACCATGTAGTCCTCCGCAGACAACTTGCCCCGGCACAGAAAAGTTCCCGCTGGAGCATGGCACTTTTGATCTTTGTTGCGTTATGTTATCTGGCACTAGCGATCGGCTATCTGATTGTTAAATTCATCCACTTTTGACAAGCCTACGACCAACCATGGCTCTAGCCTCCAACGATTCATTTCCGCTTCCTCTGTTAATTACCGGAGTTGCTGGCGTTGCGGGATACAATGCGCTGCAGCACTTCCGCAATCGATTTCCCGGACAGGTTATTGGCATCCGACAAAAAAATAATTGGCCTCTCGCCGGCCCGGGTATCGAACCTTGCAACGCCGAGGATGCCGACACCCTGGGGCGACTGTTTGACCGCTACCAATTTCGTTCTGTCCTCGACTGTGCGGGAAATTGTGCACTCAAATCCTGTGAGTTGGATCCCGACCTGGCTTGGCGGACCAATGTGGAAGGGGTTCGCAATCTGCTCGAAATCATTGCCGGCACCGAAACACGCCTGCTCCATCTTTCTATCGATCTGGTGTTTTCAGGAACAGGGCGAGGAGACCACCTCGAGAGTGATTTCACCGATCCGGTCACCGAGTATGGACACTCGATGGCTGCCGCGGAGCGATTGATCCTGCTCTCCTGTCCGAGTGCCTGCATTCTCCGAATTTCACTGCCGATGGGTATCAGTCACAGCGGTCACGCCGGGGCCATTGATTGGATTCAATGGCGCTTCAAAAATGCGAAGCCGGCAACTCTCTATTACGACGAAGTGAGAACGCCCAGTTATACCGACTGCATGAATCACCTTTTTGAGGAGGTGTTGGGCGGTTCGCTTCACGGCCTTTATCATGCCGGTGGACCGCGGCGACTGAGTCTCTATGAGATCGCGCAAATCGTCAATGTCGTCGGCGGTTATGATCCAAAACTGCTCCATGGCTGCTATCGCAAGCAGGCGGGGCCAATCCCGCCACGAGCAGGAAACGTCACCCTCGACTCAAGCAAACTCACTCGCGTACTCGGGTACCAACCGCTCGATCCCTGGCCGCTCGACGACTCGTTCGTACCAACAGACAGAGACTGGCACTCAAGCCACCATCGTACAATGCAGGGTACGCCCGAACTGCTGGCCAACATGCTCTACCGAAACCGTTCACGCAATCGCAAAAGAACGAAGCCGCACAAGACGTCTCAGCCCCAATAATATCCCGAACAACTGCGCTGCTCTTCAGGCAACGACAATACGTCATTTGATGCGCATGCGATCGTAACTGAGCAATCCGACGATCGACTTGGCATCCTGAATGCGGCCATCTTCGACCATCTCTATTGCCTCGCTCCAACGGACAATCATTGGCTCAATCTGTTCGTCCTCTGCAAGCGACATCCTGCCCTCCACCAACTCGGTCGCCAGAAAAATATGCATCCGCTCTCTGAGGATACCGGGAGACATAAAACACTCGGTGAGCAACACCATTTTTCCTGCCCGGTAGCCCGTTTCCTCTGCCAGTTCGCGGGCTGCGGCAATTTGCGGATTCTCGCCCGGTTCCAGGGTGCCTGCCGGCAACTCAATCAGTGTCTCTCCCACAGCAATCCGCCTGTTTTTGATCAGACAGACGCGATCGGCATCGATCATGGCCACCATCGCAACGGCCCCGGGATGGAGAATCAGTTCCTGACTCACCGGTGGCCCGCAAGCTCGATTTTCCTGCCGCCGCACAACACGAAATTTTTTTGCCTCAAGCAGCGTCGTTTCCTTTTCATCCATCCAGAGACTCCTTTTTGCACTGCCGACGAAAACACTCCATCCGTTGCTGTGAGAAATGCTAATCGGTAAGATAACCGATGAGAAATTTGATATATAGCCGTGATCTGCGGCTCATCGCGGTGGCTTGGCGGGCGCAAGACTGTTTTGTTTCAATCCTGCATATCGTGTTACCCCATGACGCACAGGCTACAACAAGATCGAGAGGACCTTCTTAAAGAAGCGACCGGACTGGTCGATCGCGTCGAATTGAAACTAGACGCCTTTGAGGAAAGCATCGTCGTCGGGTTTCGTGCAGCTGGCGGATTGAGTTTCTACTTTGGACCCGATCCGGTCTATCATTTCAATCCATCGCTAAAGCTTCGGAGAATATTTCTGGACGGGCAACGCTATAAAGCAACACAAGGGAATCTCATCCGGCTGATTCAAGATCCCGATGCACCCAATTTGAAATTCTCTCCTCATGAACTCAGCGCAGCGGAAACGGCCGATCGGCTTGCCCAGATGCACCATCGTCTCAAAATGCTTCGTTCCCACCTTGAGCAAGACAGGTACACGCTTCTCGGGCAAGTTCCGGAAGATGCAAATAGCATCGACCGCCTGCGGACGCTCCTCCCCGAACTTCTGCTCGGTCGGATTGCGGATACCCCGCACGCAGATGGGAAACAACCATAACGAACCCGCTACACGAGTGGTTGCCGCTCGTGCTATGATGCCGGATCAAGAACGCCAGAACTCCAAACTGGGATTCCCGCCACGTGCCCAAATTCGCTGTAATCATGCCGGCAGCCGGAAAGAGCCGGCGATTCAAAGACAAGCATTACAAAAAACCGTTTGCAACATTGGATAAACGGGCTGTCTGGCTGCACTCTGCGGAAAAATTCCTCAATCGTGACGATGTGATTCAGTTGATTCTGGTCATTGCCGAAGACGATCGCGAATCTTTTGAAATGAAGTTTGCAGCCAATGTTGCGATCTTAGGTATCGATGTCGTCGATGGTGGCAAAGAGCGGGCCGATTCGATTGAAAAGGCACTCGCCCACGTCAAACCGGAGGCTGATTTTGTTGCTGTCCATGATGCCGCAAGACCGTGTATCGTGGATGAATGGATTGCCACTCTCTTTGAGGCTGCAGAGAAATCGGGTGCCGCACTCTTTGCCCTGCCGGTTACAGCAACACTCAAACGCGTGAGGGACCAAAACATTGTCAAGGAAACCATCGATCGCAAAGGATTGTGGGAGGCACAGACACCGCAAGTTTTTCGTCGGGAATTATTACTCGAAGCGTACGCCCGTCGCAACGGATGCGTTGCCACCGATGATGCCCAACTGGTGGAGCAGATCGGGCACGAAGTAACCGTTGTAGAAGGCTCGCCTCTGAACCGCAAAATCACCAACAAGCAGGACCTGCGATTGGCGGCCCAGATCCTCAAAGTGCTTCCAAAACCCCGCACAGGTGGCACCGGCAACCCCTTTGCGGACGATGATTTTTTTCGCTAGCGGTCCAACCGTTCAACCCCCACTATCGTCTCCCACGCAGATGCGACATCATACGGGCTCGTTGATGCTCCCACTGGCAAACAACCGAATCTTTTGGCAACCGGTAGATCGTACGATATGGATATTTGCGAAGAGCTTGATTGGCGAGCTTCGGTTCAGCAGACGACCGATCCCGATCATCTACCGCAATGGTTAGCTGCGGCTAGCCGTACGCTTTACGCTGGCTTCGACCCTACCTCCGATGGGCTGCATGTTGGCAACTTTGTTGCCTTAATGATGCTCAGACGCTTCCAAAAAGCCGGGCATCGTCCGATCGTGCTTGCCGGGGGCGCCACCGGAATGATCGGCGATCCGAGCGGGAAGAACCAGGAACGAACGCTACTCTCCCCGGAAATCATTGACCACAATCTTCAGAGCATCAGTGGTGAGCTGCAACAGTTTTTGGACTTTGAGTCTTCAAATGGCGCCATACTGGTCAACAATTATGACTGGATGAAGCGTTGGGATTACCTCTCTTTTCTTCGCGACATCGGTAAACACTTTCCAGTCAATGTGATGCTGGCAAAAGAGTCTGTTAAGACCCGTCTCGAACAAACCGATGCGGGTATGAGTTATACCGAATTCAGTTACATGCTGTTGCAAGCCTATGATTTTGTCCACCTACACAAAGAATTCGGCTGTGAACTACAAGTCGGTGGCAGCGACCAATGGGGAAATATTACCGCGGGGATCGAACTCGGTCGTCGCCTTGGAACCAGCCCCCTCTACGGAATCACCTGTCCGCTGCTGACTCGAAGCGATGGGGCAAAAATGGGCAAAACGGAACAGGGAACCATCTGGCTTTCGCCTCAAAAAACGAGCCCGTATGCGTTCTATCAATACTGGTACAACGTGGACGATGATGTTGTGGGCCGCTGTTTGAGATTGCTTACCGAAATGGAGCGAGAGGATATCCTCGCCCTGGATGAAGATCGTCAGGTCGATCCCGGGAGTCGCAACAGCCAGCGGCGGTTGGCCGAAACAATCACAGAATTTGTCCACGGTAAGGATGGACTTTCCAAAGCTTGTCGCGCTTCAGAGGTGTTGTTCGGTGCCGAGGTCTCAGCGCTTTCGGATCAGGAACTTGCCGAAATTTTTTCTGACGTGCCGAGCGAAACGGTCGATCGAGGAGAATTGAGCGGGGATGGCCTCGACATCCTCGAGGCCTTCTGCCGTGCCGGCCTGGCAAAAAGTAAAAGTGAGGCGCGACGGTGCATCAGCCAGGGAGGGGCTTATGTCAACAACCATCGTGTTGAGGATGTCGAAGCGAGGCTCTCAACAAATGATTTAGCCAGTGAGAGCGTGATGGTCCTGCGGTCAGGAAAAAAAAGATATGCCCTGCTGATGTTTCCTTGAGCGGCTTGCCAATCGCTGTTCAAAAAATACCTTCGGTCACCACCCGCACAAAACAGTCGCCCTATGCCCCGTTTTGTCGTACTGCGTCACGACCCTCCCCCCGACACCCTGCAGACGCTGCACTGGGATCTCATGCTGGAAACAGAAGGGGGGCTTGCAACATGGTCCCTGCCGAGTGAACCGGTCACGGGCAGTACCCTTTCTGCTACGGTTCTCAAAGAACATCGACTCGATTTTCTTGACTTCGAAGGCCCACTTGAGGGCAATCGTGGCCGAGTGAGTCGATTCGATCGCGGATTGTATGAAACGCACAGCGAAAATTCAAATCGACTGATCGTCAGATTACGAGGCCAACAATTTGATGGACTGGCAACGATCGAAAAAAAAAGTGCCGCCAGAAGCGATTGCGTGGAAATTCGATTCGATCCGCTACCCGGCTAAGATGTCTTGGACTTAGTTGTCGCTGTAGACGCTGGAATCTTCGGTCCTGATCAGCGGGCGTCTCTGGGAAGCGCTGTTCACGCGTATCTGGGATCGGAATTGTCCCGCTTGCTCCGCCTGAATCGGAATGCGGTAAATCAATGATTCACCGGGACGAATTTCAGCAACCGGATTGAATTGGATAACGCGCCCGGAAATATTTGGATTGCTGGGAGCAACAATCCCCACTCCGCGCTCTGTTGGCGCAAGACCTTCGGGAACGGTCAAGGCAACGATGACATCCGAATCGACAATATTTTGGAGATTGGTCACTTTTACTTCATAGATGATGTTGCTGCCAACAGGCACTTCGTCGCGCAAATCCGATACGCTGAGCGATAAAACATCTCCAATTTCAGCATCCTTTTGGCCACCACTGTTCGCTTCCGGAGATGGGGTCGTGGGGCCGGTTTGGTCCGCGGGAGAACGATCGCCTCCAACCGCCGGTGCGATTTGCACGCAGGCCTCATCGGCCATTACCAAATCCTCTGCCGCCGTGACAGTAACCCGACTGCAGGCACGGGTCGCCTCTTTGCAGAGGGCCTCCACCTGCAACTGCTGGCTTTCCCCCGGAGGTATTACATCAAATCGCCACGTCAATTGATCCTCTTCAATTTTGTAGCCGTCCGAGACACGACTTGGCTCTAGACCGCGTTCGAAGGTATCGACCACTTTGACATCTTTGAGAGGAGCCCCACCGGTATTGGTCACAATCACATCAAAAACAATGGCTTCCCCGACGCGACCGGTCTTCGGCCCACGCTTTTCGACCCGCAGGGCGGCCGGAGCCGTCTGCGATTGAGGCTTTGCATTGATACAGATTGTGCGCTGCGTCGCAGGAATTCCATCGCCCACAATTTCGACACTCTGGCAGAGACGGCCCGGCTTGGTGACCGTAAAGGTCACGCCGATATCGTTACGAGTCTGCCCAGAAGAGAGCGGCCCTAAATCTCGCTCGATGGGGCTTTGGGCAACGGCGTGCTTTAGGCCGTCGTCAAAGGTGTTCTTAATAATCAGATTGTTCAACGTGCTGGTACTTCGGTTGGTAATCGAAATTGCATACGTTATCTGCTGGCCAACGGTCGCAGCATCCGGCCCGGTAACATTCAATTCAAGTTCCGGAAGCGATGCGTTCGTCGATACGCATTCTCTGTCCTCCACGCGTTCAACATTGGTGACTGAGACACAGTTGGAAATCGGTCCATCGCGGGTTACTTTGTAATTCACAAGGATCGTTTCAACCTGCCCGGCGCCCAACTCGCTGATTTTCCACTTGATGCTATTGGCCAATGTCTCGGCAACAATGCTACTACTTTCGTACTGCAACTGACTGGGCACCCGATTTGTAATCACAACATCGTGTAGGGGTAAATCTCCCGTATTGTTTATTGTGATCCGATACTTTGCCTCCGAACCAACAGCGGCATTTGGGGGGCCCGATAATTCGAGATTCACGCCTGGAGCGGTCCAGGTCACCGTGGTCGATCCGCGACCGACCGATAATTTGCGATCCGCAGCACCCGCGAGACCTGCTGGGCGGACGACCTCGATCTGTATTTGATTTTCGCTCCGCACCGACTTGCGCTGAAAAACTTCGACCGTAGCCCTACCTTCAGCATCTGTCAAAACTTCCTGGACGGCCGTTCCCGTGGGCGCAAACCCCACATTGCCATCCTCGGTCAACTGGTAACGCACGAGAAAACCCTTTAAGGGCGAACCATCGCTAAGGCGAGTCACCACCGTTGTGAGCGACTGCCGCTCTCCAACGGGCGCAATGACTGGTGCCGGGAAACTAAACTGCGCATCAACCCAATAAATGGTGGCGATCTGTTTACGGAGATCCCATGCCGGTACGTGAGGTGCGAAGGCAGTTACGTGACTGGTTCCATCCGTGGGCGAACTGACAGTAATCCATGTTTGACCAGGCTCTACCGCAACATTGTCCTGATTCGTTTCAGTCCCTCTACCGAGGAGTGCCCGTGCTGTGCTGGTACTACTGACGGCATAACTGTTGGTGACTTTCCGAGGGCGATTCGAGGGGAAACGAAAGAGAAAACAACCCGGATTGTTATCGACAGAAACGAATTGCCCAATACTATCCGGCGAAAGCATCCAATCGATGCGCTGGCTCACCGCACCTTGACCCTTACCATCAAGAATACCACCGATGAGAACCACTTCGCTGCCGACAGGGGCCACAATGCTCTGGGGGGAGAGTGTTAATTTTGCGTTGTTGCGCCATCCTCCAAATAGACTCGTAAACGCGGGCGGTATAACCGTTGGCGGTGCCGTTTGAGGACCTGCAATCTCTGCTGGCGGTCCCGATAAAACGGGGGCAATACCTCCCACCTGAGGGATGCCCGAAGGGACATTTGGACCGGCAACCGGTGGCGGGGAAGGTAACCTCGATTCATAAAAACTGCGACAGCCGACTGGACTCATGCAACCAAGCAAGAGCATTGCTATTAAGTGCTGTCGGTAATGCAGTTTTTTATTTGTTTTTATTTCAGCTGACATAATCCATCAATCGAGTGACCATCAAACAATGATGTCCATAGTCACAATAGCAGCAGTTGGAGGCAAAACTCCGTTGCCCGTTTTAGATCCGTTGTCCGTTTTAAGTTTGTTGCAGGTGTGCGCAATAACTCATTTCTGGTTTTTTCTTCGCGGAAAGAATGCGCGTACACTCCTACTTCAACGCGCAGCCTCGAGCGATCCCCCTAGACTTTCCGCTATACAAAATTAGCACGCGGGGCGGGATCAGGTTGCTTTTTTGCAACCTATGTCTCTACCTCGAAACACAGCCCGGCATCACAAGCGCTACAACCGGATCAATCGTTTCGGGACTTGGGGCAATGACCGTTGAAACGGTCTAGAGAAAGAAATTCTACCGGTAGCGTCGGCGGCCCTTGGAGAGAAAGTTCGGCAAGCGTCTGTCCTAATATCGGAACACATTTGTAGCCGTGACCAGACAATCCTGCAGCAAAAGCCTCATTCGCATATTCGAAGTAGCAATCAACGATAAAATGTTCATCGGGGGACGTGGCGCAGAAACTAACGCTGTGATCCAACGGTCGAGATGACACCCCGGAAAACTCATCCCGCAGAAAGTCGCATATTCTCTGCCGATCGACTCGGGCGACATCGGTGGGCGCATCTGCGGAATCCGATAGACGTCTTCGCGCAGCTTGACGTGGCGACTGTGGAGCGGGCGGCGGCCCGTTGACCGGACTCTCGTCTTGACGCTGGAACGCGCGTCGCTTAGGCTCTGCAACATTAGAGTTGCCACAGAGATCGCAGAGGACACAGAGATCGCAGGGGACATAGAGAAGGATGCAAAGAGGACTTGCAGGACGTGTCCAGAGAGCAATTCATCGGGTTGTGGTCCCGGCATTGTCGCCCTCAGCGTGTCGCCGGCGTCTCCCCGTCGTTCCTCGATCTTCTCTGTGCCCTCGGTGGCAAAGCCTGACGTTGTAGTGTTAGCCTGACTGCGCCTTGATGCGCTATCCCGGGAGCCCTGCCGATGCCCGAGACGATCACTGTGATCGTGCCCACCTTCAACGAGGAAAGTAACCTCCGCGACTGCCTCAAAAGCGTTACGTGGGCTGACGACATCTTCGTGGTCGATTCCTTCTCGACCGACCGCACCCTCGACATCGCCCGCGAATACACCGACCACATCGTCCAGCACGAATATGTGAACTCGGCCACTCAGAAAAACTGGGCCATCCCGCAGGCCGCGAGCGATTGGATCATGGTGCTCGACGCCGACGAGCGCGTCACCCCCGAGCTCAAGTCGCGCATCCTCGAGATCTTGAAAAGCGACACTCCGTGCGACGGTTTCTCCATCAAGCGCATGACGACGTTCTTCGGTAGGCTGATCCGTCACTGCGGCTGGAACAGAGATTACCTGGTGCGCCTGTGGCGGCGGGACAAGGGGCGTTACGAGGACCTGGAAGTTCACGCGGACGTCATCGTTGACGGCCAGGTCGGCACGATCTACGAGTACCTCATTCACCACACCTACACATCGTTCGCGCAGTATCTGGAAAAATTCGGCCGATACACTACCTGGGCCGCCAACGACCTGTATAAGAAAGGCCGGCGCGCGGGCCTCATCAACCTGACGCTGCGGCCGATGTGGCGATTCTTCTGCATGTATGTGCTTCGGCGCGGCTTCCTCGACGGCAGGCACGGCCTCGTGCTCTGCACCCTGGCCACCTTCAGCGTCTTCATGAAATACGCCAAGCTCTGGGACCTGCGGCGGAAGGACGAGAAGGAAACTTCTGAGAATCCGTGAGGCGTAGAGGCTTGCTGTCTCTCTCAGTTGATCTCTCGTTCGGCCTCCGCGCTCGGGCGAAACCGAATCAGCGGTGAAGCGGCGGCCTATCTCCCGGGTTGCATCGATCAGGCTCTCCAGTTCTATGCCAGGGCACACACCCCCTGTCTGGCAAGATGGTAGAGCACCGCACTCTCCACCTCGCCACACCCGATCACAGTGACATCGTGTGCATTGCGCCTCTCCACAATCGTCTGCTAGTTCGTTTTGACGCGCCAACGAAGATACGTATCGAGAAATGGTTGTATGCCACCATCCATCACCGACTGGAAATTACCGATCAGGTGATTCGTCCTGGCATCCTTCACTCTCTGATCCGGATGCAAAAAATAGTTGCGAATCTGAGAACCAAATCCAACACGAGCCCGATCCTTATAGCGTGCCGCCTGTTCCGCTTCCCGCTTTTCTTCTTCAACGCGAGCAAGTTGTGCGCGGAGCATTTTGTAAGCGGTGGCCCGATTTTTGTGCTGGCTCCGTTCGTTCTGACACTGCACGACAATGTTGGTTGGCAGGTGCGTCAGCCGTACGGCACTATCTGTTTTATTAACATGCTGGCCGCCTGCTCCACTGGCGCGGTAGGTATCGACTCTCACTTCGGACGGGTCAATTTCTACCTCCCCTTCATCAGCCACCTCGGGAGTCACATCAACCGACGCAAAACTCGTTTGACGTTTCCCCTCCGAGTTGAATGGACTGATGCGAACCAGTCGATGCATGCCGGTTTCACCTTTGAGATATCCGTACGCCATCGGACCACGAATCGCGAGCGATGCACTGTTGATTCCCGCTTCATCATTGTCCTGGCGGTCAAACAACTCCGACGAATAGTTGTTTTTCTGTGCCCACTGGATATACATCCTGAGCAGCATTTCAGCCCAGTCGTTAGCATCCGTTCCGCCATCACGGGCATTGATTGTAAGAATGGCTCCGGCGGCATCATGCATACCATCCAGAAGCGACTGGACTTCGAGGGTCTCGAGAGATTTTTCTAGACGGGTAATTTCCCCGCGCAACTCTTGCTCAAGCCCCTCATCTTCTTGGGCCATCTCGAGCAGCGCCTCAAGATCGCCACCGGCAATGAGAAGTTCATCGAGCGGCTTGAGAATCGCATTGGTGCCCTTCAGACGAGTGACCGTCTCCTGGGCCTTCTCTTGATGGTCCCAAAAATCGGTTTGCGCCATCTGCTTTTCAATGGCTTGGACTTCGGCCTGCTTGCCAGCGTAGTCAAAGAGAGTCTCGGAGTTGGAGAATCCTCTGCTGGATCCCTTCGGCGCGGTCTTTGACTTCTTTTTCCATCGCAAATATCTCCTGAGACTCAAAAACGGTTGCGTCTATTGTAGGCACAATCTTATTTACATGGGAACCGGCATCAGGAGCCTTCTCTCTTGTCTATCGAATCTGGCGATCTTAGACTAAACCTCTGCCCCGGCCGATTGGGCGGGCGGTCCCACGTTTTTTGTCCCCGAATGTAGATCCGATCCTATGTCTCGCATTGTTCTTGCCATGTCGGGTGGCGTCGACAGCAGTGTCGCCGCTGCGCTGCTTTGCGAAGAAGGGCACGAGGTGATCGGTGTTTTTATGCGACATGGCGAAGAGTCTCCCGTGGTCGCGCCTTGTGAAACAGGCCCTCAGGCAGGTGGAACGGGGCCACTCGCTGTTCCCACCGGGGGAGTCGATCACAAGCAGGGGTGTTGCAGTGCAGCAGACGCCGAAGATGGACGCCGGGTTGCCGATCATCTAAACATTCCTTTCTACGCCCTAAACCTGGAGGCTGAATTTTCTACAATCATCGACTATTTCGTTGATGAGTATACCGCAGGTCGCACGCCCAACCCTTGCGTGATGTGCAACAACTGGATCAAGTTTGGAAAACTGTTTGAATATGCCCAGAGCATTGGGGCCGAATATGTGGCAACCGGGCACTACGCCCGCCTCGAGACGGACAGCGGGGGGGAGGTCGCCTTGATGCGCGGCTGCGACCTTTCTAAGGATCAGTCGTACGTTCTCTTTGGCGTTCAACGCGAATTGCTTGAGCAGATGATGCTCCCGGTAGGCAAATACCAAAAAACACAGATACGCAATATCGCCCATCAAATCGGGCTTCGGGTTGCTGAAAAAAAAGACAGTCAGGAAATCTGCTTTGTACCACTGGGAAAACATGATGCGTTTGTCCGCGAACGACGAAAAACGCCAAGTACTGCCGGCCAGATCGTCACTACCGATGGCACGGTTGTGGGCGAACATCCTGGGATCGAGCGATTTACCATCGGCCAGCGGAGGGGCGTGGGGGTCGCAATGGGCGAGCCCCGTTATGTCGTGCGGATCGAGCCCGACACGTGCCAGGTTGTACTCGGAACCCGGGAAGAGTTAGCCCGCGATACGCTTACCGCATCGGGGACGAATTGGCTGACCGACCCTCCGAAGGGTCCCATCCGGTGCCAAGTACAGATCCGCTACAATAGCGACAGCGTAGCGGCGACTGTGGAGCCGTTGCCGAAAAATCGACTGCGCGTACAGTTCGATAGACCCTGTTACGGGGTAGCCCCGGGGCAGGCAGCCGTCTGCTACCAGGATCATCGCGTCTTGGGGGGTGGCTGGATCGATTGACTGGCTCACTGCAACCTGAACGGGACTTTCTTTGTTGGAAAAACAAAGAGGCTACAAACCGATCAAATCGAGTCGCTTGAGCGCGGCCTCGGTCACAAAGCCATCGCTTGTCCAACCCCGCGCCATGTTGTAGGCAGAGATGACTTCCGCGAGTCGTTCTCGGGAAAGTTCTGCCTTCGGATCATCCGCCAGCGGATTGTCGAGAAGGCGTGCCGGCAGCGTATCCTCTTTTGGCTGCCATCCCGCGCGGATGTTAAATACTTTTTTTGCGAAAACGATCCTTCGTGCGGTTTGACGCAGTTCATCGCCCGTCACATCCCAACCTGTGACCAGGGCGAGTAGTTCTGCCGCTTCCTCAGGAAAATCATCGAACACACCCCGCAAAAATTTGCACAAGATGAGCGAATCCATCAGTGCCGCGCTATCCTCGGTTTGAATTGCAAGTTCCACTCCCGACGGATCGAGAGCCCTCCGATCGACCTGATCTGAAAAATCAATCTCATACGCGCCACTGCGATTGTGGTCTGCTCCCCGCGTACCAACGGCGAACCCAAGTGCCATCGTTTGCAGGGCACGTGGCTCGTACCCCGGTATTTCCAAACCTTTGACGTGCGGGGCAAAATCGATCGCATCGCCCCCAAGTTCTTCACCCATTCGGCGACACCCGGTGGCCATTCGATCGCCCAGGCCGGTGCGCGTTGCGATCATTTCGATACAACGGTGCAGCGCGGCTGAACTTCCAAATTGCAGCCAGGGCTCATCCAACAAGCCGCGCTCGGCACACTCCATCGCAAAGGCAATTGTTCCTCCGGCACTGATCGTATCGATGCCCAATTGATCGCACCGCGCCGAGGCCCGAAGGACTTCATCTGCTTCGCCGATACCGCATAGCGGTCCGAGTGCAAAGAGATTTTCATATTCTACACGGACCGACGATTCTTCCCGGCGCGACCCGGCATCTGCTCGCGGGCGAATTCCATACATGTGTTCACAGCCGATCGTGCAAGCAGCGCACGATGACCGCGTCCTCGATCGGGAGGCCGCCAACTGCTCCGGTGCGAGTTGTGCTGCGTCCGCAAAAGAACCTTGTTGAAAATTGCGGGTTGGCAGTGCATGGAGGCGATTAAAAATTAACAAATTTTCGGCCGTGCCGAGTTCGCGATATTTTGCAGTTGCCGGACCGAACGAAAGATCCGACAAACGTTTTGCGGCCTCAATTAATTGCTCTTCGGCCGCCCAGGAGGTTTTTTGCGTTCCCCGCACAACAATCGCCTTGAGATTTTTTGCGCCTAATACTGCACCGCTGCCGCCGCGACCCGCGTGGCGGCCGTCGTGTGAAATTGTTGCAAACAGCACCTGACGCTCTCCTGCTGGGCCAATGACCGCTGCTTGAAACTCACCACCAAATCGGTCCCTCAGGCTTTTCTCGGCAGATGCTATTTCACTACCCCACAGGTCACCGGCCGGTTGCAGTTCAACACGATCACTATCGATGACGAGGATTGATGGAACGTGCGCGCGGCCCGTCAGAACGATCGCATCGCAACCCGTTCTTTTTCCCGCGATTGCAAAACGACTCCCTGCCAGTGCGTCATTAATCCGGCCGGTGAGCGGGCTTTTACTCACGACCGCAAATTTTGCCGATGTCGTCAGAGGACTCGACACCAAAGGGCTGAAAACGAATGCGATGTATGCCTCCGGCGACAATGGATCTACTGTCGCACCTTGCTCGGCAAGCAGAAGGTAGGTACCGAGGCCCGAGCCGCCAATGAACTTCCTCAGAACCGTTTCGCCAAGCGGAACGTCCACCGATGTGCCTGTCGTCACATCAACGCGACGGTAACAGCCGTGATAACCGTGGAGCATGCAGAAGGATCCGGGGGCGATTAGATGGTGAAGCTGGCCAGTCCGTGATTATAGAGCATTCTCTCGAGCGAGCAGACTTCCGATGATTCGCATTCTTTCGATCTGAGAATATGTCCTCCTCTTGCGCATCGCTCAGCCGAGCGCAAGAGGAGAAAAGAAACCTTCTTAGTCCGGCCATTCCTATGTGGCACTCTCGAATGCATCGATGTAGTGTTCAATGGTTGGCTTTTTGTTTTCCGGAGGCCAGGTGACCGCAACCACGTCAAAC
>JASMGX010000016.1:0-6377 GCA_030751095.1 Pirellulales bacterium | reverse complement strand
CCTCGCCACGGTTTCCCAAAGTCTTGGGAGACCACAACAAACGCAACCAACGACTGCCCATTTTGGACCCCGCCTATCGAGCGGTTAATCAAACCGGCGTTCCTTGAGTCGCACTGCCTTTCCGATCCGGTCCCGCAAAAAGTAGAGCTTCGCCCGACGCACGATGCCCCGTCGTTTGACTTCAACTTTTGCTATCCGGGGAGACTGCACAGGAAACTTCCGTTCCACACCTTCGCCACCTACAACTCGACGAACGGTAAACATTTCACGTGTCCCCGACCCTGAGCGGGCGATCACGGTGCCATTAAAAATCTGTATCCGCTCCTTGTCCCCTTCCATAATCCGAGTGTGGACATCGACCGTGTCCCCGACTTCAAAAAACGGTGGTTCTTCCTTGAGACACCCACCCTCGACAAGGTCTAAAATCTGCTGACTCATGACTCCATTTCCTTTTTATAACCACCTAGAGGCGGGCAACCCATGTATAGTGTCGTGATCTATCGTATTGCCGGACAGATCTTATTGAATTAAATCTTCTCTCCGCTGGCGTGTCCTATCGGTACTCTCCTGTTGTCGCCAAGCTGCAATCTCTTCATGATTTCCTGTGAGCAGGACTTCCGGCACTTTGAGTCCTCGGTACTCGCGCGGTCGCGTGTACTGAGAAAACTCGAGGCGATGGCGATTTTCTCCGGAAAATGAATCCTGTAACGGACTCTCTGCATCTCCCAAAAATCCAGGAATCAATCGTACCACCGCATCAATAATATTCATCGCTGCAACTTCGCCACCGTTGAGCACGTAATCGCCAACCGATATTTCTTCCGGTTGTAGGATTGTCCGCACCCGTTCATCAAATCCCTCGTAACGACCGCACAGCAGTGTCAGCTGGGAATACTCCGCCAACGACTCTACGGTCGGTTGGTCCAGCCGTTTTCCCTGGGGTGTCAACATCACCAGATGCCCCCCAGAATCGACCTGCTTTTCAACCGCTTCAACCGCCTCGACCACCGGTTCCACTTTCAGCACCATACCGGGACCGCCACCAAAGGGGCGATCATCTACCGATTGATGCCGGTCGTGAGCCCAATCACGGATATTGTGCAAATGCACCGCAACCAGGTCGGCATCGATGGCCCGCTTCAACAAACTCTGTCCCAAGTATCCCGGAAACATCTCCGGGAACAGGGTCAGAACGTCAAAACGCATGACTCATCACTCGCTTTTTTCTTCTGTTTCTTCAGCAGCCTCTTCGGCTTTTTCTTCAGCAGCCTCTTGGGCTACTTCCTCGGCTACTTCCTCGGCTACTTCTTCGGCTACTTCTGCAGCAGCTTGCGGTGCTTCCTCGGTTGCTGCTGGCGGGTCCGCCCCTTCAGCCGCCGCAGGCGCCTCCGTTTTTTCCACCTCGGGCGTATAAGCCGGCTCCCCAGGATCAGGAATCACGCGTGGTGCAGCAAGCTTGGCGAGGGCCGCTTCACGAGCCTCAAGATGGGTGCCTTCCGGACCATACTTTTTTACCAAGACCTGTACTTTGTCACTCATTTGAGCACCGACACCAAGCCAATACTGGATCCGCCCATGGTCTAAAGCGACACGAGCATCGGCATCCGAAATCATCGGATCATACGTACCGATCTCCTCAAGAACACGACCATCTCTCGGCGAACGCCCATCGACCGCACAAATGCGGAAAAAAGGGCGGTGCTTCCGTCCCAACTTCTTCATGCGAATTCTAACTGCCACCAACAATCTCCTTTAAACAAATTTCGGACCCATCATTTTGCCTTGTCGGAACGTTTTTTGTTAGCCCTCCCGGCACCATTTTCACCGAGAAGGCGGGCGGTCTCTCGCCAGAACCGTGAAAGGTCCCATCTCATTTTCCTCCCGTCCGACTCGCCCTTTTTTTGCGGCGAACTTCTTTTTCCCGCATTTTTTTCAATTTTTGCCGTTCTTTGCTGCTCAAACGCTTTCCGGTCCCCTGCTTGGTCTTGCCCAGTTTTCCCCCAGGATTCGTCATCGCCTGATTCTGTAATTCCTTGGCCATCTTCATCCGCTCACGCATTCCCTTGCCCGCCATCTGCTTCATCAGCGTGGCCATACTGTCAAATTGCTTGACCAGATCGTTGACCTCTCCGGGGGAAACGCCAGCCCCTTGCGCGATCCTTCCGCGACGACTCTGATCGACAATCTTGGTCGGGTTACGACGTTCCTCGGCAGTCATTGAATCAATAATGCCGAACAAGCGTTGCATGTCCTTGTCCATGTCGCCGCCACCCATCTTCTCAGACAGGCCGCCGTCCATTCCCAACATTCCCATGACCTTGCCCATGGGACCCAATTTCGTGACTTGAGATAACTGTTTGCGAAAGTCATCTAATGTGAACTCGCCCTTCTTGAGACGTTCTTCCTGACGCTCCATTTCCTGCTGGTCAAATTTTTGCTGCGCCTGTTCGACAAGCGTCAACACATCACCCATCCCGAGAATGCGGCCGGTCAATCGGTCGGGATGAAATTCTTCCAGCCCGTCCACTTGTTCACCCGTACCGATAAACTTAATCGGCACTCCTGTAACATGTTTTACCGATAACGCCGCTCCCCCTCGCGCATCGCCATCGAGTTTTGTCATAATGCAGCCATCGAGTTCCAACGCGTCGTTGAAACCCTTGGCGCTCTTGACGGCATCCTGACCGGTCATCCCATCAACGACGAGATAGACCTGATCCGGCTGCACCTTCCGGTCTATCGACGTGAGTTCCGCCATCAGTTCTTCGTCGATCGCCAGTCGGCCCGCAGTATCCAGAATTAATACATCAACCTCACGGCTTTTGGCCTCGGCGAGAGCCGCCTGACAAACTGCAACCGGATTTTTGCTTTCGCGCTGAGAAAAAACCGGTACGCCGATCTGTTCGCCCAGCACATGCAATTGGTCAATTGCCGCTGGACGCTGCAAGTCGGCGGCACAGAGCATAGGCTTCTTGTTGAGATTTTTGATCCGTTGTGCCAGCTTCGCACATGAGGTGGTTTTGCCAGATCCCTGCAGACCGCAGAGCATGAGAACCGTCGTCCCCTTGCGAAGATGGAGATCATGATCGACTGGCCCCATCAGGTTGATCAGTTCCTGATGGACGATACCGACAACCTGCTGGCTCGGGTCGAGGCTTGCAAGGACGCGCTCACCGACTGCCTGTTCGGTCACACGGTCCATGAAATCGCGGACCACCGAAAGGCTTACATCCGCTTCGAGCAGCGCCTCGCGAACCTGCGCCAAACCATCGCGCATGTTGGCTTCGGACAACTTGCCCCGACCACGGAGGGAGCGAAAAGCACCGGACAGATTTTCCTGCAGGGCATCAAACATGGTAACAGCGGAACCAGACTGGATCTTCTCGGGCGGCAACCATCGTGACTGTCGATTCGCCACATAGAGCGGCTTTTTCACGGCGGGCGAACCCTAAGTGTACCGCATTGCAGACCCGTTTGACAATCCAGCGATGACCGCTTTCCCTGTGAAACGGTCGATGAATCAGTAACCGGGGTGCAGCGGTAGATCCCACAGAATAGTAGTGTGGCAACAGGACGACACCGCCTCGCAAATGACCGGCACGCGACTAGCGAAACAACTTATCCAGACCTTGCTGCAATCCTCGATCGAGTGCATCTTCAAGCAACCCGCCTGCCGCGCTGCCGATCATCTGTTGTCCAAGCCAGGCAATGATACGCTTGTCCAACTGCGGTTTGTTGAGAGTGCCACTAATGGGAATCTTCAATGTCTGTCCTTTGAGACCGCGTAGAAATTTGTCCCGCTGAACCCACTTATCGCGAATCGGAATCTCAGCTACCAGACCAAGTGATTGATCGAATCCGACATAGCCACTGGTTCGTACGATAACGTCACCAATCTCGATCTGAAAGTTCTGGTGTTCCACACGTCCATCCGCCACCCGAAAAGGAATGGTCTGGGGCGTGATCTTCAGAGTGGTCGATCCTGGACGAACTCCCGGTCGACGCTTAATGATGGCATCAACCTGCGCTGCAATCGCAGCGATCTGAGCCGTCAAAGGACCGGGGGACACTTGGGCGGAATGAATGATGAGGCTACCTGCCAGCTCACTTTTTTTCCGATCCTTTAGCGGAATCATGGAATGGGGCAATGTTAACGAAAACTGCCCCTGAGCGCGCGTCGCCTGCGCCAACACTGGCGCTAGAAACTGGAGCCATTGCTGACAGAGTTCCTCCGTCAGCATGACATGCTCCAACCGGGTATCCTTACTGAGAAACAATGCCTGCGGATCATCGCTCAGACGAATCCAGGGCGTTGTCTTCAGTCGACCGCTACTGAAAGAGAGATCGATAGGCTTGAAACGGACAACTCCTTGCGCAAGTGTCGCCCGGACTTCGCCTTTGCCTGTCCGTAAGCCATAGAGGTCTAAAGCATCCCATGCAAATCCCGCACCGGCATTTGCATCGACCCACCAGGGCGGATTATTGGAACTGTCTGAACGACCCGACGGAGGTAAATGGCCCCGAAAGAAAAATGGCTGGTTTCCACTCCCTTTCAGATGAAGATCCTGCCCAAGATAGGGTCTTAACAGCGCGGCAATCTGCGACAGATCATATTTCAACCGCCCGTTTATATCGGCAGAGGGTGTCGTGGTGAGTTGGGAGAACGTGCCACTAGTCTGGATGAGTCCGAGAGGGCCGGATTCGACCTGGAGATCATCGAGAGAGATCCGATCTTCCTGCGGAACATACCGACCGCGACCATTGATTGCAAATTCTCTTTCTTTCCAGATCGGTTTCCAACGCACCGCTTGGATTCGCGGGCGGCTTTGTGGATTCTCTGCCACACTGGCTGAAGCAGCCGATTGGGCAGGGACTGAGAATTCAAAATTTTTGATGACAAGATTGCATCCGGCCACCGTACTCTCATCTCGAGTATCGAGACGTACCTTGCCCTCCATCTGTCCGGCCAATAGCGATTGCGGAGCAGCTTGCCGGTTGGTGATCCACCCCTGTAGTTTCTTCAGGTCGGCCCGTACGAATAGATCGCCTTTTGCAGCAGGGCCCGATCTGGCCGGTGAGGGCAAGTCGATGAGCAACTTTTCTGTCCAGAACACCGCCGATGGCAGACGGAGAGCGACTGCGCCTGTCGTCACCGTATGGTTCACGCGATCCCATTTACCGCTTGCGGTCGCAATAACGGAGGATTCTTCAATGACGTGACTGGGAGAAACGATCCGCAGTTTGTCGATCTGGGCCTTCGCCGTTTTGACATCGACACCCGCCAACCCGATGATGCCGTTTAGCGTCAATTGAGTCGTACCCTGCAATTGCCAATCCGATAATGGCAACCAGGTCTGCAGTCGCACCATCCAGGAGGCAAGCTCTCCATTGGCCTGCACAACGACAGGGAGTCCCGTAAGCAGGGTGGCAGTGGATATGGGACCACCCAGCGATATCTGAAGTTGATCTTGCGCTGAATTCATCCGCAACATTGCTTCTTGAAAGAGCGGAAATTTTCCTTCCCTTAACTCTCCTTTTGTTTGCAAACTGAGCGTAATGCGATCCTCACGAACGGGCCGCCAACCTGGAAACCAGAATTCCAGACCTTGGACAAGCACGTGACCGTTGGCGTCAAATTGATCTTTGCCCTGGCGTTGCAGATCGACACTGGCATCGAACCGACCTGCCAAATGGAGCCCTTGCAAATCAATCAAAGGGTTGAGATCTTCCGCGAGGCGAGTCAAATCTCCCCTGGCGGCAATGGTTGCCTCTGCAATCGATCCATTCGCTTCCAATGAAAGGTAATCGCAATCGAAGTTCAGATTTCCGACAATCCGTCTATCGGGTCTCTCAGCCGCGGAGAGGCTCATCGTTACTGGCTGTTGCCATCGGATCAGTTTACCGGCCGCTAGAGCCTCAATGCCGTTCGCCTTCAGCGAGGCATCCCAGCGCTGGAGATTTTCCTCCAGAGTATTTTGTACCGAAAAAATGACCCGACCCGATGTCACTTGAGCATCCTGACGGATCCGCAGTATGGAAGGCAATTGAGCGGCAAGTCGCGCTAGATCGACCTCTCCCGATACGCGAACGTTGTTTTGGCCCAAAAAATCTCGCCAACCTACTTTTACATCCTGATCGATCTGTAAGCTGGTCTCCAACTCGAGATTTGCCAAGTCGGATGCAATACGGCAGCGGTTGATCTGCAGTTGCTCTCCATCAAAATCTAAATTCAAAACGGCATTGCAACTTTCAAGTGCAACAGCATCGCCGGACATCCACTTCTCGGAGCGGATCGTCAAACCTCTGCCCTGGATCCGCCCCTCAAGGCGGATTTTTTTACCGAGCCAGTCAATGGTGACATCCGCAGTGGTGGTGCC
>JASMGX010000169.1 GCA_030751095.1 Pirellulales bacterium | reverse complement strand
TGGTATCCAGGTGCATGGCTCTGGGAATATGTCCCGCTGCATATTCCTCCGACACCCCGAAATTGACGTGAAAGATTGCGAACCCATTGTCCGGATAGCTTTCAGCGTGCTCGCCTTTTATCAGCCTGTGCATCCACTCAGGATGGACAAGTTTTTCGTAGCGGGTTAAGCGAGACATCGGCAAACTGTTATCCGCCGCCCATGCTTCCCATCCTGCCCGATATGTGCGCACATTTTCATATCCCAAATCCGTAAGCCTGTCGCCCATGGCGACGGCATCGCCGGGGCTGTAGCCGTATACGACCACGGTTTTTTCTGCTGTCAGGCCCTTCGATTGCAAAAGCGTCTTCAGGTTGGTATCTTCAATATCGTCAGTCCACGAAAGTGGAAGGGCGATGGCCCCGGGGATGTGCCCGCCCCTAGCCTCGCCCAGCAGTGGCCAACCGTTGTATGCTGCCATGGGGCGAACATCGATGACACTGAAGCCGGGGTTTCCCAGCTGTTTCGCCAGGTCGGGAGTAGAGATTGTTTGTGTCATGAGCCTTGCATTTTGTTGTGCGTAGGAGTTGTAGTGTGCGGAATCGCACCTACAAACTAATTCGACGATACAACTAGGCGACCACGGCATTCTATCACTGATTGTGTTCTGCGGTCAAACTGAAGGCCATTCTCTGTGTTGATATTAACTGCGGAAGATCTCAGCGACAGCCGGCCAAAGATTGAACTCTGGCGCACGCGTCAGCCTGGCGCCGAGAGCGCCTAGATTGACAGCCGATATGCGTCTTATTGAGACGGCTTGCGTGACTGCCGAGCTTCAGGGAATCTAGTGCAGCATATACGACTTGTCAGGCATCCAATGGGGGCGGAATCAAGACGAAATTGCCGCAATGTTTCTTCTGAAGAAACTCGCGCTGCGCGTCCGCGATGCATTCGAGCGGAAACGTCTTCGCTAATAGCGGCCGCAATTCGCCGCGCTCGATGTAGTAAATGAGGTTCGGGAAGACGGGTTCCTCCCAGGCGGTGCAGCCAATCATCGTCAGATCCTTTAGATAAAAGGTGCGCATATCGAGACTCACTATTGGGCCGCCGATCGCACCGGAGGACACATACCTCCCCCCTCTCTTCAGCGCCCTCAGCATCCCACCGAAGGTTGGTCCCGCCACAACATCAGC
Organism: Pirellulales bacterium; assembly: GCA_030751095.1. Classification (GTDB taxonomy): domain Bacteria; phylum Planctomycetota; class Planctomycetia; order Pirellulales; family UBA7805; genus UBA7805. The sequence goes on along the minus strand of JASMGX010000169.1, from coordinate 5,215 downwards.
GACGATGTCCACAGAGTTCTCCCCGAGACAAGCGATGATATCATCATCCCGAGCGATGACATGATGTGCTCCGATTGACCGCACTTGCTCCATCTTTGGCCTCCCCGCGATTGCGGTCACGGTGGCACCACGCCGCTTCGCCAGTTGCACGACGGCTGAACCGACACCGCCCGACGCGCCAGTGACTAACACATGCTCGCCCGCACACAGGTTCGTCCGATTAACCATGTTTTCAGCCGTACCGTAAGCACAAGGGATCGTAGCAAGTTCGGTATCGCTCCAATCGCAATCCACCGGGAAAACATCTCCGGCGGGTACTTTCACGAATTGCGCGAACGCGCCGTCGAAATCGATGCCCATCCAGATGTTGTCCGGGGATTGAAATCCCGACTGGCGAATGCATGGCCGCACGAGTACACGTGAACCAATGGAGCTTTCGTCTCCGCCACGGGCGATGGCAACAACACGACCGCAACAATCCGTGCCCTGAATGAACGGAAACGGGGTCGCCTCATTCCATCCCCCGTCTGCGTTTGCCGTCGCTTTATGTTCATCGGCAACCGCCGCATCTTCTGTGCTAGCTGTGACTGTGGAAGAGTACCAACCCACGCGGGTATTGATTTCAGTGTTGTTCACTCCGGCGGCGAGGACATTCAGCAGTACCTCTCCTGGCACAAGTGTCGGGAGCGGAACTTCACGATATTCGAGCTTGTCGTATCCGCCGTTGCCGGTGGTGACAATCGCCTTCATAGTTGCTTTGGAGCCCTTAAGATCAAATCGATTCATTTTTGCCGACGCGCACTCAGTGAACATGCTGACCACCGCTTTAGTTTCAATGTACGTTAGACAGTCAAAGGTGCAGCCAATGCCACCTCAACAAAAAACGCTGCCTCAACAGCCGGATGTGTTGGCGTTGTTAGGCGGACGTCTACGCTGGCATGCCAGATGTTTGTGGTTGCCAAAACTCTGTTCTAAATACCTAATACCTCTCGACAATACAATATGCTTCTTTCTAAAGCCTCGCGTTCGATATGCAGAGCTTCTTGCATATTGTCCAGAGGGCACTTCAAATCCAACTCGATGTTCAGTCGATTGACAGCGGGATTCTTTTTGATCAGCTCGTAAGCCCGTTTCATGTCGAGATCGCCTTCTCCTACGGCGGCGCCGGTCAGTTTGAAGCCATCAGGCTGGATAATGATTTTACCGTCCCGGAAATGATTGGTGAAAGCTCTGGGAGCTAAATTCTCAATCGCCGCAATCGGATTTTCGGTGACATGCAAGGCATTGACAGTGTCTACGCATGCACCAATAGCGGGGTGATCCACCTGATCCAATACCCAGAGTACTTCTTCCGAAAATGCATCTGTATGGTTTTCTACCGCAATTTTCACTCCGGCGTTCTGGGCATATGGCGCATTTTTCTTCAATTGCGCCACAACATTTTCTAGCTGAACCATAACCTCTGGGTGAAACTTGCTTGCTGCGATTGGATGGGGACGGCTTATATTCATTCCCAATTTGGCCACATCTGCACCAATTGCATTGGCAATGGTTATTCCCTCATCAATATCGTGCTGAACCTTTGTATCGTATTTGTCGTTGAGCATGGCAAAGTTGTATTCGAGATAAAGATTCCGTTCAGCTGCACACGCTTTGACTCTGTGCAAATGGGATTTATCCAAGGAGTCAAACGCCCCATCATCTAGATGAATGCCTTCTAAACCAAGTTCTACGACATGATCCACTAGCTGCCATATATCCATTTGTCTGGTCCAAGGCAGCCGAAAGCCTGCCCAATCCTCGGCGATGCCGTGATGATATAAGCTATAGGTGTGGATTCCCAGTCGCATTCTTCACTGTTTTCCTTAGAAATCTACAAAAGCGGATGCCTATTGCCCCGCATCAACGGCAAAATGCGCGCGTAGCAGGCATTTAGTCTGTTTGCATGCCCTTGTTAGACATTACTCATTTACACCCTAAATATCTGTTAACGAACCCATCTCAGGTTTCAGCGTCAGACCCAAAATTTTTGCGATCGCCCAATAAAGTACTGTATCTGCCGCAACAATCGGGCGTTTAATCTCTGATTCCAAATCTGAAAGAATTTTCAAGGTTCTTGTCCCAGAACCAGTAACGACGATTGCCTCGGCACTTGGCGAAGCCTCTGCAACTGCGAGAATCGATTTGGTTGTCAACTCATGGGTCATAGCCCACCCATAATCGGCCATTTTAGGATCGGCTGCAATCAATCCCTGGTCGGAAAGTGTTGAAGCATGGATTGTGTTGAAGCCGCAGATACTTAGGAAATTTGCAAAGCCGTCCCGCCAACCGCTTTCATAATAGGTGCAGTTTAATGCAATTTGTTTTACGCCATGTGATTTCAATCCATCGACTATAGCGAGACCGGTCATTATGGATGGTACATTAGCGGAATTGGACATAATCTCGCTTCGTGAGCGGGCTTCTGACTCACTGGAAACACAGGCCCACGCAAAAGGGCTGCCGACCTGTGCAACGAGAGTGCACCCCATTGCTTTTAGGCTTTTAGCGCATAGATTGAGTTCGTCTTGAACGGATGCGATGCTTTCAAGACAATAATCGAAATCTGGTAATGGGAGTGGCGCTTGCTGTGTTTGCACCCTCTCTTCGACAACGGTTGGAAATTCCGATGCGGCTGGGTCAAACCAGGCTGGAGCGCTAATAAAACCGACTATAAATGACATTGCCAAAGACTGGCTTCAAACGTGAATGCTCCACCGCCAAAAGGGGCAGGGTGCCGTGGTTGCCGACAAAATCAATTTTACCAGCGAAATATACCCCGGTTCAATGAAAGGCATGATGCCCTTCCTTAAAATCCTAAAGCTCGAATATGAGTGTCTCCAAATCTTCGTCACTGTGTACCAGAACTTACCTTTCTTTTGAAAATTTGAGGTATTGAGAAATTTATTTCAACTCAATGGCAACCGCCGGAAGTAACTGGGCCGGTGCGGGTCGTGGAAATGATCCATCGGGCCGTTGTCAACATGGTGCTGATGCCAATATTCGAGTGCCTCACGATCAAGTTCCACCCCCAGGCCCGGGCCTTCGGGCACCGGCACCGTGTTATTCTTTGGTTTGAAGGGGCCGTCTTGGATGACGTCACCAACCTGCCAGCGCAATAGCGACTGACTTGGTTCGTGAACCCAGGGTATAGCGGCTTTCACGTGCAAATAAGCTGCCGTACAAATTCCGGTATCACCACTGTAACACCAGAACCCCACGCCCATTGCCTCGCAGGCCCCAATAAAACGGATAGCCCGATTGATGCCACCCAGTACGGCGAAATTGGTCACAATGGTGTCGGGTACACCCAACGCCACCGCCCGCCGAATGTCCGGCACGTGGGAGGAGAAGGGGATGCTTGAATGTTGTCGCAGGGCGGCCATCTCTTCAAAGGTTGCCACCGGGTCTTCGTAGTTGCGGATGTTGTATGGCTCGATTTCACGCAGCACGTGTCGTGCCGTGGCCAGCGACCATTGCATGTTGGAATCAAGCCGAATCATAGCCTCTGGCCCCAGGGCTTCGCGCAAGGCCCTGACCGTTTGAATTTCAAGCTGTGGGTCGCCCAAAATCAACTTGCCCTCAAAATAGGTTGAGCCATGTTCCTCGCGCATCCGCAGGCAAAATTCGGTCACGGCTTGTGGATCCATCTCACCCCCTTTACCGTTGGTGACACTCCGAAACGCGAAGTATTCGGTAAAGGGAATTTCTTTTCTCACCGCGCCTCCCAACAGCTTGTAGAGCGGTTGGTGCCACACTTTGCCCCGAATATCCCACAAGGCGATTTCCAGCCCACCAAAAGCTGTCACAGCCGCACTGTCATCGGTGTTTTGCACAATCTGCCATGGAGGAACGCACAGGCTTTCAATCTCAGCGATATCAAGGGGGTCCTTGCCGATGAGTCGCGGCCCAAGACTTTCAATGGCTGGGGTCAGGTGCGAAGATGGCGCTTCGCCCAGGCCAACAATACCGTCATCGGTTTCCACCTCAATGATGGTTTTTGATGTGCCGGGGTAAAGTCCCGCCGTCCAGTATATGGGGGTTTCAAGGGGAATATTAACTGGTGTGGCTTTTATATTGGTGATTTTCACCGCGTGCTACTCCTATAATCTTACTCTTGGCGTAACTACTCCTCACAAGAGAAATGATGAGCCTAGATAGATGTTGAATTCTTGCCAAGCTAACGACCAAGTTCATCGGCAGCAATGGATCGTAGCGGAATTGCGGTCCGGCGCAGCGCTTTGTTAGATTTGGTTTTGGTCATCAACAGGTTCCATGAGCTAGAAGTGCGACCCTTCGCCCTTGTCGATGCAGCGAGTTGTACTCTTTGCATGCTTCTGGCGTTGCCAACACTTGTAGTTCGGGGATTCCCCGTAAGGAGATAGCTTCCTTCACAATGTCCGGGCACTGCAGATATTGGTGAACGCCATTGCCGATAATGAGCACTTCAACGTCACAGTCGTAGACACCTGTAATCATGTCCGGAGTAAGGCCGTGTCCGTCTCTCTCGGCCCACTCACTCACTTCGTCTCCCATGAGACGAATGTCCTTTCCAGCATTGACTCCTTTCATGTGCTCTCTGCCGTTGATCGTATATTTCCCAAATTCAAAGCTCTCGATGGGTCCCTGATTGTCTTGGAACATCTTTTGCTCCCTTCGAACTACTTGATTATACTGACCGCTCGCCGTATAGCGTCCCGATCCTGGCACAACTGTAGACAGGACAAGCTGCCCACAGCGGATATTTTGTCTGACTGCATGCGCTTGTTAGGTGCACTGGCGTTTTGGTTTTTTGCAATAGCCTGTATCAGGTTTCTGTTGCCGTTTCGTACATTTGACAAAAATTCAATCAGTTAGCAAATAAAATAAAAAATTAAAAAACGCAATAATTTAAATCGGCATTATTGTCGTCGAGGGACAGAACCACTGATTTAATTTGTGTCGCGCGTTTTTCGGGAATTACCGAACTTGCGTAGGTACGAAATCTACCAATCACTTCATCCTCGGTGGGCTGAGGAACCGGGCCACCCGATGCTTCGGTAGTGCCACTTTCAACAACGTTGCCCGAGTCACCTCTTGTGGCAGGTTGGAAACATTTGTCGTGCGTACAAATGTTGCAAGTTGATCAAATCTTACCGAGGGGTTCGGCAAAATTAGCATGTTTGTCATTGGAATT
>JASMGX010000168.1 GCA_030751095.1 Pirellulales bacterium | reverse complement strand
AAGTTCTGTCTTGGGGGGCACCTGGGTTACGCGCAGGTGGACCTGGTGGGACGGGTTTTCGGTGAAGTAGTGCAGCAGGTCACTGCGAGTGAGAGTGCGTGGATGGTGATGCTGCCAGTGGTTGCCAGTGAGAGCGCCTCCCCACCAGGCGGTGTCCGACTTTTTGTCCCAGGGCGTCCATGCTGCGCGGAGCGTGGTCATTTGTTGAGCGAGCTGTGGGCCCAGGTAGCGATGGCGGCAGGCGGTGGGTGCCAGGACCAGGTCGCGCCGAGTTGCGTGGCGCATGCCGGTAAGGTGCAGCCCTTGGTCGGGCTCGCTATCTCGGCCGGCGCCGTCGCCTCGTATCAGCCAGGCATTCAGGTGCGGAGGAATCTCGGCCCGCTGCTGGATAAGTGCCTGGATGACTTTCTTCTGATCCCAAATTTTGCGACCGGCATTTGAGGAAATGGTAATGCCCCGACGGTCGGTCTCGACAAGCAGGATCGATTCCTTTTTGAGGTAATGTCGGTCTTTGGTGCAGGGCAGGATCGCTCCGTCTTCCAGATCGCCCAGGCAGTAAGCAACCAATCGCTCTGCTTTCTGCGACCACTCGCCAGGCTCGGGCTGGTAATCGACTTTGATCCGGGACTTCCTGTCCCTGCCTGCCGCGTCATTGATGCGGTGCTTTAGTTTGCGCAGAATTTTGGAGAGTCGCGTCATGCGATCAGGTGTCTTCAAACGGCGCTCATGTTTGATTCGTCCGACAACTCATTAGTCTCACGGGGATCCCAGCCACCGGATTTTCGGAGCTGTTGGCTGAACTTTCGGGTCGCTTCGATATACGTATCGCCAAATTCTTCGCTGGGCTCGATGTGGGTGTTCTCGTGGAATTCGTTGAAGCTATTGATGATCACAAGGTCGGGGCGATTGCGTAGAGCGAGACAAGCGGATTGCATCTTGGTGTAGGTGGCTGTCTCGTCACGCTCGATCTTCCGGTAGGTGGTGTTTTTTCTCAGGGCCTGCGTCAGGCCAGTGTCGTCGAACCCTGGGCAAATGGTGAAGACGCCCAGGGTATCGCGGGTTTTGATTTCCTTGAATTCCTGGTAGCTCGACTGCCACAACCGTTCACACTCGGCAGGATCCGCGATTTGCAGCGGAGAATACAAACTCCAGCCATCGAAGAATTCGCTGTATTGCTTGGGGAGGCATTTTGAAAAGCAGAAACCTGATGCGGCGATACGGTGGTAGTTGCTGGTGGCCTTGTCAAACCTGACATAGTTATAGAAGAAGTGGCCGATGAAGGATTCGGTAATGAAGAACCACAATACCGGCCTGTTGTCGAATCGCAGGTAGCTTGGGTGTTCGAAGTAATTTTCTTCCAGCCAGGCGAGTGCCTCGTCGATGGACGACGAGTCGGCTTTATCGCAGGTGACCATGAAGCAGAGCGACAGGTCGGGCGCCGTTTTGGCGGCTATGTCGAAGAGACATTGGACGGCACGCAGCTCACGGAGATCGAGGCCGGTTTCGGAGACCTGCAGGTTGATGACCAGGTAATCGAGCTCCCCTTGTTCGGCAAGTTCAAGGTGTCTGGCGACAATCGCTTCATCATCGGACGAATAGGGGCCCTGCAGGGGCAGGTCTTCGACGGTGGCATAGTCGGTGTTTTCATTCCAGTGCCGCACTTCGTCACCGATTCCGTACCAGGGATAGTAATGAGCACCCAGCAGGGGCCGGCACTGGCGGTTCCAGCGATGCAGTTTCTGCCGGGTCATTTTTCTCTTGAAGAGGTGCAGCAGATTGTCCGCGGTATGGTCCCAGGTAAAGTTCTCGACTTTCTTGCGCCCCGCGGCGCCCATTTGCTGAGCAAGCTCGTGATTGGAGAACAATGACTCGAGCGCTTCGGCAATCAAGTCGGGGCGAGGAGGAACGATGTGAGCACAGGAGGCGTCGAGCACCTCGGTGTAGCCGCCATCGGGTGTAACAACGACCGGCAGGCCGTGAGAAGCGGCTTCCAGAGGCATGATCCCAAACGGTTCTCTGACTGGTGTGTAAATCCCGCAGGTCACGTTACGGAAAATCTGGTCGAGCTTGGCGTTGTCGAGGTTCTTGTAGAACTGCACACGCTCGGTGAGCCCCAGATCGCGGACATGTTCCTTGAGCGACTCGGCCTCCGCGCCGTCACCGACCAGAATGAGATTACCGTCGTCGAGCATTGCTAATGCATCCAGGATCAGCTCGATGCGTTTGTGTCGCCAGAAGCGGCCCACGTACAGAGCTGTTCGGTTATCGGCCGGGCCATCGACAACTTCCGGCAGGTTGATGCCCGGGTAAGCAATCATTTCTGCTCGGCGCCCGTAAACCGTTTCCAGGTACCCGTCCATCATGCGGCTGTTCGTTGCTAGCGTTTCGATCTCGGAGTTTCGGTCGAGTTCTTCAATGAGTTGCAGCACGACATCAAAATCGGACTTCACCGCCGTCGAGTATTCCATCCTGGGGTAGACGTGGTACGAGATCATCGCGCTGTCGGTGCTCTTGTGATGGCGCAGGTCGTACAGCATCCGCAGCGGTTCAGCGGCGAACCAGATGGAAGGGCTTTTGCGGACCAGTTGTGTCGGGAAGAGATACTGGAAATAGAGATCATGTTGACCGATCTGCCGTTCCCAGACGCGAGGGTTTACTACAAGTTCGTCCAGCAATCCAAAGCGAGTCTTGTCGCTGCGGATCTGGTCCAGTTTGCGGACCCCCACTTTATCTTCGTCGATGCCATATTCCCGAAACAGTTCGGGATTGAATTGTGTCGTGTAGACGACGATTTCAAGTTCGTCCTGCCAACGTCGCAAGCACTCCAGAAGGTAGATTTCAGAACCGCCATAGTTTTGTAGCCGTTCCGTGATAATTCCAAGATTGATCGACATGGTTGTGCTTCTCGATGTTTCAGAACGCGATCGTGACTATTAAATTGACTGGAAGGGGTAAATTGACTGGAAGGGGCAGCACCGTGCTGCCGAAGGGGCTCTGAGGCGGGACATTTGATTGGATTCCCGAAAAACAGTGATTCATTTTGGCAACGTCAGTTTACCAACACATTGCGACTGGCCATAGCCACGGCCGCCTGTTCCAGCCCCCTTGAATATCCTTCGCAATGCGAGGCAGCCGTCGGCCAATTTCGTCATTAACGGTGCCAAGTGGCAAGCGATGGGGCTTCGGCCTTCCCTAGGCCGCCCAAGCCGCATACATTTGCGTTTCCGTAAATTATGATGTCGGCTCACACGTAGTGGTCACGTTTCGGTTGATTTGTTGCTGGAACCGTTTTTGCAGGCACGGGCATACCCGCTTCGACTACGTGATGAAGGCAACCCGGTTCAACGCAACCCGGTTCAACAGAGAAAACCCAGGCAACAATTTCATTGAAGGAATTGTTGAAGCAGTTCGGCGTTGGCCTGGGCGCTATCCAACAGCAAAGCAGGCTTATTGGATCGACAGGATTGTTGATGACGAACAAGGCGGTCTGTTGCACCTCAACACAGCACTCACCGCTTTCGCCTAGACATCGACGCTGGCAACGACGAACGCACTACGAGCCCACCTCGCCTTGCGGCAGCTTGTGGATTCACAAGCATGGAACTCCCGAACAACGTGCCTTGCTTTCCTGCTGGCCTCTGCTGCGCCCTCGGCAAAGGATTCAATTCGTCAACGATCCCGCTACGGAAGCTGAGTTGAATGCGATGCGGACCAGCAGACCACGGCCCGGATTATAGTCGTGGGCGGTATGCCAGATTGTTTTTGTAATCAATCTTCATGCGCGGGTAGAACTGCTGGTGCAGATAGCGAAATACTATTTGGTCACACGAGATGCCTTCGGGGAATGAGCGCAAATCAAGGGAATCGTCTTCACTCTCAATCCGTCGCCGATACTCAAACCTTGAAATGGGATTCTCCGTGATATACTCCATGGCCGCGTCAATGACTTCTCGAAGAAAGGATGTCTTTGCAATAAAAACACCTGCATTTAGATAGCGCTCCCCATATCCACCTTGTCGCGCGATTGAATCGGACCACACCTTCGCCTCCGGCATCAGTTCATAGCCTGCTCGGGCACGTGTACTCGAAAAAAGGAGGTCGCAATCCTCATCTTGAAGATATTGGATGGCCTTTTGTGGGTCATCTCTTAGAAACGCGTCCGAACTATCACAATAAAAAATATATTCAGCCTTGCATCGATCGCTATCGAGGAACGCCTTTAACTCTCTTATCTTCTGTATATTGTGCCATCGAATACCACGGTCGACTTTCAAGACAACAAAGTCTCTAATTCCGACATAGTGCAAGCTCTTCTCCATGACCGTTTTCTTTTTAAAATTGTGAATGAGCACGATGTCGATCTCAGGAGGACATCTCAATTTACCTTTGGCGTGTCCGCAAAGAAGTGGAATCGTAATGACTGACGGTATTTTTGAATACGCCGCCGTGTGGATACAAAGATATTCCCATTCCGACCTTTCTCGGTAGGCTCGAGATAGATTCCTCATCATGGCTTTGGGATATCGTTGGGAATGTATGGCCATTGTGCGATCCGGGTTGTCGAGAAAAACACTTGCTGATAGGAAATTTGATTTTCGGCGGCGAGATGGTAGCAGTGCCCATGCCAGCCAGCAAGAGTAATCGCAAGCTTGCCAAAGCGGCCAACCGACATATGACATTTCCTAATTGCTGGCTGCTAGCAGTAGTTCGATTTGTTCGCGGTTGGCATCGTGATGCATGGTAGAGCGCAGAGAAATGACCGGCTTCTGCTTCCTGCACTGAGCGGCTGCGAACGGTATCGTGCTTACCCAAGTTGAAGAGTCGGTCAGTTTGGGTAGCCCTAGTGGTTCAACACTAATTCCGGGTCGTTCAGCACTAATTCCGGCCACAGTTCTTCACCGACATTCTGTACGGTTCGGTTGAGTTTTTTCAGCAGACCCTGGCTCGGTTGCCGAAATCGCACCTGGGTTCGTGTGGTCGAAACGAGGGTGCAGATGGACCAGAATCGCTGGTGCGCTAAAAACGTATCCAGGTTCCGGAATTCGCGATAGGTGTTACAGAAAATGTTTCGTTGCTGGCGTGTCATCGGCCAGTGTAACCAGCACCTGGCAATATCAAAATCCAGAGCGCCGAGGGAGATGCCCTCGTTGTCGATAATCCATATTTCATCATCCTGCTTCATGATCATATTTTGAGGATGAAAGTCGGTATGAATAATTCCAATTTCCAAACCTGGTGGCATGTTGTTCATTGCCAGGTTCATGAGTTGTGTAACATTATGCGAGTCAATGTGGCCCTCGCTCTCCAATTCCGCGAGCTGGATCCTCAAGCGACGAAGAGCCCAATCGACATCACGCGCTTTGTTTAGAGAGGAGTCGCGAGGGACGCTCCTGCAATGAAGGCTTCCGAGTATCGTCGTCAGATTGTGAATTTGCTCGTCACTTATCCAGCCAGGTTCGACTGGGGTCCCATGAACCCACTCTTCGATGGTTGCGGAACCATGCACAGCAAGCAGGCGACTGAATGGTAGTCCCTGCAGCGCGGGATGGAGCGAAGTAACACGTTCTCTTTTGCTGACAGGCCTGAATCGCCTCCCTTTAACGGTTCTCCCGTCTTTGAGCTGCACCCTGAAACAGGCATTGAGTTTCCCGGCCCCACGCAGCCTCGTGATTTCCTCAATGGAGTCGATGTCTCCACCGAAGTCGCGGACTGCACGGTAGATGTCACTACCTGAATCCAATGCGACGATATCGGGGCTTGTAGGTTGCGCCATGAGATGTCAATGGGTCGAGATGCTTGCTGGGGAATGGGCCAAAGCCTGGCGTTGATAATGCATAACGTAACCGGTCGGTCGGATGCGGTGCTAGAGCCCATAGGACAATGAACTCCAAAGACCTTGCGATGGCAGTCGCCAATGGTCTGTCCGACCGCGGGTCTTTACATGCCAAAACGCAGGTCGTACCATCACATTTTCGCTTCTTTCGTGAATAACCCATGTCGCGAATCCTGTTTCTTTACGACTGCCCTCGTCATCATTCTGGAATACCCGCGCTGCTTCAGCGACTGGTTGGGGCGCTCGTAGCCCAGGGAACCCAACTAATTCTGGCCTTGCCTAAACGCCCCTGCGGCATCCCTTTGTACACCGCGGCGGAGGAATCCTACCCGGCCGGCGACGGGCAATTGGATATTCTTTGGTGGCCAGACGAGTTCTTTGATGTCCGATATCGTGAACAATTCGTATTCGAAATCGAGCGATTGCACGCCGAACGTCCACTACAACGGATTATGGCACTCGATGCGCGCACGGGCTTTGCCGCGGTGGTAGCGGGGCGCCTGGCCAGCATCCCTATTTCGGTTTTCGTTACCTATCGCGACGCTTTCAGTACACACTACACGTACCCTCAG
>JASMGX010000167.1 GCA_030751095.1 Pirellulales bacterium | reverse complement strand
GAGCGGGTCAAACCATGGGTTCAGGATGGTTTTCAGCGGGGAATCTGGCTGGATCGGATCATCAACTTTCACGAGATCTCCGATGTGGAAAACGTATCCGGCGATGAACCGCTAGAAATCATCGTCGACCGCCTCGCATTACCGGTAAAGGATATCACCCGTTTGTGCGACTCGCTGGAAACCGCCTTCGAGCATGGGGCGGGTCGGATCCACATATTGATTGAGGAAACCGCTGGCGATGCAAAGTCATTGCCTACGGTTCAGATCGACGGAAAACGCTGGCAGAAAATCGGCTTCAGCAATGCGATGCATTGTGAAGCGTGTGACATTTCTTACGTCTCGGACGATCCTCGCTATTTCAACGCCAACAGTCCCCTTGGCGCTTGCGATCGCTGCGAGGGATTTGGCACGGTAGCGGTCATGGATATGGATCTGATTGTTCCGGATGTCAAAAAGACATTACGCGAGGGTGCGATTGCACCCTGGAATACTCCGGCGTACGCGCACGAACTGGAGGAACTCCTTGCGCTTGCTGGCGATTACGATCTTCCGGTCGATGTGCCGTTTGGCGAGCTTTCCGAATCGGACCTAAAACTGATCCAGGAAGGGGTCCCCGAACGAGAGTTTGGTGGTCTTGCCGGATTTTTTAAATGGCTGGAGCGCCGTAAGTATACATTGCATCTGAGAACCTTTTTGAGTCGTTGGCGAAGTTATCTTCCATGTCCCGCCTGTCGCGGAACCCGGCTCAAGGAGGAATCGCTGGCAGTCCACGTTGGCGAGCATCACATTGCCGACATTCTGGCGATGAAAATTGAGGACTGCCGAGAGTATCTGGCGCGTCTGGGGCTTTCCGATGCAGAGTCGCAACTGGCGGGTAAGATGCTTGGTGAGATCGACGCCCGTTTGCGCTATTTGAAATCGGTCGGTCTCGATTATCTGACGCTTGACCGGCCATTGCGGACCCTTTCGACGGGGGAATCGCAGCGGGTGGCCCTGACATCGGCATTGGGATCGAGTCTGGTCAACATGCTCTACGTCCTCGATGAGCCCTCGATCGGCTTGCATCCGCATGACCTCGGCCCGCTGGTGGCCGCTATTGCCCTTCTTCGCGATCGGGGCAATACGGTGGTGGTTGTGGAACATAAAGAAGAGATGATTCTCGCGGCAGATCAGGTTGTTGAGATCGGACCGGGGGCGGGTGAGCAGGGTGGCGAAATTGTTTTCCAGGGAACCCCCGAACAACTAAAGAATGAGTCTGAGAGTATTACCGCCGACTATCTTGCGGGCAGGCGGGGAGTTGGCGACTTGCCCGCGCGCCGCACACCGGAGCGTGGCTCCTTGCGGCTTTGCGGAGCGAGGGGAAACAATTTGCAGAATTTGGAGGTTGAATTTCCCCTCGGACTACTCTGTTTGGTCAGCGGTGTCAGCGGTGCCGGCAAGAGCAGTCTCGTTCAGGAGACGCTCTACCCGGCAGTTTGCATGGAATTGAAAAAGGATTCTGCACAACCGTTACCCTACGATGAACTGTTTGGTGCCAGTCAGATTGAGGACTGTGTCTTGATTGACCAAAATCCAATCGGTCGGTCGCCGCGTTCCAATCCGGTTACCTATATTAAAGCGTTCGACGAAATTCGCCGGGTCTTTGCCGAGACCGCCGATGCCCGCATGCGAAATTTCAGTGCCAGCCACTTTAGCTTTAATGTCGATGGTGGTCGTTGCAACCGGTGTAAAGGTGAAGGACAGATTGAGATCGACATGCAGTTTCTTACCGATATTTACATGCTCTGCCCACAATGTGGTGGCAACCGTTACCGGCGGGAAATTTTAGAAATCAAGTATCGCGGTCGCAGTATTGCCGATGTACTCGCATTGACGATCCGCGAGGCATTTGTGTTTTTTCGCGGGCGCGCCAAAGTGCAGGAAAAATTAAAGCGGCTGATCGACGTAGGGCTAGGCTATCTCCGACTCGGCCAGGGCGCCAATACGCTCTCGGGAGGGGAGTCACAGCGGCTTAAATTAGCGGCCGCTACGAATTGGAGAAAGAGTAGCCGGACCCTTTTTATTCTCGATGAGCCGACAACCGGTCTGCATTTTTCCGATGTGGTGCAATTGCAGGACTGTTTTGACTCGCTGTTGGATGTAGGGCATTCCCTGATTGTCGTGGACCATAATGTTCAATTGATGAAAGCGGCAGATTACATCATTGATCTCGGACCGGGCGCAGGTGACGATGGGGGCCGGGTCGTGGCAAGAGGTACGCCGGAGGAATTGGTGCGAAATGCGAAAGGACCGACCGCGGAGGTTCTCGCCCGCGTGATCAAGAGCGACTCTAGCCCGCAGCAGGCTTAGAAAGGTCCATTCGTTTTTTACGGAATGTTCGACAGTGACTGACAGCAAATCGTTTACAGGTTCTCTCGATATTTTCTTTGGCGCCACCAGCGTGGTGGAATCTCAGATTTATGTCCGCGCTTTAGCTGCCGATGGGGTCTCTCTCTCAGGTTGTGTGCGTGGTCCCTTTTGCGCCCATGCCGATACCCTGCCCTCCGAATTCTCCCTGCAGCGGCTCGATCGGGAATACTCTGATGTTCTGCGAGCGATTGTGGCAGATCCCTGCTTCTGGACACCCGAATCCCCCTTTCTCTATGACGTGACGCTGAACCTACAAGCGGACGGGTGTACTGAAGAAACGCTACATCGGCAGATCGGAATACGGCCCCTGGGCGTTGACGGTCGCCACTTTCGCTACGCGGGATGTCGCTATGTGATGCGCCTGGTGGATTTTTCGGCTCTGACCGAGGAGTTTTGCGAGCCTCATCAGTTGCTCAGAGCGTGTCGGGAAACCGGCACCGGTTTGCTGGTTCCCGCAGGTGAACAGACACTTGCGGACCAGGCCAGTCGCGAGGGTGTGCTGCTCGCGGCACGCGTGGCGGGCGATAGTGAAGAGTCCCTGGTGCAATCGCTTTCACGACTCACAGAGTGGCCCGCGGTAGCGATGGTTGTTCTGGATGAGATGCTGGATCTGCCAGAGGGACTTGACCAACGCGCTCCCAATCTGATGTTTGCCTGCCAACGGACATGTCCCAAAACTCCTCCCGAGTGGGCGCAAGTTTTGCTTGTCGATGATGCACTGTTGCAACAGGGCGATCTGGTGGCCAGTACGCTGCCGCAACCGGTGCTGGCGATCAAACAGCTTGCTGCCCCCACCACGCTTGGGAAGGCACGTCAGTTTTGTGACGAATTACAGCGCGAAACAGCACACCTGGGTGATCTGGCCGGGTATATTGTCTCTTGCCGGGGCTTGTAGGCCGCCTGTTGCCGTTTATCCCGGACAGAGTAAGGATGAGTGAAACACATGTCAGAACAACCTACTTTCCCAGCGGATTTGGACCGCTATGTGCGGCAGATGCGTTATGGTCCGCTAGGTGTAGCGGGACAGGAGCGGCTCTCAAAGAGCCGTGTTCTGCTTTGTGGGTGCGGAGCGCTCGGTTCGGTGCTCGCCGGCACGCTCGCCCGCGCTGGTGTGGGACATTTGCGGATTGTCGATCGCGATTTTCTCGAACTCAATAATTTGCAGCGACAGGTCCTGTTTGATGAACAGGATGTTGCAGAGGGTTTGCCCAAAGCAATTGCTGCGGCCAACAAATTGAGGCGCATCAATTCGCAGATTCAAATCGAACCGGTTGTTGCGGATGTCGATTGTCGGAATGTGATCGAGTTGAGCGAAACGGCCGATCTGCTTCTCGATGGAACCGATAATTTTGAAACACGAATGTTACTCAACGATGTTTCGTTGCAACTCGACAAACCGTGGATTTACGGTGGTTGCGTTGGTGCGGAAGGGCAGACCATGACTGTGGTTCCCGGGAAGACCGCCTGTCTGCGATGTCTGATGCCCGAACCTCCGCCCCCGGGCGCGACCGCTACCTGCGATACCGCCGGGATTCTGGGAAGCATTGTGAATGTTGTTGCCAGTATCCAGGCCGCCGAAGCGATCAAAATTCTCAGCGGTCATTTAGAAGCGATCAATCGGGGTCTGACAATCATCGATCTTTGGGATAATCGCTTGCGACAGGTCGGAACGGAGACGCTGCGCGATGCACATGAGTGTCCAGCCTGCAGTGGCCATGAATTTCCCTGGCTCGAAGGAAAGCGTGGTAGCCAATCGGTTATTTTATGCGGTCGCAACTCCGTGCAGCTTCGCAGCGGAGATACAGTTTCGATCTGTCTGGAGGATTTGGCAAAGAGGCTCGCAGATACCGGGCAGGTGATCCACAATACGTTTTTGCTGCGGCTGACGGTGGAGAATTATCAATTCACTATTTTCCCCGATGGCAGAGCCATTGTCGGGGGAACGGATGATGTCACGCAGGCCCGAACTCTGTTTGCCAAATATATTGGCTCCTGAATCTGGACGATTATGGCAGGCGTTCGACAGTCTACGTTCGAACTCTAGTGACTCTCAGGCAGGCGATAGACTTGTTTTTCACGCAGGTCGGTTCGCTCTTCACTTTCATGCCAGGGTCCAACCGATTTCAATTCGGGCATGATTTCAAGAATTTGATCCATCAGTCGGTGGATGAGGTATTGAACGTCCTCGCGGGAAGATTTTTCGCTCAAAGTGACCGCTGTCTTCATGAGACGAAGCAACTGAGCACGGCGGAGTACAGGAGCAGAAAGTGGCATCTCGCTGTCGAGAAGTAATTCATGGATAGGTACTTCTAGGAGTTCCTGCCAGGCGTAGAGCTGACTGAGTGTCAAATTGGCAGTTTCATTCTCTAGATCGCGAATATCAGAGACATCGAGATCCCATCGTCGGGCTACCGTTCGCAATGTGATGCCCTGCCTCCGGCGAACATCGGAAATACAATGCAAAGGTTTCTTGACATGTCCATTGCCGTTGGAGTGCGGCGCGTTGCTGCTACCGTTGCCGTTCGAAGACGGGTGAGAAGGAACCGTACTCATCAGAATTCTCCATTTGAAGAGTGCTGTGCGATTTTCTATTTGCCACAAGATCCACGTTGCTACCGGCTGGGGCATGCTCGCAATGGCAGAGCAAAGTGCCTTAACCGATCGACAGGTTGTGAATCAATCGCCTCTTCAAACGTCGCGCTGAAAGATGATTCGCAATGCAAATACATTTTCAGACGCATTGCCACGGTTCCGCTGCAAATAACTCCAGGTTGTCTTTTCTTACCGCTACCGTTGGCGTGCTGTCCTGCACAGGCACTCTCGGATCCGCTTGAGAAAAATCGGATCGAGAGTCCGGCTCACAAAAAGAGAAGTCCATGCCGAGCCGTCTCTACTGCTACATTCTAATAGAGCGCAAAATTTTTCACAACAAAATCGTTGATAGAATAGCGAGGGTAGATATGTTATGGCGGGAAAATGCGGTATTTGTCGGTTTTAGCCCAGGAAAATCCAATCCGAATTAGATGGGGTTTATCTCCGTAGCAACGGTCCATGCAGGTACAGATCGCAACCAATCTTCTCCATCTGCAGGTCGGCAAGCTTCCAGGAGTCGGCCATTTTTGCGATCCCGTCACCCCCGATGGCCGATATCCCACGGCCGCCGAAGAGGATGGGGGCGAGGAAAATGTGGACCTCATCGATCAGGCCCGCATCGAGAAAACTTCCGAGCAGCTCTGATCCCCCTTCGACCAGCAGGTTCGTCATGCCCCGGGTGCCCAACTCGGTCAGTAGCGTCCGAATTCGTGCGGCGGAAGCGTTTTCGCCAAGCTGGAGAATGTCACAGCCCTTTGCGGCCAGATTCTCCATGGCCTCCCGGTCCGCACTCGGTCCGGTGACTACCAGGATGGGCACTTCCCCTGCCGTCTTGACCAATTGACTCGTAAGCGACAAGCGCGCTTGACTGTCCAGCACAATGCGGGTTGCCAGGCGAGGTCCCGCTGGCCGCGCGGTGAGCAATGGATCGTCGGCTCTGGCCGTACCGCTGCCAATCGCGACCGCATCGACCCGGCCTCGCAATCGATGGACAATCTCTCGCGACCGTTCGCAGGAAATCCAGCGACTTTCACCTTCATCGGTGGCAATCTTGCCATCGAGCGTCATCGCCCACTTGGCGATCACCCAGGGTCGTCCGGTTCTGAGGCGATGGAAATAAGGTGCGTTTAATTTTCTCGCAGCCTCCTCCGCGACTCCGGTAACCACTTCAATTCCAGCGGCTCGCAGCTCTTCAAAGCCACCACCGGCAACCTGTTCAGACGGATCCTCGTGGGCCACGACCACTCTCCCCAGGCCTGCGGCGATGATCGCCTGGCTGCAGGGCGGCGTTTTTCCATGATGGCAACACGGTTCCAGATTGACATAAAGGCATCCCCCCGCAGCGGTCTCTCCGGCGACCCGCAGGGCTTCGACTTCTGCGTGATCTTTTCCATAGGCCGAATGAAATCCTTCGCCGACAGTCACACCATCGCGGGTAATGACACAACCGACCATCGGATTCGGTTCAACATGCCCCTCACCCTGTCGGGCTAGGTGAAGTGCTCGTAGCATACAGCTTTCATCTTGGGTGGCACTGCTCATGTCAAACCACTCTGCCGGCAACAAG
>JASMGX010000166.1 GCA_030751095.1 Pirellulales bacterium | reverse complement strand
AAATACTTAGGTGCAATTCACCCGATGTTTATGGGTGGGGAGTATTTACCGGACTACAACCCCGGAGAAACCGAGATCGCCCGAGTCACACTGAAATCTACCACCCAGGACGTCATCAGCATCCGAGCTAAGAAGGAAGACGGTTTGCTGCATTATTCGTTGGCCGATGAATACGACGAACACGAAAGCTACCTTTGGCCGAACTCCAGCAAAAAGCCGTTTACCCTGAAAGAGCTGATAGAGTTTCTGGATAACTCGACTCAGGAGATTGGATATCAGGGGGGACTCTCCTTGTCTTACAACAACTACAATGCAGAAGGAGGCCTGGATCGTGAGAGCCTGGAAGAGTTCACGACAATCAGCTCGGAGATCTACCCGCAGCTGGAGGAGCACTATCAGCACGTGTTCAGAGACTGGGTTGCGGAGGAGAAAGAGGAGGAGGTAAGCCTGTGAAGAAGAAAACACGCAGACGGGGGAGGATTATTCACGAAGGCTTGGTACCCGATACGGATCCTATCTACGAGCGAGGCTGGACAATCCTCACCGGGCGCAACCTAAGTTGCAACTTACCCAGAGATAAACCGAGTGACACTACTGAGGATGAGGAAGAAAAAACTGAAAGGAAATGAGAAGCTTAGAGCAGTCTACGCCAATGCAGCCTCCGCATTGACTGTGCAGTTCGATGATCTCAAGACCAAAAGCAAGAAGCCGCCATGACGGCTACAAGATCGGTGACGGCTTTTTGCGGCAACAGTTAAAACGCCTTGAAAACCGCGCTCAACGCGGTGAGAATCGGCCCGTTATGAAACCGCAACTGATCGCAATCGTCGCAGCCGTGGTTCTGATGGGGTGTGCTACGACGCAGCAATCAGAACCGCCGACAGCTCTTGGTGATATATTAAGCGGTGCGCTTGGTAGCGAGTACAACATGGGCAGACCTCTCGACGAAGAGGAACGCAGGTTAGTAGAGGAGTTACGCGCTCAAGGTGTGTATGTCCCGCAGGAGCGTAAGGTGTCTCCGTTTCGCTATGGTGCAGGTACGGTAAATAAGCGGAACTTACAGGATATCCGTGATGCAATAAAGCCTGAGCAGGAGCGCAGAATGAAGGAACTTATGCGGCAGCGTAGCGAGGCTGCAAGACAGGCTGCTGCTGTAGAGAAGTTTAACCAAGACAAAGCACCAGACATCTCAATTCACGATGCTGCCAGAGAAGGAAACATCGAAGCCGTCAAACAGCACTTGGCTGCTGGAACGGATGTGAATACGAAGAACAATCGAGGAAAGACTTCTTTGCATCGGGCGGCTGAAAAAGGTCACAAGGAAATCGCTGAACTACTCATTGCTGCTGGCGCGGATGTGAATGCGAAGGATAAGAATGGCGAAACACCGCGAGATCGCGCCATATCAAGGAACAAAACCGAAATCGCAGACCTCCTCCGCAAACACGGCGGCAAGACGGGTGAAGAATTGAAAGCTGAAGGGAAGTAGCCAACCTATCTCTACGGCAATAGTAAAAACGCCTTGAAAACTGCGCAAAGAGATTCCCTCTCATCATGAACCATCTGGCGTTACGTATAAAGTGCCGAAACTCAAACCTTAGCCTCACTTTGAAGCTTGGGACAACATCATGAAAAAACTAGTTACATTCATCGCAACATTATTTCTGATACAGACTGCAGTCCATGCTCAAGGGCATCGGCCCAACATTCTGTTCATTGTTTCGGATGATCACGGTTGGGGGGATTTGCCGTCGAATTGGAACAAGACCGAGGTGAGGCTTCCGACTTTGGACGCTCTGGCTGCAAAAGGTGTACGGTTTCCCAACTACCATACTGTGCCGCTTTGTGGGCCGTCTCGAGCCTGTATGTTCACCGGTCAATACTCAACCGAGAACGGCATGTGGCGCGGTCCCGGCAAGCAACCGCTCGGGTCGCCCGGATACCGCGGCATCAAGCGCAACGTCAAGATGCTCTCGGAGTATCTCTCCGAAGCCGGCTATAAAACCGGAGCCTTTGGTAAATGGCACATGGGCGCTCTTGATGGAGAAGTGCCGAACGATCGTGGGTTCGACGAGTTTCATGGATTTCTCGCAGGGGCTCATTCTTATTGGATCACTGAAAAAAGATCTAGGATAATGCACAATCGTAAACCCGATCCTATGTCCAAAGGGCACGCCACAGAGCTGTTCACCAGCTGGGCCGAACAATTCATTCGCGAGAACGCTGCCAAGGATGCCTCCTTCTTTTGTTATCTCGCCTACAACGCCGTACACGGTCCGCTTCGTACCGATAAATCAAAGCCGCCCTCCGCTCCTCAAGCTTGGGTAAAGAAGGCCCTCGACCGAGGCGTCAGTTTCCTCCGCAGCGACTACGTCGCGATTCTCGAACACATGGATCACCACATCGGTCGCCTGGTCGACCTGCTGGATGAGTTGGGAATCGCTGACAATACGCTCATCGTCTTTGTCAGTGACAACGGGGGCTGCACCATGGAAGAAGGCGCGGCCGGCGGTAGATTCCCCGGCAACAACGGGCCCTTCCGTGGAGGCAAGGCCACAACGTATCAAGGCGGGCTGAACGTGCCCTTCCTGATGAACTGGAAAGGCCGATTACCTCAAGGAGTTGTCTCCGATGCCCAGACGATGCATTGCGATGTCTTCGCCACCTTGCTGGACTCTGCCTCGATTACCGTTCCGAAAACGAATGGTAAGAATCCAGTTCGCGGCATGTCGCTGATGCCGCACATGCTCTCGGCCGGGAAGAAATCCCTCCCCGAGCGAACCATGATCTTTGAGCTGTGGGGAAACATCGGTTTGCGTAAGGGTGACTATAAGTTGTGGAGTCAGGTCGGGAGAGATTATTCACCCGATTGGAAAGCTCTCGTCGCGGAACTGAAAAATACGGATCTAGCCCTTTACAACCTCCGTAAAGACGTCGCTGAGAAGAATGATCTGCGAAGGGAGCTGCCCGAAGTCTACACCGCGCTCAAGAACGAGCTGATCGACCATCTTGCCAATGTTAACTTGGAATACCCTGACGCGCGAAATACCGGGAGCCGAAAAAGCGAGGAACCCAAGACGAACGACGTCACGCCGCGAAAACGCCCGTCGCCGGAGCAGTTCTTTAAGAATCGAGACCGAAATGGCGACGGAGTGGTCACATTCGAGGAATTCATCGGTAATCCAAAAGGACGCAACGTCCCTGCCTTGACGAACCGATTCAAGAAGATCGATTCAAACGGAGATGGCAAGCTGCAACTGGATGAATTGAAGAAGCAATAAAAATGATGACCGGAAAACCATGCGTGCTTATCGCGACCTTGTTTGTCTTGTTTTGCGTCGAATTTGATGTGTTCGAGGTTGCAGCGGACGAGTCTGGCTCTCCAACGAAATCCGCAAAGGGCCAATGGGAATACCTCGATAACGGACAGATTCGCATTGGCGTCAACAAGTCGCGTGGCGCCTGCATCGGTTTCTTTGGAGACTCGAAAACGAAGCGTAATGTGTTGAATCACTACGACCACGGACGTTTCATTCAGCAGTCCTATTACGGGGACCGCGACGGCTCCAATTGGAATGGGAAGCCGTGGCGTTACAACCCCATCCAAGGTGGCAGTTGGCGAGGGAAAGACGCACGCGTGTTGGAGTTCCGCATCCGCCAGGACAATGCCAACCTCTATGCCAAGGTTGAACCGAGGCACTGGGCCGACGGCAAACCCTGCCCCGAGGCCGTCATGGAGCAGTGGATCTCTCTTGAGGGTGCTATTGCGCATGTACGATCCAGAATGACGTACAAGGGCAAGGGTCACCGCATGGCTCGACACCAGGAAATGCCGGCCGTTTTCGTCGACGCCGTCCTGAAGAACCTGGTCTATGCTCATGAAGGAAAACTAGTTCGTCGCGTTCCGGGATGGCCGAATGAACTGGGCAACACCTCCGAAGACTGGGTCGCCTATGTCGACGACAAGGATTGGGGCATTGGAATCCATACGCCTGGCACATCGCAATTCACTTGTTATCGATTCAAGGGTAACGGGAAATCAGGTCCGCATGGCTCGGCCTGCTCGTATGTCGCGCCGATACGGACACTTCGCCTGCAACAAGGCAGGGTCATTGAGTACGAATTCTTCCTGACGCTGGGATCGCTAAAAGAGATCGGTCGCCGGTTCGTTGCTCTGCGGAAGAAACAACAGGAGGCGGCACGCGCCAAGAACCGTCGGCCCAACATCATCATGGTGTTTGCCGACGACTGGGGATATGGAGACCTTGGGGCGTTTAAGAATCTGAGTGATGTGAAGACTCCGCATTTGGATAAGCTATCGGAACAGGGAGTGCTTTTTACGGACGCTTATGTCACGGCGCCCCAATGCTCTCCGTCTCGCGCGGGATTACTCACTGGACGGTATCAGCAGCGTTTCGGATTTGACACGATCCCTGATTGTCCGCTGCCTTTGAATCAGCCGACCATCACCGAGCGTTTGAAGAGTGTGGGTTATGCCACAGGGATGGTTGGCAAATGGCACTTGGAACCTAACGCATTAAGTTTGAAGTGGGCCAGGGAACACCAACCCGATGGTATTGTCGGGCGTCGAGTTCGTGTGCGTCGTGAGCTGGCAATGCCTTACTTTCCTCAAGCTCGTGGATTTAATGAGTTCTTTATGGGCCAGATCCATCGCTACTGGTGTAATTTCGATTTAGCAGGAAACGATCTCAAACGCGAAGGCCAATCCGTTGAAGAGGCTCGGTTCCGCGTTGATGTACAAACCGACGCAGGCCTGGCATTCATTCGGCGTAACAAGTCACATCCGTTTTTCCTTTACCTCGCATACTATGCGCCGCACGTCCCCCTGGAGGCAACCGACAAATACCTCGACCGATTCCCGGGCGAGATGCCGGAACGGCGGCGTACGGGGTTGGCAATGATCAACGCTGTTGACGAAGGTGTCGGCCGCATCATGAAACTACTCCGCGAGGAGGGAATCGCCGACAATACCCTGGTCATGTTTACAAGTGACAACGGCGCTCCGCTCGGTGCCCAAACCGGGAAAATTATGGCCGATGTTTTGCCTGTCGATAAGCCTGGTCCGGCCTGGGACGGCTCGCGTAACGACCCTCTGGCTGGCGAAAAAGGAATGTTGGCCGAGGGTGGCATCCGAGTTCCCATGATCTGGTCATGGCCCGCTCGGCTGCCCATGGGTAAGACCGTTTCTGAGCCTGTTATCAGTCTGGATATGACGGCCTCAGCTCTGGTAGCGGCGGGAGTCAGTGATCGATCCGGGCTCGACGGAGTCGATCTGGTTCCCTATCTCACTGCCAGCGTCGTCAAACCGATCGAACGAGATCTTTACTGGAGGTTTTGGAATCAGGCAGCGATCCGTGGCGGAGACTGGAAATACATCGTGACCGGCAGCGGCCGCGAGTTCCTGTTTAATCTGCGCCGCGACAAAGAAGAACGACATAGTCTGCTGGCCGAACAACGGGAGCTTGCAGTTGCGATGCGGTCAAGGCTGAGTCGCTGGACTAATCAATTGCGGCCACCCGGGCTGCCGTCCGACCAGCCCAATGGCCAGGAGAGGCGATGGTACGAACACTACTTCCAGGCTACCGATCAGGTTCCCATTAAATCATTGTGTTCTGTTCGCAGAGAATAAACGCATCGAACTTTTCGATCTTAAAACAGATATCAGCGAAACGACGGACCTCTCTGCAGAACATCCTAAAGTAGTAGCCAGGCTTACGGACAAATACAATGAATGGCTCGACGAAATGGCTGAACCGGTAAGCAATCAGCCAAAACGGTGGAGGACTGATGCAGTGACGCCAAACAAAAAAAGAAAATTTAGAAAAAATAATAGTAAATAAGCTTTACAGATCTTATGAAGAACAAAATCAATCGAATCCTTTTGATCCTCTGTGGTTCAACAATGTTTGCCGCTGTCGGTCGCGGAGAACGTCCTAACATTATCATGTTTCTGATTGACGATCAGAACCCATCGAGCATCGCCGCATTTGGTGGCGATACCTACACGCCCAATCTCGACCGCATGGCAGAAGAAGGAATGAAGTTCACTCGCGCCTACGTCAGCAGCTCGGTTTGTACTCCTTCTCGATACAGTTTCCTGACCGGTCGCTTTGCCGGTAATTCGCATAGCAAACTTTACAACGACGCGGTCGGCGGCAAAGAGAATCAGGGGCTTCCCGGTTTTAATGTCGCACTGGAGCGCGACAAGATGAACGTCGGCAATGTTCTCCGTGAAGCCGGCTACACCACCGGGTTTGTTGGGAAATTCCACCTCACTTCCAAATCGGACTTCCCGGAGTTCTACAAGGGCAAAAACAGATGGATCAACATTTCCAAAGACGCTCGTCCAGGGCCGGAAGCCTCGGCTCAGTTCAAACACAACGAACGCTGGATGCGTCGCTACCTCGAAGAGCTGGGCTTCTCCTGGGCGAAGAACGTGTATCCGGAGAATTCGCACAAGCCTTACTCGGAACACAACCCGGAGTGGACGACGGTGGCCGCGTTGGAATTCATTGAAGAGAACAAGAACGGTCCCTTTTACCTTCATCTTTGTAGCA
>JASMGX010000165.1 GCA_030751095.1 Pirellulales bacterium | reverse complement strand
TGGTTTTTCGAGGGCAAAAAATGTCCGTGCAAAAAATGTCCAAACGTCCCGGCAGGTCGCCAAAGAGAGCCCTCGACCGGTGGACAACCGGTCCCACTTTATCCCCGCCTTTTTGGCAGACAGGAGCGGTATAGCCACACTATGTAATGCAACGTCGATGCCAACCGAGAACTTATTTTCTAAGTTGCTATTATTTAAGGGTTTGAGACCGGAACGGATCCTGTGCGATTGTGCGGCGGTCGCGGGAAAACGGCACCGCCATGCCATTTTGGCAGCTTTTGTCGGGCTGCGAATCGATGCGGGCTGCGGCTAGAGAATAAACGTATCGTCCGCAGCGAGCGAGATCGCGAAGCTGGCCAAAAGGTCTGCCGCACGATCAATGTCCTCAAGAGAAATCGTCTCGACGGCACTGTGCATGTAGCGATTGGGAATACTCACCAGCGCCGTCGCCACGCCACTGCGGGTCACCTGTAGCGAGTTGGCATCGGTTGGTGTCGCGCGACCAATCGCCCCAAGTTGGTAGGCAATCTTTTGCTCCTGAGCAACACCGATCAGGCGGTCGACGACCGCTGGGCTATTATTTGGTCCGCGATAGATGACCGGGCCGCCTCCAAGTTTTATATCTCCCTCGGTCTTCTTATCGATGGTGGGACAATCTGTGGCATGGGTCACATCCACTGCGATTCCAACCTGAGGGTCAATTCCATAGGCACTGGTCCGCGCGCCGCGAAGGCCAATCTCCTCCTGCACGGTTGAGACCGAGTACAGCGAGCAGCCAAGCTTCGCCGAATCAACTCGCCGCAATGCCTCCATCACCACCCAAAGGCCCGTTTTGTTATCCATGGCCGGTGAATTTGCCAACCCACCAGCCATCGACTGAAAGGCCAGTTCGAACGTGACCGAGTCTCCAATCCGCACTTGAGCAGCGGCTTGCTCCTGATCCTTGGCGCCGATATCAATCCAGAGATCTTTAATTTTAGGTACCTGTTTGCGCTCTTCCTCACTGAGCAGATGAATCGGCTTTCGCGCAATGACGCCTGCAATAGGTCCACCGGCAGCCCAAACCGTCAAACGCTGTCCGATCAATTGCACAGGATCCCATCCACCAATCGGTTGCACGTAGAGAAAACCATCGTCGTCGATATACGAGACAATCAAACCAATCTGATCACAATGTCCGGCAAACATTACACGCAGGGGGGTCCCCGGATTTTTGACTGCAATCACATTGCCGTGGGTATCGGTACGAACCTCATCCGAAAATGAATGAGCATATTTACGAACAACTTCCTGCACCGGTTGCTCATAGCCAGACGGACTGGGTGTTTCAAGAATGTTTTTAAAAAAGCCGAGAGCTTCGTCCGTCATAATCCATGGTCCTTCCGTTTTAATAGCCAAAGTCATCCCCAGAGACAATGTACGGTCCACCCAAGCAGCAGACAATGCGGTAGCGAGGTGTTGTGCTTGACGGATTACGCAGGCCGAATCTAGGATGGGAGGCTGGTTTCTCATTTAGGAATTGCCGGATCATGGAAAAAACAAAAGTTGCCATTGTCGGAATGGGTACAGTCGGCACGGGCGTTGCACGCCTTTTGCTCGACTATGGGGATCGCACCGCGCGGCACGCCGGCCGGATACTATGGCTGGAAAAGGTGGTGGTCCGTGACCTTTCCAAGGCCCGTGACATGGAAATACCGGAAGGGGTCCTGACGGACGACATTGCGGAGGTGACCGAACATCCAGACATCGGTTGCGTTGTCCAGGTTATCGGCGGGCTGGAGCCGGCACGCTCCATCATGATCCGGCTGTTGGAGAGCGGTAAGGATGTGGTGACCGCCAACAAAGCACTGCTCGCAGAACATGGTCCCGAGCTTTTTGATCGAGCCCGACAACTGGGCAGGGCCATTGCCTTTGATGCCGCGGTCGCGGGAGGAATCCCGATCGTCACCAATATTAGCCAATGTCTTTCGGCCAATGGAATTCAGTCGATCCATGGAATTCTCAATGGAACCTGTAATTTTGTCATTTCCCAGATGGATGAGCTGGGGACCGATTATCAGGAGGCTGTTCGCGAAGCGCAGCGATGCGGGTATGCCGAAGCCGATCCGACGACCGATGTCGACGGAAGCGATGCGGCACAAAAACTGGCTCTGCTGTCCCACTTGGCATTTGGAGCACGGGTTCACTGGAAAGATATTCCTCGCAAGGGCATCGAACTGTTGGGACCGGAAGACTTGCGGTTTGCTCGCGAACTTGGCTACCGGGTAAAGCTTCTAGCGGTAGCACAATTAGTCCAGGATGAGCTCGAGCTGCATGTAGGTCCACAGTTGGTGCGGAGCGATTCGCCACTGGCAGATGTTGGCAGCGCGTACAACGCAATTCGGGTTGTCGGTGATGCCATAGGACGTGCTTGGTTTCATGGTATGGGTGCCGGGCAGATGCCGACGGCCTCTGCGATTGTCGCTGACCTCATCGATATGGTCGTCGGCCGCACGGCAATTACTTTTCGCACCCTGGAATTGTGGTCTGAACAACCCGCTCGCGTCATGCCTCGAGACTCAGGTACTGCCACCGGTCGTTATTATCTCCGTTTTACCGCCAGGGATCATCCGGGGGTGTTGGCGGAGATTACAGGGACGCTGGGGCGCCATGGTATTTCGATTGCATCATTCATCCAGCATGAAAGTGAGGGGCAACTTGGAGACAACGTGCCACTTGTAATTATGACCCACGAGAGTACCGAAGGAGCCACACAAAGGGCGTTTAATGAAATATGCGAAATGGAAATGATCGATGGCCCCTCGGTGCGAATGAGAGTTCTTGATTAAGACGGCCCGCATTAGCGGAGTTCTGCAAACCCATGCTGCCCCTAATTCCATGAAATATGTGATCGTGATTCCTGATGGCTGTGCTGATGAGCCGCAAAATTCTCTCGATGGCAAAACGCCTTTGGAAGCTGCGTGCGTTCCGGCAATGGATCGCATCGCCAGCTTGGGAATGGTCGGGCGCAGCAACAACGTCCCCGACACCCTGCCGGCCGGCTCAGCGGTCGCTAATATGAGCCTGTTGGGCTACGATCCGGAGCAATATTTTACAGGACGAGCACCTTTGGAGGCGGCGGCGGGTGGCACCGAACTCGGCGAACATGATTGGGCGATCCGCTGTAATCTGGTCACCATCGAAGATCAGATTATGCGCGATTTTACGGCAGGCCATGTTTCCACGGTGGAAGCAACATCGCTTTTAAGTTCGCTAAAGAACCATCTTCAAGTCCCCCAGCTCCAATGGGTTCCCGGTGTGGGCTATCGGAATTTACTCATCTACAGGGGCGCATCGGATGAGGTGCCGTTCAGCAAGGATACTGTTACCACCCCACCCCATGACCTGACCGACAAAGAAGTTCTCAACTACTACCCACGAGGCCCTGGCAGTGATCGTCTCAACAGCCTGATGTGTCAAAGCATCGATGTTTTTCGTGATCACGAAGTGAATCTTGCCCGTCGCCGCACAGGCAAACTCCCCGTCACAAACATTTGGCTTTGGGGCCAGGGCAGCCGGCCAGCATTGACATCTTTTGCGGATCGTTTTGGCATTACAGGCACCATGATCACCGCGGTGGACCTGCTGCGAGGTTTAGCGGCGGTGATTGACTGGAACATTCTTGAGGTTCCGGGGGCAACAGGCTACACCGATACCGACTATGCCGCCAAAGGCCAGGCTGCCATCAACGCCCTCGCCACGACCGATCTCATTTGCGTTCATATCGAAGCGACAGATGAGGCCTCGCACGAAGGAGATGTGGGTGCAAAAATCGAGGCTCTCGAGCAAATCGATGAGAAAATTGTGGCGCCTCTTTTCCAGGCCTTGCAGGAAACGGACAAGTATCGCATTTTGGTGACTCCGGATCACCCGACCCCCGTGCGCACCAAAACACATAGCCATGGATTCGTGCCACTTGCGATCGCGGGAACTCAAATCGAGGCGGATACCAATACCCACTACGACGAACGGACCGCCGGAATGTCAGAACTCGCTTTTGACGAAGGGCACCGACTCATGGAGTTTTTCCTGGGCAACTAGTCCGGAGAGTCTATTTTTATCATGACGATCATCGTACAAAAATTTGGCGGTACCAGCGTTGCCGACAGCGAAAAGATTCTCTCGGCAGCCCGCAGGGCTGTTGCCGCGCAACAGCAGGGCAACCAGATCGTTGTGGTCGTCAGTGCCATGGGGAAAAATACGGATATGCTGGTCGATCTGGCGGGCCAGATCCATTCTCGTCCACCTGCACGCGAAATGGATATGCTGCTTTCCACGGGAGAACAGGTAAGTGTCGCGCTGATGGCGATGGCCATTGATTCATTAGGGTCACAGGCAGTGAGCCTGACCGGGGCGCAGATCGGCATAAAAACTGATAGCTCCCACACCAAGGCGCGGATCTTGTCGATTTCGACCGATCGGCTACACACATTACTTGACAATGGCAACATCGTCATTGCTGCCGGGTTTCAAGGTATTGATGAAGATTTCAACATTACCACCCTCGGCCGGGGCGGGAGTGACCTTACCGCGGTTGCACTTGCGGCGGTGCTTGGCGCCGAAGCGTGTGAAATTTACACCGATGTGACAGGCGTTTATACCACCGATCCAAGAATCTTGCCGGAAGCACGCAAAGTTGAGCAGATAAGCTACGACGAAATGCTGGAACTTGCGAGCCTTGGTGCGGGAGTACTGCATAGTCGCTCCGTCGAATTTGCCAAAAGATACAACGTTCCTATCCACGTCCGCCATAGTTTTTCCGATCAAGTCGGAACGCTGGTTGTTTCCGATCCGGAATCTCCCAATCAGGCAGTTGGAGGGGCGGCGGTTACGAAGAACGAAGCGCTCGTATCGGTAAAAGATGTCCCGGACTGCCCCGGAACCAGCTTGGCAATTTTTTCTGGGGTTGCCCAGGAGCATATTGCCATGGACATGATAATTCAGAATGTCGGTGAAGATGGAAAAGCAAATATTTCTTTTACCGTGCTGGAAGATGATTTGCCCCCGACTCGTGACGCGATTGAAAGAGCGCTTCAAGAACTTGGTAGTGGACATATCGAAGTCGGTACCGGCGTGGCTAAGGTTTCTGTCGTGGGACTCGGGATGGCGGAACAGATTGGTGTTGCAGACCGCATGTTCCGCACGCTCGCCAATGCAGGGATCAATATTTCGATGATTACAACGAGTGAAATCAAAATCTCGGTCCTCGTGGAGCATGAACAGGCGCAGGAAGCATTGCGGGCAATCCATGCTGCCTTTGAACTCGAAAAACCGCCCGAGGAGACGTTTTCAGGCGAGATAAAGCAGCGCGGTGATTCCGACGCACTGCGCGTTTTCACCGACTTGGCGGGCATGGAGGGTCTCTGCGTCGATGGTATTTTGCTCGACAACAACCAGGCGCGCATTACGATCAGCCATATTCCTGATGAGCCGGGAATCGCTGCTCGAACCTTTGAAAAAGTGGCCGGCGAGGGGATTTTTGTCGATATGATCGTACAAAGCTATAGCACAGGTGGTAAGGCAGATTTGAGCTTTACGGTGCCGCGGGACCATCTGACAAAGGCGGTTGAAGTCGCCCAACAACTGGCCAACGAGATGGATTGTGGCATGGTTACCAGTTGTCCTCAGGTCGCAAAATTATCCGTATCGGGCATCGGGCTTCGAAGCCATACCGGTGTCGCGATTCGTATTTTTCAGGCAATGGCCACGGCGGAAATCAATATCGAGATGGTTAACACCAGTGAAGTCCGGGTGAATGTCGTGATCGCCGGAGATTGTGGCGAGGAAGGCCTCGATTGTCTTCAAGAAGCGTTTGCCGATGTACTCATGCGCTGAGTCTTTTGCGGCGTTCATCACCCGCTTACCGATCAGTCGCTATACGTCGAAGTCGCCCAAACTGTCCTGAAGGACTTCTTCGTTGACATAAATTGGCAGCGGAGGGTCACAGCGAACGGCCAAAGCGATGGCATCGGAGGGTCGCGCGTCGATCTCGATCAATTCCTTTTCATGGCGAACCCGCAATAGCGCATAGTAGGTATGTTTTCGCAACTCACTAATGATGACATCCTGAAATTCCCCACCCAGAGTTTCGACCAAATTCACCAAAAGGTCGTGCGTATGCGGTCGAGCTGGCTCAATTTCTTTGACGCGCCTACAGATACTGACCGCCTCGGGTTCACCAATCAAAATTGGAAACGTTCTCTCGCCGTCGACTTCACGAAGATAAATGACTTGTTGGTCATTGATATCGTTGAGAACGATCCGTGAAAGTTTCATTTGCATGGGCATTGGTTCGGCCTTTCCGGGGGGTCGGTAGAAATTTAATGCACTGCATTCTTTTCTGCATTTTTTTGTGATGCAATGGGACAACATTACCCAGACAGACTCCATTGTACGCCCTGACTCTGGCACAAACCACGCCCTCTCCGCGATTTGATTGAATCTTTTGTTCTCGGGATTCGCGCAAAACCGTCGCAAACCTTATCCGCTGCGCAATTTTTCAAGTGCCGCTTGATGAAAAGCAACTTGACTTCGAAGTTCTTCTAAAGATTGTCGCTC
>JASMGX010000164.1 GCA_030751095.1 Pirellulales bacterium | reverse complement strand
CCGATTGGTTCGAGCAAACCGCACTCCAGCCTTAAGTCGTAGGCAAAATAGAGTAGCTAGCTTTGAACTTTAGAGAATGAATTGAAAGCGGTTCTAGCTAATGGGTCCGCAGGGCCATTTCGTTGGAAATCCGCATTTCAAAGACGAGATCCTCAGTCATGTTGCTCGATGGCCGGGTTGGTGCCGGCGACTTTGCAGCGGCCGCGGCAAAAGGTTGACACCCTCGGTCATGGGGGGGCAGTTCGCTACGTTTGATGTGGACATGTAGCGGGGCGTCGATTCCCAGGACCACACGATTGCCAGAAATCTTCTTAACAATCACTGTGATCTGGTCATCAATTTCAATGGCATCCCCAATTTTTCGAGTCAGAACTAACATGTTTTTCCCTTCCTGATCGGAATTGTCGCGTTGCTAGCTGCTTGCAGGCATTGTTGCGATTCGCAAGGCAGAAGATGTGGGCACTCACCCACATGCACGCTTTCAAAAGCAAACAGAATGCCATTTTTTACGAAATAAAAATTTCAGTCTTTGTCGTTGCCTTAAGTAGTTGTTTATAGGATTTAAAATGCATGATGTGGTTCGTATCTTTTTTCAGCCATCGGAGAGAGGGCCTGCTAGCATGTCTCGCAATGGGACAAGATTCGCAATTTGAGACAAAAAACATTTCTCGCCAATTGTCACTTTGGCACAATAGGCAGACAAATGGTCTGGTCGGCAAGAAGATGCCGCGGTATATGACAGACCGCCAGAATGGGTGCTGCAGTTTTGGAACAAACCGAAGTGCCTTGCTTCCAGGGCGCAAACCGATATTTGCTGGAAGGATCCTTTCCATGAAATGCCCAAACTGCTGGTCACTTAATGTTCAGGTTTCGGAGAGTAGCTTTTTGCACAAGTTCTTCGCCCGATGTTTTTTTCTGGTCCCATTATCTTGTCGTCACTGTTTCCATCGTTTCCACGCTCTGTGGTGGACCTGGAAAAAGGTCGTGCGCGTAAAAACAAAGATTGCCGTTTCCCAAGTCCAAAACAACGATCCCGGTATCCAAACCAATCCGACCGAACAGAGCCGTTCTGTCGGAAACGCGTACAGTCCACAGAAAACGGCTCGATCTGAGCGAGAGCCGATCAAGGCTCGTCAGGTTCTATGAGAAAGCAGGGTGAATGTGGGTGTAGAATCTTTTGTCGATATTCATTGTCATCTTTTGCCGGGCATCGATGATGGTGCCTCGAACATGGACGAGTCATTTGCCATGGCAAAAATAGCAGTGGCTGATGGAATAGAAACGATCATTTGTACGCCCCATCAGTGTGGCAATCATGCCCACAACCTTGGCGACGATATTCGATCTGCCGTTGTACTCGTTCAAGAGGCACTCAATCATGCGGCGATCCCTTTGACGGTGTTGGCTGGAGCCGATGTCCGGATCGAGGCAGGGCTGGTTGAACAGATTGCCCGTGGAGAGGTATTGTCCTTGGCGGATTTGCGACAACACGTTCTCCTTGAACTGCCGCACGAACTTTACATCCCTCTCGAACCGTTGCTTGGTAGACTCAAAGCATCTGGCATGGTTGGGATCTTATCCCATCCGGAGCGAAATCAGGGGATTATTGATCGACCGCAACTGGTACGGCCACTGGTTGAGGCAGGCGGGCTGATGCAGATCACGGCGGGAAGTCTGGTGGGGACTTTTGGCGAACCGATTCGAAAATTGTCCGAACAGTTGCTCACCGGAGGGCTCGTTCATTTTATTGCAACCGATGCCCATGGCGCGGAAAGTCGAAGGCCGCTGATGCGACGCGCCTTTCTTCGCGCGGTTGAGCTTGTGGGCGAGCGATACGCACTAGAAATCTGCTGTCAGAACCCTCGGGCTGTTGCGATGGGAAAAGTCATTCGCCAGGGCGTTCGATCTGCCAGCACGCGAAGGCTGCGTGGATGGTTTTCGGGCCGAAAAACGGCCTAGCTGGATTGGTGGCGGAAAGATCAACAGTGGTGGGTGTGGCAGACATGTGTGAAGTGAGGCAATGAGAGAACCCAAACGATTAATAGAAAGTCGTGCTCCCCGAGCGATTCTGATGCGGCTGTGCGCTGCGCTGATATTGCTTTTGATGGGCCGCAGCGCGGCCACTGCGGAGCAGGGGTGGGTTGATTTTCGGGTGGCTGGCCCATTTATCTGTCGGGCTGATTTCTCGTTGAACGGGCATGAAGCTGTCTTTAGTGAACTTGCCGAGATCCAGCAGGATTTGCTTCAGAGGCTTGGGGTTCCTCCAGGTGGGGAGCGAATTGAAATTTATCTGTTTCAAAACCGTTCTTCGTATGAGAGTTATGTAAAGCGATGGTTTCCCAAAGTTCCCTCTCGACGGGCACTGTACATAAAAAATCATGGCCCGGGGATGGTGCTGGTTTATCTGTCAGATCAATTGCATACGGATTTAAGGCATGAATGCACCCATGCTCTTCTTCATGCTTCGCTGCCGATGGTCCCGCTATGGCTCGATGAAGGTTTGGCGGAATATTATGAAGTTCCTCCGAGAGAGCGTTCCCACAAGAATCCACATCACAGTGGTACGGTATGGAGCTATCGCTTTGGGCGGATTCGCTCGATGCAAAATCTTGAAGAGAAGCAGGAACTCAAAGATATGGGTCGGGGTGAATATCGCAACGCATGGGCATGGGTGCATTTTATGGTGCATGGACCGCCAATCGCCAGGGAAGAGTTGGTGGGCTATCTGACCGATATACGGCTTGGCAGACCGC
The DNA here is from genome assembly GCA_030751095.1 of Pirellulales bacterium. Classification (GTDB taxonomy): domain Bacteria; phylum Planctomycetota; class Planctomycetia; order Pirellulales; family UBA7805; genus UBA7805. Next base: position 3,913 of record JASMGX010000164.1, on the reverse strand, counting down.
CCGGAAAATTGAGCGATCGCTTGGCTCGGAAATTCAGCAACCCAAAAGATGCACTCGTGCAGCACTTCAAAACGTTTTAAGAAAATAGAATCGTTGAAGGTGCCAAAGTTTTCTGTGGTTTCGAGCCGGAGGAGTCTCTTTCTTTTGTGCACAGCGTCTTGTTTACTTGACAATGCGTTATGCGGCACATTAACTTGGATTTTATTGTCGCCGACGGAGAGACTGCCTTGGGATGGTTGCCTAATGCCTAGGGGCGATTGCTTTTCACTCTGAGAAATGACAGTAAACGAGGAAGAATTTGTGAGCCCAAACCTGTTCTGGCAACCGAATCTGTATCGCTGCTTGAAAAAATTGCTGCCGGAAATTGTTCTGCTCGCTATTCTTGTGCCCGCTGCATCGCATGGCGAGGATGCGAAGCCATATGTTGAGCTAAAGAACGAAAAGTACAAAAAGTTGAGCAACCAGCTCACGGGGTCAACGATACCGCGGATTCTTCGCGAAAGCGATTATCCAAAGAGTGGGGCAAGCAAAAAAACTCTGGAAGTTTTCTTTTGGAAATGGTTTTTCCCTGAAATGATGAAGCCAGACGAGCTGGAGAAAATTCGCAGTTGGCGGGAGGAGTTAAAAAAGTTCTTCAAAAAAGCGAGAGCCAAGAGCCCGAAAGATGCCCTCAATCAATTGACGCTCGAGATGATGGAGGGCATCGTCCGGGGTCCAAAGATTGTCCTTGTAAAAGATGAGAAAGAAGAAGTGATTCAAGTCGGAGAGAGGTTCTTTTTACTCGATGGAAGCGAGATCATAGCGGATACTATTCAGGGCGCCCCAAAGCCTTCGGAAAATGATTTCCATCCAGCCGTAAAATACAACGCCATGTTAATCATCGCCGGGCTAAATAATTGGGTAAAACGAGGGAAGGCGGACGAACCGTGGCCGCCGACGTACCAACCGCTTTTGGAGTATGCCAAACCCCCCTGGTCCGATTCGCTCAGGGTGGCGGCGCTGAACGGTCTCAAGCGGTACTGTCACCTTAAGGATCATGATCCACGGCTCGTCATCAACGCAATGAAAGAGATTTTAACGGAAGAGGCTGATACCGATGCCGATATCTGGATCCAGCGGCAAGCGGTCAATAATCTTGGGGAATTAGCAAGCGTCGGAAAAATAGATGCCAGTGTGGTTACTGTGTTGGTCGGTTTGGTTGCCAATGAGCAAAAGCCAACCTCATTGCGCGTCGCAGCGGCAAGTGCCCTTGGCCGGACCATCCTCAAGCAGCCACCCGAGGGTGGTGCCACTGCGTATGCACGGCAGCTCGGCAATCTGGCTCTAGAACTATCGCTTGATGAAACTGAGGGCAAAGGGGCCGGGAATGGGGGATTTTCAAAATTGCGGTTGATGGCGGACCTGGCTGCACCTCTTGCGGGTTTGGGTTCTTTTTTGGCGACAACCGACCAACAGGATGTATCCGGCTCAGTGGAGTATGCCAAGCGGATCGTGGAAGCAATCCGCGAGATTCGTTCAGCGGCAAGCGCAATGAGTCTAAATTCCACTCAAAGCGGAGCGGCAGCGCAACTTGGTCCGGGAATCAGGAAGCTGGAGCAGATTCTGAGCGAAGAACCTTCTCCGGCCGATTCGGCAGAGTCGGCCGAAGGAGATACAGAGTCGGCCGACGGAGAGAACGACGGCAACTGAGAGTTGCTGCCGTTGAGAGTCACGGCAACTGAGAATCACTACCGTGCGGAAGCATCCGATCTCTACCAAAGGACCTGCTTATGCAGTCCTGTCAGAACCATTCGCGGCGGGGTGGTTTTTCTTACGGTTCAATCGCCACCGATTGCGGTTCTCTAGTGAGCAGCCCGATAAGCTCATAGGCCAACAGGCCCGCTGCAACAAAAATCACATTACTGCAGAGAGAAACTTTGTAGAACGGGATTGCATTTACAAAACACCTGCTCAGGCCTGTCAGGTCCGGCGCATAGGCGCCACTCCAAAGCCAGAATGCAAAATTTGAAGCGATAAAAAAGATGACCGACGGCAGAATCGCACAGGCGAGCATGCCCAACGGTCGCAGTTGCCTCCGCGCGGACGTTTCTGTTTGCCTGGTGCTCAGACCGCGACTGAGCAAAACAGGAAATGCCATCGCTCCAAAAATAAAAGCCAGCATTCCCCAGTTGGTGTAGGGATCGAGCCAGATGTTGCTGGCAACCATAACCACCAACAGCGCTAAAAATGCGATGGAGATCCGGTTGAAATAAAGTCCGGCAAAGACGGCAACACCCACAGTCGGCGTAAAGTTCGGCACGTTTTCAAAGGCCCATCGCCCCCCGATGCCGATGGCGACTAGCACGAAAAAAACAATCCATTCCAGACGCGAGATCGATTTCATTTCCACTCTCCAGTAGGCATGCCGGAGGATCCGGTTCATGTTCAGGGCAGGTTACAGTCGGTCGACGAAGTCGCATTCTATCGCAGAAGGCCGCCTGCCTTCAAGCCATCGCCGAAGAGGCAATGGTTTTGCAAGCCATTGAGGGCGTTTTGCCGACCGGTTTTTTCATATCGTTGCGTACCTGCTGTTCGGTGAGACTCCGCCGGGGTATAAGAAAATGTAGATCTATTAAATTTGTACTTTTTTGAGGCCTTTTTATGCGCTATTTGATTATTTTCGCCCTTTTACTTCTTTTGCCATGCAGCTTGCAGATCCGTGCGGACGAGGGAGTCTGGCGAGCTGTAAAGGGGCGACTGGCCACCCGCTGGGCCGCAGATGTCACTCCTGAAAATGCCCACGGGGAATATCCACGGCCCCAACTGGTCAGGCCGGATTGGCTCAATCTCAACGGGCTTTGGGACTATGCAATCCGGCCAGCTGCGCAAAGTGGCCCGCCCGAAACATTCGATGGCGAGATTCTCGTCCCCTTTCCCGCCGAGTCATCCCTCTCGGGCGTGATGCGCGAAGTGGGGCCGAAAAACCGGCTCTGGTACCGTCGCGATTTCAAAGTTCCTGGCGGCTGGGCCGGCAAACGGGTGCTACTGAACTTTGGTGCGGTCGATTGGCAAGCGACCGTCTGGATTAATGGTCGCAAGGTTGGCGAGCACCGGGGAGGGTACGATCCTTTCAGCTTTGATATCACTTCGGCGCTCACGGATGTCGGGCCACAGAAGATTACTGTTGCGGTCTGGGACCCGACCGATGCGGGGACCCAGGCCCGTGGAAAGCAAATACGAAAACCGGAATCGATCTGGTACTCCCCGGTGACCGGCATCTGGCAGACGGTCTGGCTCGAGCCGGTTCCAGAGAGTGCCATCGAGCGGGTAAAGATTGTGCCCGATGCAAAGAACGGGAAAGTGCAGATGACGGTACACGCTTCGGGTAGAGCAAAACCGGATGTGAAAGTACGTGTTCTCTCCCGATCACTCGACAGCAAAAAAGAAAAAATTGCGCCGCTCGAGACGGCCGGGAAAGCGGGCGAGCCGCTTGTGACAAAAATTCCCCAGCCGCGGCTCTGGACGCCCGACGCGCCGTGGCTCTATCAGTACGAAGTCCAGCTCGAAGGAGGAGATAAAGCGACCGGTTATTTTGGGCTTCGCGATGTGGCCCGTGGCCGCGATGCGAGCGGCAACCAGCGACTGCTGCTCAACGGCAAGCCGCTTTTTCACTACGGACCGCTCGACCAGGGCTGGTGGCCCGACGGGCTCTACACCGCGCCGAGCGATGAGGCATTGCTGTACGATCTGCTCGCGACCAAAGAGATCGGTTTCAACATGGTTCGCAAGCATGTGAAGGTCGAACCGGCCCGCTGGTATGCCCACTGCGACCGGCTGGGCCTACTCGTCTGGCAGGACATGCCCAACGGCGATGCGCACATCCGTCCCGAGGAGCCCGATATTGAGCGTTCCGCCCAGTCGCGACGACAGTACG
>JASMGX010000163.1 GCA_030751095.1 Pirellulales bacterium | reverse complement strand
GACGAGCATGCCTGCTGAGTTCATCGGTGGAAATCGGCTGAGCCGCAGACGGCACCACCACATGAAAAACCTTGTAACGCAAAATCTCAGAAAGCCAGCAGTCTTCAATAAGGGAACGCTGGTTTGTGATTTCAGTTAGCGCCAAAGCGACCTCCCCCCATTGATTGGACTATCGACATTAGCCGTTGAAGTGGCATTTGGGATGAATCCAACAACTAAGCTACAGCCAGTTTTCGGATTTCCTTTTCCAAACTGCGATACCATGCTGCATATTTCGGAATTCCTTTTTCCAAAGGGTTTTCGGGGTGGTAGCCCAACAGATCTTTCGCTTTATCCACGCTCATCGTACCGCGAAACGGACGCAAGTTATCCCGCTCAGTATGGTTGACTACGATGTCAGGAAATTCTTTGCGCACACAGTCGACCAACTGTTTGATCGTGCGGCCTTCGCCAAAGGTCATGTTAAAAATTTCATTACGAGCTTCCGGACGCTCGATTGTCAAACAGATTCCCTGGACCAAATCGTTAATATACGTAAAGTCAATTGACTCCTCGCCATCACCTTCCACTCGCAGCGATTTACCGGCCAAAGCATTTTCCAAAAAGATCTGACCGACACGGCGACTGACACACCGTGGCCCATACAGCGCAGCTGGCCGAATGATCGTATAGGCTAGATCAAACACCTGCTGATATGCTTGTACGATCTTTTCGCCACTGAGTTTGAGCGCACCATAAATGCCCAAAGGTTCTAACGGATGTGTTTCATCAATGATCTGTGATTGAAAATTACCGTAAACCATGCTCGATGAAAAATAAATAAAATGCTCGCAACTACTGCGTGCCCAATCCAAAGCATTCTCCAGTGTTCTCAGGCTGTGGTCGAACGTGGTATAAGGATCTTTGTTCGATCGATTTGCATGGGCAACTGCCGCGAGTTGTACGACCACCTGTGGTTCGCACTCATTCAATACAGCCGTCAATTTCAAATAATCACGGGCATCCACGGCATGCAATTTCACCCCTGCTTCATTCAGCAACTTAAGTCGGTCATGCAACATTTGCAGATACAGGCTTTGATTTTCTAGTTGCGGCTGTGACGCGATGTACATCAAATGGTTGACCTGCAAGCCATCTACAACGTGGACCTCTGCCCCATGCCTCGTTAATTCCAACGCCAGATTATGCCCTATGAAACCAGCTCCACCAATCAGCGCAATGCGGCGTCCTTCCATCGTACGGGAAGAAAACGGGATTGTTCGAGCAAAATCGGTCATTGATTTACCTCCACAAGAATTTCGCTTGTTTGGTCGAGAATGTATTGGATGTCATCCGGCTCTATGTGTGGCCCTACCGGTAAGGCAATAGAATGATCGCTGTTCTCAATCGCAGTCGGATAACGATCGGAATCGTAACCATATTTGTTTCGATAGTAGGTCATTCGTGGTGTCGGCTGCGGATAATAAATGCTGGTGCCAATACCTGCTTCCTTCAATTGCCCAATGACTTCATTGCGATATGATTTCAATTCGTTTTCGAGGACCAGCGTGAGACTATAATGGCTGTTGATTGCTTTGCGACACGTTGAGTCAAGCACACGGATATTCGGCAGCAGGGACAATCCTTGCTTGAGTGCTGTAAAGTTCTCACTTCGTCGCAGTAAGATTTCGTCGATGCGGGTAAGTTGCGAGCGACCGAGTGCCGCCTGTATTTCACTCATGCGATAGTTCAACCCCAACTGCGGTACGTCGTACATACCAGGAACGCTTCGTTCTTCGTGTTTACGATCTACGCCAAACGCCCGCAACTTGTTGACTGCGACAGCAACGTCCTCGTGGCGGGTGGCAAACATTCCGCCTTCCCCGCAGGTAAGATGCTTGACTGGATAGAATGAGAAGCACGCAGCATCACCAAACAGACCTGCATGGCAGCCCCCATAGCGAGTTCCTACCGCCAACGCACAGTCTTCAATCACTTTTTAATCGTGTGCATTGGCAATGTCCATGATCTCCGGCATGTTGCACGGAATGCCCTGAAAATGCACGACGGAGATCGCTTTTGTCCTGGAAGTAACCGCCGCGGCAATCGCTTCGGCAGTCAGATTTCCGGTATTCGGATCACAATCGACAAATACCGGGGTGGCCCCTACCCATTCCACCGCATGAACCGTTGCAATGTGCGTCATTGCCGGCACAATCACCTCATCGCCCTTACCGATGCCAAAGTGTAAATACGCCAAGTGCAATGCGGCCATTCCGGAAGAGACCGTCACACAATGAGCCTCCGGACCCATAAATTGTGCAAATTTATTTTCAAACGCTGCACATTCCGGACCATGCGTAAGAATATGACCGTTTAGAACCTGGGCAACCGCCTGACGGTCCTCCTCAGAAACCCATGGACGGCCAAATGGAATTGAACGCTTACAAACAGTCTGGTTCATAGATAGTCAATCTCCACGGTACGAGATTCCTTTAACGCCTTGTCGGCTGCCAAACAGGCAGCCATCAGGTCAAACTCTTGCTGATTGGCTTGCGTTTGTGGAGTCTCGTCAAGGATCGCTCCGACAAAGTTGGGAATCAAATCCCACTTCGCAGAGGGCAGGACTGCAAAGTCAACAGGCTCTGCACCGGAATCGGCATTTCGCGAGCGATGAATACGCGGTCCGCAATCGTCAAGCAGAAACGTAGCCTTCGTACCGAACACCCTTAACACATGCTGATGCCGATGGACACAGCCAAAATTGGCGGTAATTCTTCCGATCATGCCCGAACCGAATGAAAAGGTTGAGGCCACAAAATCAGAGTTATTAAAAGCCGTACCTCGAGTGCAAATACCGTTGCCTTGGGCAGTCACTGCAATCGGACGCTCTCCAGTCAACCAGAGCATCAAATCGACAAGATGCACACCTCCACCTTGCATCACCGAATAATTATCAACATCTTTTCTCCAGCCGTCTGTGATTTTGTGGATGCGGCCGTAGAGATAATCTCCGTCGATCGCGTAAATCTCTCCCAAATCACCGCAGCGAATTGAATCGCGCAGCCAGCCATACACAGGTGCAGCCCGCAAGACAAGATTCGAGGCCAAATGCAGGTGCGACTGGCGAACCAATGCATCTTGTATCCCACAAAGTTCTTTCATGGAACGACACATTGGTTTTTCAACAAATACATTCTTTCCGGCATCGAGTGCGGCAACAGCCTGTTCGGCATGATCATTATCACAAGAGGCGATCGACACAATCTGCACCTGTTCATCCGCGACCAACTGTTGCCAATCTGTCGTTGCATGTACGCCAGCATATCGTGACTCGACAACACTCAATTTTTCCTCCGATTGATCACAGAGGGCAACAACTTCACATTTCTCCAGACGCGCATAGCCATCAGCATGCTGCTCGCCAACCCCCAGTCCAATCACTCCTACTCCCAATTTTCTCACGCGGCCTGCCTCCCAACTATCTGCTGCGATTGCACCCAGAAATCGATCCGTTCCTTGAGCGAATAGGTCCAATGTGGCCGTTGCATCCGCTCAATCACCTTTTCTGCCACAACCATGTCATGTTGCGAGTCAACCGCCATATGAAGATGACTGCCATCCACATGAGATGCCATATTTTGGATTGTGTAGTCCGATGCATGACAATAAAAGAATGGTGTTACATGCTCGAGATCTTCCACTGTGAACATTTGGGAATATCCCTTCAGGAAGGTCTCGGTTCTCAATAATTCAATCGACTGCCCACGGGGGTACGTGCGCGGAAAGATATTAGTAACTAGGTCACATGGGCTGCTGGCAGACATTGAAATAGCTTGGTCAATCAGTCGATGATCCAATAGAGGACTATCCGCACTAATGCGAACGAATGCATCCCACCGATGGGACACCACCAATTCGTAAAACCGGCTGGCCACATTCAATTCGTTACCACGGAAGCACATGAAATTCTGTTGTTCGCAATAGGATGCAATTGCATCATCTCTAGCATTCTTTGATGTCGCTACAACGATATCGGAGACTAAATCACACTGGAATACACTCTCCAGGAGATACCAAATCAGCGGTTCAGACCTTATAGGCAACAGCACTTTTCCAGGCAATCGCTTGGACCCCATACGGGCCTGCACAATAACCGCCACTCGCAAAGGACTATTACCGGGACACACGTTTTAATCAGTCTCACTTTTGTGAAGCATGACCACCAGATTACTACCGATCACAGTGAAATGCTGGCGCTGTGCCATTCTGATGGCACGTACTCAGATATTTATGCTGCAATATTCCGTGGGCCGCATCTATTTAGGAGCGACAGCATGGAACCTACAAATCAAGAGAAAACGGTACCTATTTGCATGCTACGAGTCAACGTGATTCCGCTCTGGATACTTCCATGCATGCTGGATTTGAGAGACCCGAGTATCGAACAACGACTTCCCGCAGCGCGAGGAAATTGAAGAAGAACAAGAGAACTTTTGGGGCGGGTGATATCATTGCCAGCAGTCCTCAGCCACGCTGACACATTTCTGTAAAATCCGGCTCCGGATTTCATCTCGATTTTCAGTTGCCGATCTCATTCATTAGAACCGGAAAATTCCACAAGTTTTGCCTAATTTAACACGATACTTACTCTACTGGCGGTACTGTGCCATCTATTCTCTTCCTCGGTTGCATCAAACATTTTTCTGCGATGGAACAACGGCAATGATTGTGGATCAATTCAACACAACTCTTTCAGGTGGTGCTGCCGTTGCTGCCAAACGCCTGCATCATGCCTTACTGGAAAGTGGTATTTTCAGCAGGCTTTTTTATCTCCAGCAAAAAAATGACGAAAAGGCACAAGATCAAAACTGTTTCTCATCTCGGACTGCTTTGAGCAGCAGTGAGCACAATCTTTTTACGTGGTCTCGACAGCAACTACAGAAGCTGAAAAACAGAACCGCTTTACGAGGCAGACAATCGGACCGGGAAATGTTCAGCTGCCCAGAGGTATTTCCCCACACCCAAATCGACGTGGCCAACTTGGGAACCGATATCATCCAGTTGCACTGGATTTCCAAGTTGATCGACTACACCTCTTTTTTTGCATCCATCCCTGACGATTTTCCCATCGTCTGGACATTGCACGACATGAATCCTTTTACCGGCGGCTGCCACCACGCAGACGAGTGCCGTCAATTCACATCGATCTGCCAACATTGTCCACAATTAGGGCAATCAGGACTGAATGATTTGTCGCAGCGCAACTTTGAAACAAAACAACAAGCATTTTATGGTAAAAACATTCATATTGTTACGCCAAGCCATTGGCTGGAAAACCATGTTCGCTCTAGTGCACTTCTCGGTTCGGCACGAAGCATAAGAACCATTCGTCATGGCCTGGATGTAAATCTCTTCGCAACCCGTAATCGCGCAGCAGCGCGAAAACGTTTTGGACTCTCTGAAGACCAATTTGTTATCGGTTTTGGAGCCGCTTCACTTTCGAATCGCCGCAAAGGGTTTGAGGAACTGTTACAATCCCTTGCGTTACTAAAAAATCGCGATCGGTGTGTGGGATTGGCAATGGGAGACGGGAAGCTACCAATTGGTAGTAAAATACTCCCTGCTCTCTCCACCACCGGATATCTGGACAATGCCGAAGCAGTCGCTGACTTTTATGCAGCACTGGATGTATTCGCCACAACATCGATGGCGGAAAGCATGGGGCTTGTCATCGCAGAAGCGATGGCATCGGGTGTACCCGTTGTCGCCTTTGCAGTGGGAGCTATTCCCGAGATTGTCCAGCCACACCGCACGGGGCTCCTTGCACCACTCGGTGACTGTGCCCAATTTGGACATCATCTTAACTGGCTGGCTGAACGACCCGATGCCTGCAAACAACTCGGCCGAGGAGCTCAGGAACTAGCTTTTGCTGAATTTGACCAACAAAAGCAAACAGACCACTACATTGAACTCTACGAGTATGTGATGACTGAACTGCAGTATCAGTTGCGAGTTGCCGCCTGATTGGATCAAATTTGGCAGCAAAGGCATTTGTGCGCCACTTTTTTGCGGATGATGCTGACTGATTCCGCAGGAAAGACAAGAACGTGTCCACACGCACGGGCGAAAACAGACCGCGGAGACTTAGCGGCAAAGGCCCCTCATTCTGAGCCTCCATCTTTTTGTTCGCAATCAGTTTTCTTTTTGTATTGCCGACTGTAGTGCCAAAGTGCGGCATACTTATTGAAGGAGTACTGCCCCATGTGTGCTGCAAACAGAAAACCATGGCGACCGTCCAGAAATCCCCCCTGAAGAAAAAATAACCGCAAAAATAAATGCGCACCATGTAGTATCGGCGCTACAATAGATCCCCGACGCCCTTTCGCTGCCTGCCCCCGAGCCCAAGAGTGTGCATAGGCAAGGTGTTTTTCCAAATAGTATTCATAATCCTGACATGCATCGTGGATCAATGCACCACGAAGTGTCTTTACGGATGTGCCATTCGGATCGACCGATTCATGCACCAATCGGGAATTAAAACTAAATCTATTTTTTGCATAAAGGCGAATAATTTTTTCTCGTCGCCAACCATTATGGAAAGGGGTCTTATCCAGAAATGAATTGTGCCTTACCAACTGGTAAAGTTTGTTATCGTCTGGATCGGCCAGAATTACCTCAATACTCCGCCGCAGCTCCGGAGAGATACGTTCATCAGCA
>JASMGX010000162.1 GCA_030751095.1 Pirellulales bacterium | reverse complement strand
AAATTCGGGACAAGGTGTCTGAAAATGATCCGACCCGTTCCGGCTCCTATTGTGCGTGCCGCTTCGACAAACTGTTCGTTGCGTAGTGAGCATATCTGACCACGGACCACGCGTGACATTGTCAACCAATAGATCGCCCCAATGACCAGATAAAAGATGACTGTCTTATCGATACCCCAGGCGAGCAACTTCTCTTTGATCTGATTTTCATCCAAAATGGAAATAATGAAAATCACAACAAAAATAAAGGGGATACAATACAACACATCAACGATGCGCATCATGCGATTATCGATGGCGCCACCAAAATATCCGGCTGTTGCACCGTAGCTTACACCAATGATAAGTGAGACGAATGTCGCCACCACACCCACCATTAACGAAACCCGCGAGCCCCAAAAAATCCGCGAAAGCAGGTCTCGTCCAAAATCATCTGTTCCGCACAAGCTCGGTAGACACCAGTCACCAAAAACGATGAGTCGCAGTCGGATCAATGCGCGATCCCACGCGTTTGGTGTCGCCCACAACTGATTAAAACATTTCAAATACCGCTCTTGTTCCGCATTGATTTGTTCATCGATCTTTTCGCGATCAGTAGGTGTTGCGGACTTAAGACGGGATTGCAGCTTGAGTCTCCTCGCGTCGATCGCCTCCATCGCTTTTGTCAGCGGAATTTCAGCGGCCTCCTCATCACCATAGGTCACACTCAAGAAAACCGCTTCAAGGTCCGGCGGCATGAACGCACGGGTTTGAGAGTGTTGCATCTGTGGACTTTGTAGCGGCAAGAGTGGGGTGAACAACGAACTGGTAGCCAGCGCGATAAGAAAAACGATGGCCACCATAGCAATTCGATTGCGGCGCAACCGCTTCCATGCATCTCGTCCGAGCGAAGAGCCTCGCATCTGTGCTGCTTCGTGCAGCATTTTTTCCATTTTATCGCCACGAGAATTATGAAGGGACACGAAATACTTGCTCCAGGAAAATACTATTCCAGTTCGATGCGGGGATCCAGGATTGCATAGGAAAGATCTACCAGCACATTCATGGTGTAGAGGACCACGGTGTAAACCAACACGACTCCCATTGCCAGCTGATAATCCCGCTGTAGGGCCGCTTCCACAAAATAGCTGCCAATGCCACTTAGATGAAAAACTTTTTCAATCACCAGGGAGCCGGTAAGAATACCTGCAGCGGCCGGGCCGAGAAACGAGACAACCGGCAGGGCTGAACCTTTCAGGGCATGCCTGATGATCACCTGTCTGCCCCGAAGGCCCTTTGCACGGGCCGTGCGAATATAATCCTGGTGGAGGACTTCCAGCATTCCGGTGCGGGTTAATCTGGCAATATATGCAGCGTACGGCGCACCAAGGCAAAAGGCCGGCAAAATCAGATTGGATAGATTGCCCCAGCCAGCGGCCGGAAACAGAGGAATCAAAAACACGAAAAGAATAATACAAACACCCGCCAGCCAAAAATTAGGCACCGCCATTCCGGCTGTAGCAATGAGCATCACCCCTGTATCGACCCAGGTTTGCCTCCTGAGGGCCGCAATCACTCCTGCAAGTAATCCGACAAATAACCCGAATGAGAGCGCAAGGATCCCGAGTGAGGCGGAGACCGGCAATCCCTGAGCGATAATCTGGTTCACACTGTAGTCACGAATCCGATAGCTTGGACCAAGATCTGGAAAACCGATACGAAATTGTCCATCTTCACTCAGTAGCCCGGCTGCCATCCCGAGGTGAACCAAATATTGGTTCCAAAGCGGCTTATCGATACGGTAACGGCGTTCAATAGCCTGTTTGACCTCTGGTTCCAATTTACGCTCGCTATCAAAGGGCCCACCAGGAACAGCTCTCATGAGAAAAAATGAGATCGTAAAAACGACCCAGAGGGTGACAAAGAACCACAACAGACGTTTGGCTAGAAAAGAGATCACGTTCCATTCCGTCCGCTTTTTTGGATTTGCTTAGCCTGCTCATCAATCCGGATGGCTGAGAGCGGATGCAGATTCTGGCTGTTGCTGTAGAAACCCTTCACGTAAGGCTTTACCAAATTGATACTCATATAGAAATAAATTGGTACAACAGGAAGTTCCCCCATGAGCAGTTCCTCCGCATTGTGCAGTATTTGCATGCGTCGCTCGGCATCCGGCTCCTCGGTGGCCTTGAGAATCAACGCGTCAAACTGCCGATTGCCCCAGCCTGTCTCATTTTGTACCCCCCCCGTTACAAAAAGATCCAAAAACGTGTTCGGGTCCGGATAATCACCAATCCAGCCCGCCCGGGCCACGTCGTATTCCATTTTCCGCGTTGTCGCCAAATATGTCTGCCATTCCAAATTGCGCAAGCGGACATCGACCCCCAGCTTCTGCCAATCCTGTTGGATCGCTTCGGCAATTTTTCGATGGCCGTCGGATGTGTTAAACAGAATCTCGATCGTCCGCATACCCCGACCGCCCGGGTAGCCTGCCTGGGCCAGCAGTTTGCGTGCCGATGCAACGTTGTAGCTATCCGCTCTGGCGGACGTGTACCCCGGCAGGCCTGGCGGGACAATACTGTAGGCAGGCTGCTGGCCAGCGCGAAGGATGAAATTACATATGCGTTCCCGGTCAATAGCGAGGCTCAGTGCCTGGCGAACCTGCGGGTTATCCAGCGGTTTTCGGGTCACATTGATCCTATAGAAGTAACTCGAGAGCGACGACATGGAGTGGTAGTCCTCGCGGTTTTTGAGTTTAGGAATCACATCACCGGGAGGAGACGGCATCCAGTCCACATCGCCGTCAAGATACATATTCAGACCGGTGGTGCTCGACTCGACGGCCAAGGCATCTACCGTTTCGAGCTTCACAACATCCGCATTCCAATACTGTTTGTTTTTTTCTAAACGGATGCGGTCCCGAAGGCGGCGAAATTTGATCCGAAACGGTCCGTTCACAACCAGGTTTTCGGGTCGGATCCATTCGGGATAGCCATACTTTTCCAGACAAGACCGGTTGATCGGAAAGGTGACATAGAACTGCATCAAGTAAAGAAAATAGGGTGTTGGATTCTTTAACTCGACCTTCAGAGTATGTGGATCGACTGCTTTGATTCCAACTTCATCAAAATCCAACAGTACAGAAAGGCACTTTTCGATATCGGATGGGGCATCCGGACTCTGAGAGAATTTTCGCTCCTTTCCTGCGATCTTTAGGTAATAGATCCATTGCCGTTTCCAGGCGGCCTGCTCAGCGGCCGCCTCCTCTTCTGTAACCTGCCCCGCCAGTTCAGGCCGCTTAGGTTTATCAATTGACAAAAGGCGACCGTAGAGCATGGTGCCCCGGGGAAATATTTGACCCGGTCGCAAACGATCGGGGAGTTCCACCTCTACGCGATCCCCTATTTCAACCGTTCCAGAATGATATTTTTCTGCATTGACGATGTAGGCGGAGAGAACGAAGTGGTATTGTGACCCTGTCCCGGGGTGCAAAAGACGCTGCCACGACCAACGAAAGTCTTCTGCCGTTACAGGAGTACCATCGGACCAGAACGCGCCGCGACGAAGAGGAAAGGTGTAGGTTTTCCCATGATTTGAAATAATATCTGCCGCATCTGCAGTGGTTGCTATCCCTGGCTGTGGCTGGAGAGTTTTTGGATCAGGACGGTAAAGGCCCTCAAAAACTGCATGGATCATGCGCCCTTCCGGAGCACCTGTTACCTGCGCCGGATCAATCGATTTTACCTCCGTGCCGTTATTGAACGTAAAATCGGCCGGCGGTAATGTTCCGAAGCTGGTTGCCCATAGAGTCGCACCGACCAAGGCGATAAGGGCCAGTAGCGGATACAACTTGCGCGTTGTGGGGTGCATCAAGAATCCCAGCCGAATGACTCTCTACCGTCGCTGACCACGAACCGATCAATTTCGTGGCACATTCGGCAAGCCAGAAGTCTATATATGCTACGAACACTACGCCGGAACAGCAAGCACCCCCTGCCAGCACCCGATAGCACCGGTCCAAAACCGTGTTCGCAGGCCAAAGATGGAATTTTTCTCGATCTGACCGTTGGCACGAACTCCTCCAAAAAAAATTTACTTTCTGTGGATCAAATCATTTTCATCCCTCGCTGTGGCGGTTACAATATCGGCCATCGAACGAGCAAAAGCTTATGTTGGGGTCTCCGATGGGAACCCCTGGTAAAAGGAAACTCGGAAATATTATAGTGTGAGCGACCTTGGCCACCAGAAAGACCATGACTATCAGAAAGTACGATGTTGATCATTTGGAATAGGCAAATGCATTGCCACGGAAATAACCCTGGTATTATTTTTTGCTGGAAAGGAATTTGATTGTGACTGCAATCGCAACCAAAACGGATGGAATTGTTAACTTGAATTCTAAAGAATCAACTCAGAGCGATGCTGGCTCTGACGGAAGGGCTGAGGACGCTCGGCCCACGGATCCAGTTGGAGTGGGACAACTCCAAGAAAAACTGGCAAAAGATCTTGTTCGGATTTTTAAGCTTCTATCAGATGAAACGCGATTGCGAATTCTCTATAGCCTCAGCCAGACTGAGGAACTCAACGTTAGAGCGCTTTGTGAATTACTGCAGCTAAGCCAACCCGCCGTCAGTCATCATTTAGGAATGTTGCGCAATGCGGGAATCGTTGAACCAAGACGTGACGGGAAGCACAATTTTTATCGCATCTTATCGGGTAATTTTGAGCAACTTTTAATGCTGGTCTTTGACGGCATTCCCGAACCGGAAAATGAACAAGCAATTCGTTTCCATGACCTTGACCTTAACCACAATCGTCCACTGCAACCGCGCTGAAGCGATTGCACGAGGATGATACCCTATGGGTCTAGTTGACTTGATGTTTCTAAAAGTCACTATCACCAATTTAAGGCCATGCTGGACCCATTGCATCTGCGCCATAAACCGCCCGTGGCATTAGAGCAGTCTCGCGAGTTGGTTTTGGCCTGCGCTCCGATGTGCAGCAACATCAATCTTTCTCGGATTGTCCGCATTTGTGGCTGTAGTGGCATTTCAAAAATTATTTGTTGTGGCAGCCCGCGTATCATTGAAAAAATTGCTCGAGATGGAGCAGATACCGTTGAGATTGAAATCCACCGCTCACTCGAACCGGTCTTAAAAAAACTACGTGCCGCTGGCTATCGTCTTGTCGGGCTCGAACAGACTTCGTCCTCTGCGAGCTTGTATGACTATCGTTTTCATAGACAGACCGCACTGATCTTAGGAAGCGAGCGAAAGGGACTGGAGAATCAGTTTTTGGCATTGCTCGATGATATTGTTGAAATCCCCGTGTATGGGTTGCCCCACAGTCACAACGTAGCTACTGCGGCCGCGATGGCGATGTATGAATACTGTCGCCAATTTCCGCGTGGGTAAGAGATCTCCAGCGGCAAATCGGTCCGGTTCCCCCCACGATTGACTCCGAAAATGCCGTGTATTGGACGCGCAAAAAGCCGGCGGGGTCGTTCCCATTCTTGTCATCCCATCTTTTAGCGGATAGACTCACCGGTTTGTCCATGCGTGGCTACGGCGAGCGATTGCATCGTGCGATGCACGGTCGGATCACCACCGTTTTTCCACGACAAAGGGCACATTTTCTCAAACAAGGAATTTCGTGCGTGTCTGGAACTTGTGTGATAGGACTGCAGTGGGGTGACGAAGCCAAGGGAAAACTTGTTGACCTTCTCACCGAACAGCACGAGATTGTGGTGCGTTATCAGGGTGGTGCAAATGCTGGCCATACGGTCGTTATCGGACCGGATACCTATAAACTTTCTCTGATTCCAAGCGGTATCCTCACGCCAGGTGTGCAGTGTGTCGTGACCGGTGGTGTGGTTATTAATCCCCCATCACTTTTGGACGAATTAGATGGCCTGACTGCCCGAGGAATCCAGATCGCTGACAATCTGATGCTCAGCGACCGGGCGCATGTGATTTTTCCCTGGCACATGATCGAGGATCGCACACTCGATGAATCGACTGCCGACGGTGAGAATATTGGCACGACACAGCGTGGTATCGGCCCCTGCTATCGCGACAAAGTCGGCCGCTCTTATGCTTTGAGACTGGGCGACCTATTGCGGCCCACCTTGTGCGACCGCATCGAGCATATTGTCACCGCCAAACAAAAAATATTGGCAACCTTTGACAACCAGGCTGAAGATTCGCTAGATGCGCACCGGATTGTTCAAGAATATACAGGCTATGCGGATCGCTTACGGCCCTTCATCGGCAACACAACTAATTTTCTCCTCGATGCGGCAGAACTTGATAAAAATATTCTCTTCGAGGGAGCACAGGGTGCTTTGTTGGATATCGATCACGGGACGTTTCCATTTGTGACCAGCAGCAACAGTTCAGGGGTCGGGGTGCCGAGTGGCTCGGGGGTTCCTGGAAGCTACATGCAACGTGTCATTGGAGTGGTGAAGGCCTATACGACGCGTGTTGGCGGGGGGCCATTCCCTAGCGAACAGGATAACGATTATGGACAACATCTCCGTGATCGTGGCAATGAATACGGAACGGTCACTGGACGACCCCGTCGCTGTGGATGGTTTGATGCGGTAGCTGCACGTTATACCGCTCGCCTAAGTGGTGTTACTGAACTGGCAGTGATGCTCCTTGATGTACTCAGCGAATTGAAAGAAATCAATATATGCATCGGCTATGAAATCGGGGGCCAGCGCACCGAGAGTTTTCCCAGTCATGTTGATGATCTTCGTCAAGTAAAGCCAATTTTTGAGACTCTTCCAGGATGGCAAACCGATATTTGCG
>JASMGX010000161.1 GCA_030751095.1 Pirellulales bacterium | reverse complement strand
ATCGGCTGCTCCCTGCATTTGTATCTGGTGTTTTTGTTCCCTCTCGAGCTCTTGCGCAAGTGTTGCCGCCTCGTTCTTTGCCTGGTGTAACTGGACCGAGTAGGGACCGTTTGCGAGAGAAAGGCTTTTTTCAAGTTCGCGACATTGCTCGTTTGCCTTTTGTTCCTGATCGGCCAGGAGCGCCTGCTGGCGCTCGCAGGCTTCGAATTCCCGTTCGTACGCTTTTTCCATCGCCTTTTTCAACCAGACCCCACCCGCCGATCCGGCAATACCGACCGAGGCAAGTACAATCCCAGTCAATCCAGATGCCTGGAAAAGGAAAAGACCGGCGGCAGCCAACATCACACCCAAAACAAACAATCCGCCACTTACGATAATGACCCTGGGCGAAAGAACTTTTTGATCCAACAGCCCCTCACGGAGCAGATCAAGATCTGAGCGCTGGTCCGCCATTTTCTGCAGACGCGCCTCGAGATGGATCCGCCGCTCGAGTGCGGCAATCTGAGTGGTGGCCGCTTCCAACTTTTCTACAGCACTCGCACGTTGCCGCGCATTTGGATCCGCAGGCTCAGCCGACTGCCCGGTCTGTCGCTTTGTCGCCTTAAGACGCGACCGTGCTTCTTTCAATGAGCGGGCAAATTGACGCAACTGAGGCATCGCTTCGCCCGCCTTCCTCGCGACCTCAAAGGCCGATTTAGAATTCTCACCGGTCGCATCCTCTGGTGCAGGTTCTCCCGCTACGAGCCGGTCCGCCTCCTCCTCCAATTTGCCAATTCCCTCAAGCACCGAGGCGATCCAAGACCTTTGATCACGTAGTGCCTCAATCTTTGCAATGAGACTGCCGAAGTTCGCATGGACCGGCAGCGATTGAGCCTGCTCGCGTAGCTGCGTTCTCCGAGAGGCAACCTGTGTCCGCAGCGCCTGCAGGGCGAGCGCCTCCTGCGTAAGGCGATCGATCCTTAAGATGTCTTCGGGAGTCATTTTGAGCACGCAGCCCATTTTTTCCCGTTCTTTACGCACATCCTGCAGCAACTGCCATTTTTCCCGCAATGAACACGCAAGCTCAAACGTCCGCACTTGGCCGGTAAGAAATTCGAGTTCCTCCTGCATTTTTACAACATGCAGTGCGATTTGCGACCTTTCTGCAGCGAGAGTGCGGTACCGGCCGAGCGCTTCGGCCAGTTCTTTGAGTTCCTCTAATATTTCCTGCCGCTGACCGATGAGCCGACCGATTTCGCACGGTTCGCTATCGGTGCCAATCAGCGCCTCCCGAGCCCGGCGAAGTCGACGAAGGACGTCAACGAGCGATACGCGATCCAAACCGGCACTCAGGTCGTAGAGGTAGTTTGCCGCGTCGGTATCGCTCAGTGCGCCGAGCTCCTGCATTTCCTTCTGGCCCACCGCATAGACATTGCGATAGATCGCCTCATCGACCCCACTCAAGAGAACCTGCAGCGCATGCGCCCCTTGAGCCGGTGCGCCGGGGCTGGTAACGGCAATCCGATCTGTAACAAATTCTCCGCGTCGCTCTGGTATACGGAACTGGCGACAAATCTCGAAGTGTCCGGTCCGCGTCTCAACTTCCAACTGGCCGCTCGACGCCTCCTGCTCCAAATACCCTGCCCTCCCGTCCGCGGCAGTGCCGTAGAACATCGCCCTCAAAAACTGCATCAATGTCGTCTTACCGGCCTCGTTGCATCCGTACACGAGGTTGACGGAGAGAGAAAGATCCTGCAACTTCAGACCGTCCCAGATACCGAAGTGATCGACCGATATTGTGTGGATTTTCATAGTTTCAGTTTTTTGTCTCGCGATGTGCCGAAATAGATCAAGGCTCTCCCGAATCGCTCGGCGAGAGCATGCGCACTCCTAGATCCGCTGCGCGGCGGAGTGTAGCAGCGCGATCTTCCGGACTGGAAAATTCGACGATTGCCGCCAAACTGTCAGCCAGTTCCCCCGGAGGCAACTGGGACTCTGTATCGATCACCTGGGACGGATCCGCCTGCAACTCCCGGACGTTCCGCAAAAACTCGCCAAGCATCGATTCCTCCTCGTACCAAGTATCCGGGAACGAAGTGGCTTCACCGACTTCGAGCGATACGCTCCAGGTGGCCGAGCACTTGCCGTCGGCCGCGTGCCGCAATTTGGCAAGAAGCGCGGCCAACTTCGCCTCGGATTGCAAAAGTTCGATAAGTGGCCCGCTCCCGGTGATGTGCCAGGAAATAAGCGATACCCGTGACGGTGCACTTGCATCTTGCCGCTGTTGCCGGTCGATCAGCAATTGTTCAAGAACCGTCATCGACGTCGTGCTATCTACCGCCACCTCTTCGGTCTGCCACCGGATTGCGTCGGTCGCTACGGGGCTGGTCGAGATATCGCCATCGCCATTGACCTCGACGAGCGTACAGCCACCCGGCCCCGACTCCCTCGGAGTGCGTCCCTGGGGAGTCCCCGGATAGTGGATCGCCGGCGACCGCTGCACACATTGCCGCTTATGCTGGCCACCGAGAGCCCAATAATCGACTTGCACCGAACAGAGCGCAGCCGGATCGCACGTTCCATAGCCCAACGCGATGGTGCGGAGATCGTCGTCCGGAGGCTGAAAATCGGCCGGCCGAACAACCGAGTGCCCACTCTCCGGCAAACCAAGCAGTCGGACACTCGGCGCATTTTCGCGACGATGTAAAAACTGGCGGCTCTTGCCTGTAAAGCGATGGACATTTTCCGGCAGCATCGTCGCAAGCTCCCAGCGGGCGGGCGGATCGGTCCGTCCTGGTGCCCAGTACACGGCAATGCCCTGATCGGCCAGGCGTTCGAACTGTTCGATGAGAAACAACAAGCTCCTAGGGCCCATCTCCTCGACATCGAGGATGTCTCCGGAAAGGACGACAAACTCCGCATTCTCGGCTAAAGCGGCGGCAAAGACGCGCTCTACGGCGACAAAAGGAGCATCGAGCAGCGCGTCGCGAAGATGCCTCGGAATATCGGCAATCCCATAGACCTGCCGCTCGAGATGGAAGTCGCTGGCGTGAATAAATCTCAGAATCGGACTCGGCATATGCAGTTTCCCGACGCGGAGCAGTGGACCTGCCGGAGCATCCCTCCTTATGGGTAGGACATGCCATTGATGCGAACCGAAATAGTCTAACGCGAGGGGCCCAAAGCTCCTATGCTGATTCACCAAGCAGCCCGGCCTGCTAGCACAGCGTTTTTGAATCGATCCGCTCGGTGCTGGCGGGTGAAGCGGCATCATGCCCTGCCTGGGCAGTGCTCGTGCGTTGGGGTATTCTGCGGGGTCTCTGCTTTTCGTTCTGCCGATTTCCTTTTCCGGAGAGATCCTGTGAACGCTTTTTCCCGCCTCGCCCTGGCAATGGTGATGTTGTTTGTCTTGACCCAAGAGTCGGTCGCAGAACCTGAACAATCTGCCGCTCCCGAAGCGGATCAGGTTCGCTGGAATGAGCTGATGGCCGAGCAGCAGGCCCTGGAGAAAGAGATCGAAACAAAGTTTCAAGAAATCCAAAAACGCATGCAAAGCGCCACTCCCGAGGAGCGGCCCTCAGTCCAGGCACAATACCAGCAAATGGCACAAGCGTACAGGAAACAATATGAGCAGCTCGGCGGGAAGATTATTTCGCTCGCACCCGCCATCTACGAACAAAACCCAAAGGATGTGTTTGCTGCAGAGATTGTGATGCAGACCGCGTTTGGGAAACATCAATACCGGCAAGCTGCGGACGTTGCGGATCGGTTGATTGCCGAAGGCCTCATCTCGCCAATCGCACTGAACATGGGTGGCGCTGCGCACTTTAATAATCACGAATTTAAAAAAGCAAAGGAGCTCTTCGAGCAGGCTCAACAATCCAACATGCTCGACCAACGCGGCAGGCAATACCTTACTGCCGCCACAGCGTACGAGAATTTCTGGGAAAAAGAGCAGGCCTTGCGGGCAGCGGAAGCTGCTGCGGGAGAAGAGAACGCACTTCCGCAGGTCCTGCTCAAGACGACGCGCGGTGACATATTGCTAGAATTATTTGAAGATCAGGCTCCCAATACGGTCGCTAATTTTGTCAGTCTTGCTAAGAACAAAGAGTACGATGGCACGACATTTCACCGCGTGATCCCCAATTTCATGGCCCAGGGTGGCGATCCCAACAGCAAAGATGAGAACCCATCCAATGACGGCAGCGGAGGGCCTCCATACACGATCGCCTGCGAAACCGACCGTCCGGACGCACGCATGCATTTTTCGGGGAGTCTCAGCATGGCCCACGCTGGAAAAGATACCGGGGGATCGCAATTTTTCATCACGCACCGGCCCACCGATCACTTAAACGGAAAGCACACCGTTTTTGGACGCGTGGTCGACGGACTCGATACCGCTAAATCACTGCAAAAGGGGGATGTCATTCAATCCGCCACGGTCGTCCGCAAGAGAAACCATCCCTACAAACCGGTAACGACACCGAAGCAGCGGTGAGGACGCAGCGGTGAGGACGCAGCGGTGAGGGCAATGCAAAGAGCCCCGACGCAAAGAGCCCCGACAAAGATATTTCTTTCCTACGCATACAAGTAGGGATTGAGGGTCGGGTCGTTGTACATCTTCAATTGGCGATACGTTCGATGGCGTTTTCTGCCAGAGAAGATATCTGCGAGCAACTCCTTGAGTGACTGCGACAATTCCTCGTGCTGGAGTTTGCACCGATTGAGCTTCTGGCGGACCATCACTCGATGCTCCGGCTCAACATCGCTTCGCTGCATCTGTTCATTGAGGTGATAGATCCGCAAAGCGAGGATGGAAAGCCGGTCGACCGCACTTCCCGGGGTTTCAGTATTGAGCGACCCGGTCGATTCGATTTGATCTCGGACGAGATGGTCCGCGATGCATTCGTCCATCTGCTCGATACTATCGTTTCGCTGTTGATTGTACAGATCGATCGATCTCTTAGCAGTTGCAATCCGGGCATCGTCGCTACGTTGGCAGCGGGCCGCATCCTCCTCATGCCACAACAAAAAATTAAACTGATGCTCCGTGCAGGCAAGTTTCAAAAAACCGTGATAGGGATTGTTCATTGGCTCATGATGCCAATGGGCCACCATCAGATAATGCATCCCGGTGATCTCGTCTATGTGATACATGTCTGTCAACTTTTCAACGAACATCCATTATCGCGTGGTGGCAGTATCTAATTGGCCCTGCGACAAAGGTGTTCCGGATTCTTCGCGGAGCAAAGTATCGCACGCACGACAGACGCGAGACACATCGATTTGTAGCATCGACTGATTATCTTTGGCGTTACGCATTTTGAGCCCCGTACGGTCTCCCGGCGGTTGGACCGCAAGATGCTCAAAGCCGTACGGCCCGCAATGCTCCGGCCGCGTTGGGCCATAGAGCCCGACGGAGGGGGTGTGGACCGCGGCGGCAAGGTGGAGCGGCCCGGTATCGGAGCCCAAAAAAAGAGCTGCCCGACGCGTTAATGCCGCCAACTCTCTCAGCGATGTCTCGGGAGCGAGAACGCCAAAACCCGATGAGTTTGCGACGAGGTCCGCCGCGGTCTGCCTCTCCTCGCCATACCAGAGCACCATAGATGGCAACTGATACCGCTGTCCCAAATACCGCACTACCTCTGCGTAACGATCTGTGGGCCATAGTTTTGAAGGCCACCCGGCCCCGACATTCACCAGCGCAAAGCGTTTTTGTTTGCCAAAGCAGTTTTCCGGAAAAGCTAAAATCGATTGTTCAGCGCCGTACTGCGGCAAATCAAACACTGCTTCGGAGTGCTCGATCCCGAGCGGCTTGAGAAGTTCTAAAGTACGGTCGACGAGATGCTCACCAGTGGGCACAACACGGCAATTATTGAGAACCGGAGCCAACTCACGGCCCACCGGATATCCAAAGCCGATCCGTTTTGGTGCGCCGCTTAGCCAGCCCAAGAGGGAACTTTTAATGAGCGACTGCGGATCGAGAACCACATCAAATCGGCTCGCCTTCAATTGTCGCCGCATGGACCGCATCGCACGGAGTGACTTCATCCAGTGTCGCGGCACAACGACAAATTGATCGACTCCGGCATGGCCCTCAAGAAGCAGTGCGGCCCGTTTTTCAATTGCCCACGCAATATGGGCATCCGGATAGTGTTCACGAATGGCGGCAATCAAAGGAGTGGTTAAAATACAATCGCCGATGGCACTCAAGCGGACAATAAGTATCCGGAGTTTCGATTCCGCGAAGCGACCTGGCGCAAGGCGACTCTCTTTGGTATCGCTCACATAAAAAGCCATCGGGCCGGTTCCCTATCAACAAAGCCCCCTCAAATTAAGGCGGCAATTTAACAAGAGTCGCACCGTTAGGTCCATGTCAGTTTGCGTACAAATGACGGGTAATACGACAAACATTACGTCCTCTCAGCGGACACCTTTCCTGAGAGGTCCCTTCGTTCTGGTGTCGTGATCACGCAGGCGCAAAAAAAAACGCCTCGAGTCGGTTACCTCCGTGAATACGGGGGCTCTCGACGCGGGCGTTTCTTATTTCACTCGTATTTAAACTGTCGTGTTGGTCAAACAGCAACAGGTTATCGTTTCATCCGGCAAAATAACTTTCTTCAGAAACTACACTAATTCCTTCTTCGATCCGATCAACGTTCGTAATCTTTCGGCGAGCAAGGCTGCGTCAAAAGGCTTTTTGAACGTTTCGTTGATACTCGAGCGATCGAAATTGCTTGAACTTCCGTCATCAGGAAGCAACGCGATCAGGAGTGTTTCCGAAAATTCTGCGTTACGTCGGAGGTTTTGGCAAA
>JASMGX010000160.1 GCA_030751095.1 Pirellulales bacterium | reverse complement strand
TTTTGGCCCTTCCACTGGCCGACACAAAAACAGCGGTCATTTTCTTCCGGTGATTTGTTGGCCGTTGGTAAGCTAGCGGATTCATTGCCAGCAAAAGCTTTTGGTGCAGATGCTAGCGTTTGGGCCAGTCTATTCTAGCGACCTTATTTTTTCTGGGCCAGACGGTTAAAGCACACCTGGAATAAAGGACAAAAATATCGGTCTGGATGGGTTGGCAGGCTGCAACTATACTCCGGCCCATTTTTATACGTCAGCACAGTCATGGCCCGAGAGACGTATCTGAGGCCTTTTGGGAAATCGGTGCAATCCTATTCGGTGAATATTATGGACCTTAGACCTAAGAGTTCGTCGAGATTGAAGATCTTGGTGTTCTTTTTGATGGGTAGCTTTGCGGTTCCAGGCTGTGTCCAGCGTCGTATGACAATTTCTTCTAACCCTCCTGGGGCATTAGTGCGGGTCGATGACGTTGAAATTGGTGCGACGCCCGTTTCAACGAGTTTTGTCTATTACGGCACTCGCAAAGTGCAATTAAGCAAGCCAGGATATGAAACCTTGACCATTCTTCAGCCAGTTCGCACGCCATGGTATCAGTGGCCGGGGATTGATTTCTTTAGCGAACATTTTACACCAGGTAAGATTTATGATGACCGTCTATTTAATTATAATTTACAGCCAGCCCAGGCAGTTCCCACGGAACAACTTCTGGAGCGTGCCGAACAACTTCGAGAAGAGGCGGATGTTTCAAACCCAACGGAAGCGATCTCTGGCGGGCAGTTGCCAGCGACGGTTGTCCCACTCCCCACACCACCACCAAGCCAGCGGCCATTTGATCCGCGATCATTGCCGGCAGATGGCCGTTTGCCGTTTTAGTTGACGCCAAAAACAGAATGCTTTTGAATTGTGGGTGGCTAAAAATCCGATTGAATATGAGCAGATTTCAATAGGGTTGGATTGGCGTCGGCTCCAATGGAACTGTTCGCCAATTCGCGGGCGGTCGGAGATCGTCCCGCCAGGTCATCGGCGGTTCTTCCGAGATTTCAAAGTTTGGATACTTTGATCGATTTTTCTTATGATGGATCGCCCCGGCAAGTCCCAATTGTGAGGGATTCCTTGCAATCTTGTCCGAAAAGACGCGAATGTCTCCCAAGATCGGTTTAAGCTCCGTACTTACGCGTTCGATGTTCAAGGCAGCACGGTTCAGATTGTTATAGAGTTCCGGATTATTTAATAATTGGCCGATTGTGCCATCCTGACTGTTGATCCGATTGGTAAAACCGACCAACTGATCCATGACTTCATCAAATTTCCCCAAACTCGATTCAAAGTTATGGACAATGTTCGCGCCTTGTTCTCCAAGAGGACCCGTGAGGCCCTCCAAATTTTCCAAATTTCGATCGGCGAGTTCCACCGCATGTTGAATGTTCGCTAGCGTTGTATGAGCTTGGTCCATAATTTCAGGTATTTCGGCCAGGCCCTTTTTTAGTTTTTCTTGCATCGCCTCATCACCGAGAATATGATCCAGCTTGCTCATGGTTGTATGGATGCTATCAAGGGTCCGTTCTGATTTGGTGATGACCCGATGAAATTGCTTTTCATTTTGATTGGTGAACATCTTGTTTAATTGTTCTCCTAATGTGCCAAATTGTTCACCAGCAGAACTTACGGAATTTAGTGTTTTCCGTATGTCATTTTCCAAGCTACTAAGCATCTCGAGAGGGTTGCGACTGGAATACCCAGTGATCACTGCTTCATTGGGAATGAGTTTGTCGCTTGATGTAGCGCCTGGAACAAATTCGATGAAGACATTTCCGAGCAGCGAACTATTGTTTATTTCACATCGCTCATTCTCATAGATCTGAGTGCCCGTATGAAGGCTCAGGGTCACCATGACATCGGGGGATTTCTTCACAAACTCGACCTTGCTGACACGTCCAACAAGAATCCCACTTTTTCGAACAGGTGTTCCGTTAGCTACACCCGGCGCATTGTCAAATTGCACATAGATGGTGTCTCCCATTTGTAATATCGATGGAAAATCGCCAAATAAAACAATGAGAATGGCGGTCAATATGAGGGCGGAGATTACGACAATGCCGACTCTCGCCTGTACGGCGCGTTCATCCATAATAGGTTTCTAGCCTGATGTTAAATGGTTGATGTATATAATTGTCACAAAGAGAACTTGTTGTCTAATAGAAGAGTCGTTTCTGTGTCAGCCTATTCCCAGGGCCATCTCCTCAATCCGAGTTCGTGCTTCACCATGAACAAATTGAGTGACTCGCTCGTCACTTATTTGTTCAATAGAGTTCGGTGTCCCATCATAAAGAATTTGCGGATCATCTCTTTCTAAACGAGTCAATGGATAAAGCATAATAACTCGATCGGCAACTTTTGTTGCTGTCCGCATGTCATGTGTGACCACAATGCTTGTGACTGGATTGTGCGATCGTGTTCTCAGGATCAGTTCGTTAATAACATCGCTCATGATCGGATCCAGCCCCGTTGTTGGCTCATCGTACAAGATGACTTCAGGAGCCATCGCCAGCGCCCGAGCAAGCCCAACTCGCTTTCGCATGCCGCCCGACAACTCCGCAGGTTTTTTGTTGATGATGGATTCTGGTAAACCCACCTCTGAAAGTCGCTTCACGACAGTCTCCTGCACTTCAGAGGGAGTGCGAATATTATGTTGCCTCAGGGGGAATGCAATGTTCTGGGCTACCGTCATGCTGTCGAATAGTGCAGCACCTTGGAAAACAAAGCCAAATCGCATTCGCAGTTGGGTCATCTGTTTCTCGTTAAGATCAGCCAAACTCTGCCCGTCAAATGTTATGGAGCCCGATGTCGGCCGGATCAGGCCGATGATTGTTTTCATTAAAACGGTCTTTCCACACCCGCTTTCCCCAATGATTGCTAGAGTTTCTCCACGTGACACAGACAAAGTGATGTTTCGAAGAACAGTTTGCGCACCAAATCGAATGGTCAAATTCTGAATATCGATCAATGGTGCTTGGTCGCTTGTGTCTTTTGTGGACATTGTGGATATATAATACTTGGTTAGAAAATATAACTACCGGCGGGCCAGATCATTTTATGAATGCCTATGAGTAAAATTCCAAGGAATAAATCCAAAACAATAATTGCCACAAAGGCGTGGACAAATGCTGCTGTTGCAGCCCGACCGACACCTTCGGCACCAGGATCGCAGTGAAATCCACGGTAACAGCCAAGCAGAGCAATGGCGATGCCAAAGAATAAACTTTTGAAGATTCCGCTAAACAGGTCATAGAGTCCAACGACAGAACGAGAATTGTGCCAGTAATAAAAAGCATCGATATCAAGAATAAAAATGCTGTAAAATGCTCCTCCCACGACACCCATGAAAACGGCAACTACTGTCAGGGCAGGAATCAGACAAAGGCAAGCCAATAGTCTAGGGACAACAAGATATTGAATCGGGTTGGAACCCATGCTTGCTAAGGCGTCAATTTGTTCGGTAACCCGCATGGTCCCTAGTTCGGCAGCCATTGCGCTGCCGACGCGACCGGCAAGCATCGTTCCGGCAAGAACGGGTCCCAACTCGGTTACTAAGGACATATTGATCACGCCACCCAATCGAGTTTGCATGCCAATATGGGCAAACTGAGAATAACTTTGGACGGCTAAAACCATGCCGATGAAGGTGCCCGTCAAGGCAACTACCGGAAGACTGCGGACTCCAACCTGATAAAAATTTGGTAAGAGTGTTTCTTTTTTGGGGACTCGGGTGATTAGCCAGGAGATCGTCTGCATGGAGAAAAAGAAAACACTACCAACCGATGTGATCCAGTCGAGCGCGATAGCTCCGATATCGGCTACCGAGTTGACGAGCCAAAGATATAGCTTGGCTATCAAACCCGATTTTTCAGCGGTGGTTTCCGCGCCAGGTGTCATTGCAGGAGTACTCAGATCCGGTGAAAAGGGTTCTCACCCACGCCTGTGCGCGGAGCGACTTCTTCTCTAATGTCGGCGAAGAGAGTTTTCGGCTTGAGAAAAGTTTGCCGAACCTGAGGGATGGTGAAGTTAGGTAGCATAGGGGCTATTCGTCCTCTCCGGCAATCTCTTCAAAGGAGGTGGCTCGAGAGTGCGCATCTTGCACTGGGGAGGGAAGTCGCAATGGTTGCTTTTATCGCACGAGACGTGGTCTATTGCTCAAGCTGGTGTAAGAACACCAGAATTTCGTGCAGGGGCGCTTGAAATTCGCTTTGACCGGGATGGGCTTGGACTAAACGGCTTAGTTCCCGTTTGGCCTTGAGAAGATTTTCTTTTGCAGAACGACGATCATTCAATTCCATTTGAATGCGCGCCAATCGACCGAGCGTCACAGCGTAATTGCGGGAATACATGGAGGTGTCCGGATGAAGTACAATCAACTTTTTCCAGTTTGTAAGTGATCGCTTGCATTTTGTGATCGCTTCGGTAATTTGTCCCGCAGTTCGAAGTGCGTCACTCCAGCGGGCATATAGGTCGGCAATACGGGCATCATACGTATCCGTTGTGGCTATGTCAGACGGAAGAAGTTTGTGGACACTTTCGCATTTTTCGTACCATGAGAGAGCATGGTCTGGCTGTTGGTCATGCAAATAAGAGTTTCCCATGTCGTGGCAAACATTTACCATCAGCCCAATATATTTCATATCCAGATTCTTTTCCGAGCCATCAAAATATGTCTGAAATTCAGCGGCCGCCTTGTCTAAATATTCATAGTAGTCGCTCGATTTTCCATCGAGTAGATCCAGTTGAGCCAAGTTGTAATAGCAGGTACCCAATGCGGTGTGTATCTCCGGATCATCGGGCCATTGTTTGAGAAGAGTCAGGAATT
This sequence comes from Pirellulales bacterium, assembly GCA_030751095.1. Taxonomy (GTDB): domain Bacteria; phylum Planctomycetota; class Planctomycetia; order Pirellulales; family UBA7805; genus UBA7805. The sequence continues at coordinate 2,026 of JASMGX010000160.1, read as the reverse complement.
CTTTTTCCGCTTCATGCAAATGCACTCGAGCCAAATTAAAATGCTGTTGCTCCTGCTCGAGGATACCGATGTCTGCCAAACTTGAAGCATATTTCTTTTGATACAGCGGATTGCTGGGCGAACTGCCTGCCAATCGTTTTCGCAGGCCAGCCACCTCCCGATGGGCATCGATCGATGCTTGTATGTTCCCTGCTTGAGTAAGGCCATGTCCCAAAGATTCCAGGTACGCGCTTAGTTGATATTTTAGTGTATTGTTGTTCGCGTCACGTTTAACGTGCTGCCTTTGAATTTCAACAGCAGCCTGAAATGAATTTAGGGCCGTAGGAATATCTCCCTGAGATACTTCAATGCGCCCTTTTTGATAGTAAGCAGCGGCCACGTGTTTCCGAAGTCTTTGATCGGAGTCAGACTTTGTAATAATGCTTTGATAATAATTAAAGAGTCTGTCATAAAGTGGCTGATAGTTTTCTCGTCGGATTACAGATTGTTTCCGTTCCTCGTCATAGAGTTCTTGCGAGAAAGAATCAACAACGCTCCTAGCCTCCTGAAGCTGCGTATGAGAAGTTCCGCGAAGAGCTAGGACGCGCGAGTAACGAATTGCACCAAGGGCTACGAGGATCAGCACAATCGTTGAAATAATGATAGTCGTAGTCAAAGGTCGTGGATCGCGCCGCCACTGTTTTCGGATTTCGGAAAAGACGCCTGCGCGACGGGCCTGAATTGTCTTGCCTTCAAGATAACATTTAAGGTCATCAGCTAAATCGTCAGCAGTGTCATACCGATGAAAGGGATTTTTCCGCAGACACTTCATGCAGATCGTTTGCAGATCCCAGTCGATATCGATATTCAGGTGTCGTGGTGGTGTGGGGTCCTCTTCAATCAATTGTCGGAGTGTTTCTGATGTGCTGGATGCAGAAAAGGGTGGTCGGCCACATAACACGGCATAAAGAGTTGCTCCGAGCGCATAAATGTCACTTTGTTGAGTGGCTGATGATGCATCACGCGCCTGTTCAGGAGCCATGTATGAAGGAGTACCAAATGTTTTGCCAGTTGAAGTGAGGGCATCGGGTCGATCTGAAAGTTTCGCCAGTCCGAAATCAAGCACCAGCGGTCGCTCAGAATCGTCCTCCACTAAGATATTGTCGGGCTTCAGATCTCGATGCAATATTCCAGCCCGATGCGCAAAGGCGATTGCTCTGGCGACCTTCTCCAGATAAGTGGCTGCCAGACGATTGTCGATAGGACGTTGTGCAATAATTCGGCCGAGGCTTCTTCCGCAGATATATTGCATCGAGAAAAAACTTTGACCGTTGATTTGACCAACGTCAAAGACACGGACAATATTGTCGTGCTGGAGTTTTGTGGCGGCTCGAATTTCTCGCTGAAAGCGTTCGATCACGTCACTCGAACTACAATCTGCAAAATAGCTGCGAAGAATCTTAACTGCCACAATGCGAGGAACACTAAGTTGTCGAGCTCGAAAAACAATACCCATCCCACCACGGCCCAACTGCTCAAGCAATTCAAAGTCGCCAAAAGTGAATGGCAGTGTAAGGAGAGTCCCGTCTATGCAATCGGGGGAAATGGTGGCACCTGGAATATCAGAATCGCTCTGTTGCGCTTTTTCCAGTAATGGAGCCATCTCAATGCGATCGAGACTGAGTTGTGGAAATCGTGCTTGGCAGGTTTCCAGATTCAGCGGTACATCAAACTGCTTGCGGACGAGACATTCCTGCTTGAGTAAGCGGAGGATGATCTCCGGCGAGTTGAGTTGTTTGTAGCGTGCTACATAGGATTCCACTGTTGGTGGTTGTTCCACCGTTGCCGAATCGTCGTCTGGGGGGCCGGTTGCATTTGCAAAGCATTGCTTCCAAGCCATTTCTATTTCAATATGAATGAGTTCTTCGAGTGTTCCAAGATAGCGAGGATCATCTTGGGGAGGCAAAAAATCCTCGAGAGGTGCGGCCTTTCCTCGAATCCAGGCCCGTTCAAACTGTCGTCGCCGATCTTCGTCGATCGGTTCGGG
>JASMGX010000015.1 GCA_030751095.1 Pirellulales bacterium | reverse complement strand
CGGCCATCTCGGCCAAGTGGACCCTCTGGCTCGGCTCGCTGCTCGGGGCCGGGGTGTATGTAGCCGGCAAGATCGGCACCGAGGGGGAGCCGGTTTTTGACTTTTTGCAGCAGATTCCGTTCATGATGAAGGCGTTTTATCTGCTCTGCGCGTGCGTGGCGATACAGGTGGTCTTTTCGCTCATCTGGCCGGCCGGCGAAAGGGAACGATCGAGCAAACTATACTGGTCCTCGCCACTGGAACCGCTCCGCGAAAAAGGGTGGCCCGGAATCGGCAATTACAAGCTGCTGAGCGTGCTGCTGCTCGGAGGGATGGCAGTCCTGTATTACTTGTTCCGCTAAGGCGGCACGGGAGATGTCTTGCAATTTGCCCAGGCAGATGCGGATGACACACCGAGTTTTGGCGTTTTTTTCTGGGAGGATCGATCGTGACTGCCTATCAGGCCGCAGCGGATGAACGCAATTTTGGAGAGGATGCCAAATTCCTCGCCGCGCACGTGGAGACGATCGTCCTGGAAAACTCGCCAGACGGACCGCGCGTTGCCATCGTGCCGGCCTACCAGGGCCGGGTGATGACCTCCAGTGCCACCGGCAATGGAGGCACCAGCTACGGGTGGATCAACTATGGGCTGATCGAGAGCGGCAAAGAGCAGCCGCAGATCCACGTCTTTGGGGGCGAAGAACGGTTCTGGCTCGGCCCCGAGGGGGGACAATTCAGCATCTTTTTTGACCGTGGGGCAACGTTCGATTTTTCCGAGTGGCGGACCCCCCCGGTGATCGACACCGAGCCGTTTGCGGTGGTGGAAAAGAGCAGCCAAAGTGCCTCGTTCCGCCGTGAAGCGGCGCTAACGAATTATTCGGGGACCCGCTTTGAGTTTCGCATCGAGCGCGAGGTGGAATTACTTTCGGAGGATGCGATTCGAGGGGCGCTCAAACTGGACAACACGCCGCTCACGGCCGTGGCCTACCGCACGGTGAACTGGCTCACGAACATCGGCTCGACCGACTGGTCCAAGCCATCGGGCTTGCTCTCGATCTGGATGCTCGGGATGTACAAGCATGGCCCCAAGACGACAGTGGTGATTCCCTTCAAAGCGGGCGACACCGCGGCGCTCGGTCCGGTGGTCAACGACGACTACTTTGGCAAGGTTCCCGCTGATCGGCTTTGCGCTTCCGATGGGGTGCTGTTTTTCGCGGCAGACGGGCAGTACCGCAGCAAAATCGGCCTGAGTCCCCGGCGATCGACCCCGCTCTGCGGCAGCTACGATGCGGCCCGCGGGGTGCTGACGGTGGTGCAGTACAACCAGCCCGCCGCAGAAGTGACCGACTACGTGAACTCGAAGTGGGAACTGCAGGAGCAGCCCTACGCGGGCGATGTGATCAACGCCTACAACGATGGGCCCGCCGAGGTGGGAGCTGCGCCGCTCGGGCCCTTTTACGAGCTAGAAACTTCGAGCCCCGCCCTGCCGCTTGAGAGCGGTGCGTCTGGCACACACATCCAGACAACCTTTCACTTTGAAGGGGACCGGGAAGGGCTCGACGCGATCGCGCGACAGACGCTTGGCGTGTCGCTCGCCGAGATCGAAGCGGGACTCACGGCCGGCAACAAATAGTACGCGTCACGGCAGACAACCGCGCAACAAAAAACCGCTCGCTGCCCGAGGGGCGATTGAGCGGTTCTGTGAGTCGGGGCGATAGGATTCGAACCTACGACCCCCTGCTCCCAAAGCAGGTGCGCTAGCCAGACTGCGCCACGCCCCGAACAAGTGAATAACCTCGATTGTGGAGGCCCAATCCTATCGCCCCAAACCGCAAAATTCAATGATCGGCGTGGGACCTATAGTGTTCCTATGTACACTATATGGCGGTTCTGCTCAGCCGGCCTTCGCGGAGCGTCCGTCGCGACCGCACAAGTCAGTATGCAGGCGGTCGAACTCTTCGGGACTGGTAAAGTGAATGGTAATCGTGCCACGGCCTTTAGATACCTGCCGGATATCGACTCCGGTCCCGAGCGCGACGCGGAGTTGTTGTTCGAGGGAGGTTATGTGCTGGCTCTTAGAACCGGAGGGTTTGGGGCGCTTTTTGCCATCGGCGAGTTGGAGCGGTTCATCTGCATCACGAATCAACTCCGCAATCAAGCGTTCGGTAGCCCGCACACTCAACTGCTCTTTATGGACCCGCGTGGCTATGGCAATCTGCTCACGCTCCTCACCGAGCGGCAACAAGGCCCGACCGTGCCCGGCGGACAACGAGCCGGCCCGAATCAACTGCTGTACCGATACCGGCAATTCCAGCAGGCGAATTAGATTAGCGACGGTAGACCGGTCGATCGAGAGCCGCTGCGCCAATTCCTCCTGCGAGGCATTAAAACGATCGAGATACTGGCGGAAAGAGGCCGCTTTCTCGAGGGGGCCGAGATCCTTGCGTTGCAGGTTCTCGACGATGGTCATTTCTGCGACTTGCTGGTCGTCCGCCTCTCGGACCGTCGCCGGCACCTCCGACCAACCCGCTCGGATTGCTGCCCGCCAGCGGCGTTCTCCAGAAATAAGCTGGTAGCGATTCCCATCACGCCGGACGACAATCGGCTGCAAAAGGCCATGATCGCCCAAGCTTTCGGCGAGCGAGGCAATCTCGTCCTCGTCGAACTCGGTCCGGGGCTGGTAGGGATTGGTATCGACTTCGTAGACGTTGAGACTAATGAGATGCCCGTCCGCGAGCGGCTCGGCAGGAATCGACTGCGGCTGCGGAACCTTCCCGGACGCCTCGGCGGGAACACCGGGCTGGCCGAGCAAGGCTTCTAGACCGCGACCAAGCCTTCGTTCGGTCGGCTTCTTTTCTGGTTTTGTCATTCCGCCCTAGCTCCTTGTACGTTTTCCACCGGGCGGCATCCTAGCCACCTGTTGCAGCCGCCTGGCTCCAAAATTTCGTCGGTTGCTTCGACGCATCGGCCCCCAAAAACCTGCAGGACCCCAAGCGCGGCCGCGGAGTCTAGCAAAGTTGGCGAGCGGGAGTCGAGGCCAGACCCGCAGCAGAACAGGGGGGCGGCGGATAAAAAGAGAAAAAGCCTTCGGCCAGCACCGCTGCAACTACAACATTCTTCCGGGCACAGGACGCTGCCCTCTCGCTCCGGGAAGCAGAAACAGCACGCAGAATATTACCAAAGCAGCCACCAAGTTCCCCTCTATCGCATGTATCCCGTTTCACGTGAAACACCCATCTTGCCAAATGCGGTCTACTCGCTCCGGAAGTGTCGTAGGGAAAACAGACATGACAGATCGCCCGCTCGCCCGCTCGCCCGAGAGGTGCTCGTTGCGGGGCGCTAATGATGGGCGTGAATCACGAGCCCGGCAAGCAGCTTGGGATAGAAGTAGGTACTCTTGGCAGGCATCCGCTCACCATGTTCGCTGATCTTCCGGATATGCTCGATCGTCGCGGGCATCACCAGGGCCGCCAAGCGGTACGGCTCACTGATTTCGCCCGCACCCCCCGGCTCACTATTTTCGTTGAGCCCCTGAACCAGCTCGGAAACCGTATGGACGTAGCCCGGCTTGGGGTGTCCGGCGGCGTGGAGAAGGTCGTCAACGATGAGCCGATGTAGGATACTCACCCCCAACTCCCGCCAGTCGGGACTGTGATCCGGCGCCAGCTGAGCCATCCGCTCGGAGCCGGTGTCTGTAATCCGCGCATGCGTCCATCGCTGGTCTTTGGTTGTAAATAATCCGATCGTTCCCTGGCTATTTTCCGTCTCTATCTCCTCCCAGACCCTCTCTGCCAACCCGGTCCCCTCACCAACAACATGCGTCGAAAAATGGTCGCCCAGCGTCTCGGCCAGTTCCTCGGCGCTCAACTCGGGCAGGCCCCGGAACAGGCGATGCGTCGGCTGGACGATCAGACCCGGATCATTCATCCCGACGCACATCATCAAAACACCATTGGCGGGATCTGTCGGCCCCAATTTCCCCGCTGCAGCCAGTTCATCCCGATAATTACAGGCCGTTTCATACCGGTGGTGGCCATCGGCAATAAACATCGGCTTGGGACCGGTGGCCGCGGTCAACCGGCTCAGAACGGCCACATCGGTAATCGGCCAGATCCTGTGAATGACTCCTAATTCATCGGTCGCCTCAAGGGGACTTTCGCCTCGGACAGCCTCCTCCAAAATCTCCTGGACTTCGGATTCCGGGTCCGGGTAGAGGCCAAAGATCTGGCTCAGATTGGCCCCACAGGCGCGGGTCAGTTTCAGGCGATCCGCTTTCGGACCGGGCATCGTCTCTTCGTGCGGATAGATATTCCCCTCACCAAACCGTTCGAGTCCGCAGCGGGCCATGAAACCTCGGCGGATCAAGGAATGACCCTCCTGCTCAAAAATTTGATGGTAGACATAGACCGCCGGATCGGGCTCCTGAAAAAGGACCCCTTCCTGCTGCCAATTGCGAAGAAAGCGTGCTGCGCGGGCGTAGTTATTTTCATGTTCATCATCACCCGGTTCGGTCCGGTTGAGAATCAGCCGGACAACATTGGCCGGGTGTTTTTTGTAAAGCCTATCCTGCATCGCAGGATCGATCACGTCGTAAGGGGGAGCCACGACATTGCTCAACGCGCCGACGTGGCCGAGGTCGTAGCGGAGTCCGGCAAAGGCTTCAATTTTAGGCATGACCGTTTCATGGTTGAGGGCAAAGAAACAGAGAACCGACTAGGCCTGGTGCGCTTCCGGGCACCGCGCGTCACCAAAAAACCAGGCTGCGAGTTGTTATCCCGAAGCCCCGTTTTGTTGTCAAACCCCCGGCTGGCAAATCGATACCGGCCCGCAGCGCTGACCCGTTGGGCCAGATCGCTTGTATGGCGCCGAAATCATCCTTAGTAGCGATAATATTCGGGCTTGAACGGGCCTTCGACCGGTACGTTGATGTACTCCGCCTGCTCGGGTGTCAGCTTGGTGAGCTTGACCCCCAATTGCTCCAGATGCAGACGGGCCACCTCCTCGTCAAGTTTTTTGGAGAGCACATGGATGCCAATATCGTACTTCTCCGATTCTGTCCAAAGCGCAATTTGAGCAAGAACCTGGTTGGTGAACGAATTTGACATCACAAAAGAGGGGTGGCCGGTTGCACAACCAAGGTTCACCAGACGCCCTTGCGCGAGCACCAGAATGGAGTGGCCATCGGGGAACGTGTAACGATCGACCTGAGGCTTGATCTCCACCAATTCGACATCCTCCTGGCCGTTGAGCCAGGCCATATCGATTTCGAGATCGAAGTGGCCAATATTGCAGACGATGGCATCATTTTTCATCACCTGCATATGGGCTCCGGTGATAATATCGCGGTTGCCGGTGGTTGTCACAAAAATATTTCCCTGCGAAGCTGCCTCATCCATGGTGATCACTTCAAAACCTTCCATCGCCGCCTGCAGTGCATTGATCGGATCGATTTCAGTCACGATCACACGGGCACCGTACCGCTGCATGGAATGGGCACAACCCTTGCCGACATCACCATAACCCGCCACGACCACAACTTTGCCGGCGATCATTATATCCGTAGCCCGTTTGATGCCGTCGGCGAGCGATTCGCGACAACCATAGAGGTTGTCGAATTTGCTCTTGGTGACCGAGTCATTGACGTTGATCGCCGGGACCTTCAGCGCGCCCGCCTGATGCATCTTATAGAGCGCTTTGATGCCGGTCGTTGTCTCCTCAGACAGCCCTTTGATCTCGGCAAGATATTGGGGGAAACGCTGGTGGACCATCGCCGTCAAATCGCCACCATCGTCGAGTATCATGTTCAGCGGTTTGCCGGACGGAAACACAAGAGTCTGTTCAATACACCAATCAAACTCTTCCTCGCTCATCCCCTTCCAGGCAAAGACCGGGATACCGGCCGCAGCGATTGCCACCGCAGCATGATCTTGTGTCGAAAAAATATTGCAACTGCTCCAGGTGACCTCAGCCCCTAACTCGAGCAGGGTCTCAATGAGAACCGCCGTCTGGATGGTCATATGGAGGCAACCGGCAATCCGCGCGCCCTCTAGCGGTTTTGTCGCACCATATTTTTTTCGCAGCGCCATCAAACCGGGCATTTCATTTTCGGCAAGAGTGATCTCTTTACGGCCCCAATCCGCCAAATTCTGAAATTCCTCCGGCGAACAGTCGACAACCTTGTGCGACAACGCGTTCGTTTCAACTTGCGACACAACAAACTCCAATTCTATACATATGTACACTAATCCCAGGCAAATTGCCGACTGCCAGCCGTGGCAACATCCTCAGCAGGCAAAATCCCCAAGAGGAGATTGGCGACTGGCAAGACACCACTCATGATAAGGGTTAGTCCTTCCGTAATTCAAGCCTGTTTTGTCCCTCCCTATGGCATCTTGCTCACAACGGACTAGCGGTGGTAATCGCTAGGGTCCTTCAGTGACAGATCTCAATGCGCGGCGGGCCGCCGTAACAAACTTTCGCACCATCTCCGGATCTTTCTTGCCGGGGCTTTTTTCGACACCGCTAGCGGTGTCGACCGCAGCGGGACGAACAGTGCCTACCGCCTCGGCAACATTCTCTGCGGTCAGTCCCCCGGCAAGGATGAACGGCAGCCCCTCAAGAAGTTCGCGCTCCGACTGCAAGCGATCCCAATCCGCCACCATGCCACTCCCTCCATAGGCCGATTCATGGTACGCATCGATCAGAAGTGCCTGCAAATTAACCTCCGGCAATCGACAGGCATCGAGATAGTCAACCATTGGCCTCAGACCACTCGGCCCGAGCCGGAAGGCACGGATCACCGGCCGCCCCCCCAAACTCAAAAGAAATTCCGGCGGCTCATCGCCGTGCAACTGGATAAAATCGAGTCCCAACTGATCAAAGCGCTGGCAGATTTCGTCATCCGTGGCGTTGACAAAGAGCCCCACACGGGCCAAACCGTTCGGCAAGCTCGCGACAATCTCTTCTGCCGTTTCCATCGATATGTAGCGGCAACTCTCGGGATAGAAATTGAGGCCGATCGCATCGGCACCCGCCGCAGCCACACTCTGAGCATCCGATACATCGCGGATACCACAAATTTTGACTTGAAACATTCGCGTTGCACCTCACCTGATGGACCGAGTTCCACGTACTCATTTCAGGTCGGATTATAGGGCTGAAAAGACCCAATTCCAAGTGCGCAGCTAACGCACATTAACTCCCTTTCCAGGCATGCAGTGCTAGCTTTCAAGACCGTCTGTTCGCTCTCAAGTTGCGTTCTAGTCAGGTCGATGTCGAACGATGGAGGATAAGTCTTTCTATTTTTAGTGATCTCGTCAGACCTTCCAGTACAAACACTCTATGACTGCTAGCAGATCGAAAACAAAACGGCATCTGTCGGACAAACATAGTCCGCAGCGGAGCGGCAGATACATTGCCATCACACTCGGTTTGGCAGCGTTTCTGCTGGTATTGGCTTTTGGCAGACTGCATTCAGATCGGTTTGTCGCCGTAGCACAATTGACGGCGGTCTGCAGCAACCGACAAAACCCCTGGTCTGACGGATTGCGCCTACAGCAGACAATCTGTCGCGCGCTTCCCCTCGAGCAGACCGCCGCCGATTTGTGTCGGGATGGCATCCCTGGCGCAAAGAGTCTCGATGTAGCGCGGTTAAGGGACCAAGTTGCTCTTCGAATACAGCCCGATTCCACACCCCTCTTTGTCAATTTTTCTCTTTCGTTCACCAGCAACAATCCCGACACCTCCATCGCTTTTGTCAACCATCTTGGCAACTGGCTGACTTGTAAGCGATTTGAAAATCGTGCCTTTGCCCAAGAGATCGCGATTGGGGAAACCGCCTGGCACATCGTTCCCGCCTCGAGCACCGAGCGAACATACCGCACCACCCCTTTAGTCACGTTTCTTTCGGCCAGTCTTGCCGGTGTGATAGCCGCGATTTGCGCCGTATACAGTAACGGCCGAACTGCCACGGTCGAGACCAACCAGATGGCCAAAACCTTCTGGAAAGTACCGCTGCTAGGAACCATTGGGGAATCAAATCCACGTCGGCAAAGTCCGCCAGCGGCCCGATCACAATTGTTTGACGTCTTGTTATCGATGAGCGAATGGATTCTGTGCGGGATGCTCCTTGCCGTCCTTTTGGCATCTGTGCTCGACAAAAGTTTTGCCAACCATTTTCTCAGCCAACCTGTCTCCGCGTTAGCTGACGCTGTGCGACACCTCGTAAAACTTCCATGGAGCTAAATGATGTACGAGTCTTTTTTTGGATTTTCCTCACGTCCTTTTCTTGCTGCGCCACAAACGAGTCTTTATTTTCCTGCTGCAGCCATTGAAAGTGCCAGGAGCAAACTAACCCGCTGTATCGAACGGGCCGAGGGATGTGGACTCCTCATCGGGGCAACCGGTATGGGGAAGACCCTTCTTTGTGAGGTGCTGGCGGAACATTTTTCTGGCCAGTTAACTCCGCTGCTTTTGGCCAACCTGCGATTGACCACCTGCAAAGAACTTCTTCAAGCCCTGCTGTATCAATTAGGAGCCCCCCATCGCCGCCTTCAAGAAGGCGAATTGCGACTCTCGCTGATTGACCACCTGCATCCGGAAGGGGCCCATCCAAACGGCATCTTGCTAATCGCCGACGAAGCCCATACGATGCCGCCTCGTTTATTTGAAGAATTGCGACTGCTTACCAATATGGTGCGGAATGGAAATCCCCGGATCCGTTTGATCATGGCGGGCGGGCCGGTACTCGAAGAGCGCTTTGCACAACCGAGAATGGCTTCTTTCAATCAACGGATTTCCGCCCGCTGTTATCTCGAACCGTTCACCGCAAAGGAATCGAGCGAATATGTACGGGCACAAACGGCCGGTGCTGGCGCAGACCCCGACCAACTATGGAATGACACCGCGCTGCGGGCAATCCACCGGCATGCGACTGGCTGTCCACGATTGATCAACCAACTTTGCGATCAGGCGTTAGTTTTAGCGGCCAGCACGTCTTGCAGGCAGCTAACAGAAAGCGAAATCGATGCTGCCTGGGCAGATTTGCAGCAGCTTCCTCTGCCGACCGGCAGTGGCACGGTCGCTTCCAGCGAGGATCAAAACCCAGAGACCCACACAGCCGTTATCGAGTTTGGCAGCCTTGATGGAGATTCGGTCGCCGTTGCAGAAATGGAAACAGACCCCGTGCAAATTGATGGCGCTATCGGCAAAAGCGCGGCGATTGAAATCACCGACACTCCTCTAGACGTTTCTCCAAGCACAGAATTGGATACCGAAACCGAATCACCTGTGGATCGTACTATGGGCGCAAAGACTGCCGCACCCATAGAGGCTGCCGAGCATGCTGTTTTCGAACAGACCGAACTACCGGCAGACGCAACCGAAGCGCCCGCGCACAGCGAAGTGCCTTGCTGCGAAAAGATCACGATTGACCAATTCGTAGGGGTGGAGGCGAACAATATCATACAAATCGCCCCCGAGGGTAGATTGGACATTGGCGAGCGCGCCCCGGAAGGCATTGCAAACTTTCCCAACGAATCGTTCGAGGCAACGGCAACCGGTCGGATGCAGCCGAGCGAGCCGCTTGAGGCGACCGATGTCTCCGGGTCATTGCCTGAAGAGACGGTCGAGAAACACATATTGGCAGATGCGCTTTCTCTGCAGTCTCCGGCAGAGAAAAAGCCATGGCCCGAGATCCGAGAGCATCCCATGATTCCGGTGCGACAACGTGACTATCGGGATTTGTTGGCCAGACTCTACGACTGCAACACTCCAAATTCTTCGCAGTTTCTGGCGGAGAGTGGATATCCGCAATGATGCAACTCAATGACGTGCTCAAACAGGTGGAAACCGAGGCAGCGGCGTTTGCCGCGACCGGTGCCGGCAGGGCAAAGGAGCCAACGGAAGCTTTGCCTGTAGAGGCCCAGTCGCCCGGCCTCTCCGAAAAACCGGAATTTTGTGGCGAGCAGGCGGTCACCAAAGCTGCACGCCAACTGCCTCTCGATCGTTCCGCAGCACCTACTGTTGATGCGCCTCTCCATCGATTCGGTGAATCGCCGCAGTTTCTATCTGCACCTGCACCGGAAAATGAGTATCACCGCACGTGCCACAACTTACTTGCGCACCTTCCCAAAACGGCAGGCCCGCTACTGTTGCTCTCTGAGGATGGATATTCCGATACGGTCGACATTCTAGGACAATTGCTGGTCGCTCTGGCTGAAATCAGTGAGGATCCGGTCCTTGCGATCGACGCGGGCGACGGACGACTCAAAAAATATTTCCATGGTTTTGGACGGACAGCAACAAAACGGCCTACAAAATCCAACAACGACTGGCAAAGCTCGATCACACAAACGAACCATCCTGGCCTCTGTCTGATGCCACTCTCGCTAGGAAAACCATCCATCTTGAAATCAGATTTTCAAAGCCAATTGGAACTGATGAATGTACATTTTGGTTTGATTGTTATCGATGGTGGCAACGTGAATCGAGAAACCCTCCATCAGCTTACACTTTTTTCGGGAGGAGCGTTGTTTCTCCTGCGGCTTGCTCTGACATCTGTAAGCTGGGCCAAAAGCACCCACCGTCAAATTATGGCCTGGGGCGGAACACCCATCGGCTGCATCACGACATTACCCGCCACGAATACCGCTTGAGCGGAGAGAGTGGAGCGGTGACCAACTCCTTTTGCTCCGAAACCTCTTCTGGAGCACCTCTTCACTGCGGTAAATGTTGCATCGCCACAGACCCTTTCTGGCCTGGGATGACAAACACCCATCCCCCACGTAAACTTGTAGAGGCTGCGTCCTTTACGGTGATTGGTCCCAATCCCCTCAAAATATTGTTTCTCGAGACAAACCGACCTGAAGGAAATCCTGCGAATGCGTACTTTTCTTGTCACCGGAGGTGCTGGATTTATCGGCTCCCACATTGCAACGGCCCTAGTCGAGCGAGGCGACCGAGTCCGGGTTTTGGATAATCTCAGTACCGGCCATCGGAGCAATCTGGCGCACATCGCCGATTCTGTAGAGTTCATCGAAGCCGATGTACTTGATGCAGATGCTGTGGCCCAAGCGGTCGAAGGGGTCGATTGCGTGTTCCACCAAGCGGCCCTGGCATCGGTCCCACGCAGCGTCGAAGCGCCGCTGGACACGAATGCGGCCTGCGTGACTGGAACCGTCACTCTGCTCGATACTGCCCGTCGGGCCGGGGTGCGGCGATTGGTCTATGCCGCGTCGAGCAGTCTCTATGGAGACAAATCGAACAGTTTAAAAAGCGAAGCCGATGTACCCGATCCCATTTCCCCCTATGGTGCCGCCAAGCTTGCCGGAGAATACTATTGTCACGCATTCACGGCTACCTACGGATTTGAAACCGTTGCCTTGCGATACTTCAATGTCTTTGGCCCGAGACAAGATCCGGATAGTCCTTACTCTGCAGTGATTCCGCTGTTCATCACCGCCATCCTTGAAAATCGCCAACCGGTGATTTTTGGCAATGGATTGCAATCTCGCGATTTCACGTTTATTGAGAACGTGGTGCATGGCAATCTTCTTGCCGCCGATGCCGAGGGCGTGGCCGGCCAAAGCTTCAATGTCGCTGCCGGTCGTAGCGTGACGCTGTTGGAGATGCTTGCGGTACTCAATAAATATCTCGACACCGATGTAAAGCCAGAGTTTACCGACCCGCGACCCGGCGATATTCTCGAGAGCCTTGCTGATATCTCTGCCGCACGCCGACAATTGGGCTACGAACCACAAGTCGCCTTTGAAGAGGGTATTGCTAAAAGCATTGACTACTATCGCACAGCCTATGAGCAGCAGGCGGTAGACAACTAAATCGGTACAGAAGAAATTGGTATGGCAGAACACAAAAAACCCTCTTCCCCACCCGCCTATTTTTTGAGGACAACCATCATGCGACCTAATGTGCTATCGCTTCCAGCAAGTCTCCTGATAGGGATGCTGGCCCTTGGTTGTGATGCCTATCGCCAGGGACCCGCTAACTCAAACGACAACCTTGCAGGTCGAAATACATCCCAAATCACCATTGAGCCCGTCGATCGAGCCGGCTTTGATCGTGTGATCGCCGAACATGCCGGTGAGGTGGTTCTGGTCGACTTCTGGGCCACGACGTGTCCTCCCTGCCGGACCCTGTTTCCCCATACGGTGAGCCTCTACCGGCAATTACATAGCCAGGGATTTGCGGTTGTCTCTATGAGCCTTGACCAACTCTCCGACAAACAAAGGGCCCGCGAGTTTCTCTCCCAGAATGGCGCCACATTCGACAACCTTATCAGCAACTATCCCGATGTCGAGGACGTCGTCGAGGCCTTTGGGATCCCCGATGCCATCCCCTACTTCACACTCTACGACCGTCAGGGAAAATTGCGCTTTCGCTTCAGCCCTCTTTTTGAAGACGGGAAAGAGGGCGAGCCGCTCGATAGCCTCGAACCCCGCATCCGAGAATTGCTGGCGGAAAAATAAGCCTGCGTTTGGTCGCTCTGATTTTGAGCGCGAGAGAAATTTTTCTGCGTTTGGAAGGGCAAAAATCGATCCTCACCGCGTATGGCCATTTTCCTTTGGTTTGACGGCGTTGCAAACAAACTTGTGGCCGTTAGAATCACACTCCTGATTCATTTTTCAGCCGCGAATTGCGAATATAGAATCCACATCCCCGGGAATAATTCCACGTGGAACTGGCGGTCCTCACTAAGCTGATCTTTACGCTTATCGGTGGCCTGGGCATCTTTTTGCTCGGCATGAAGTCGATGTCCGACGGCATGCAGGCCGTTGCCGGTTCACGCCTGCGCGGGCTCATTAGCCTGGCGACCAACAACCGGTTTCTGGCAACCGGTGTCGGAGTGGTCATCACCTGTGTGGTTCAATCGAGTTCAATCACGACGGTGATGGTCGTCGGCTTCGTCAACAGTGGGGTCATGCAGCTTTCCCAAGCCCTCGGCGTCATTATGGGAGCCAACATCGGCACCACCGTTACCGGATGGATTCTGGTGCTGAAGATCGGCAAGTATGGACTGCCGATTTTGGGGGCCGCAGCCATTACATATCTTTTTTCCAAAGGGGATCGTTTACGGTTCTGGGCCATGGTGATCATGGGAATTGGGATGATCTTCTTTGGTCTCGAACTCATGAAAGATGCCTGCAGCCTGATCAAAGAGCATCCGAGCTTTGAGAGTTGGTTCCAGAGTTTCCAGGCCAATGATTACTTTGGGGTATTGGGCTGTGCCCTCATCGGCTGTTTGCTCACGATCATGGTCCAATCGTCTTCGGCAACCCTCGGCATCACCATTTCACTCGCTTCGCAGGGAGTCATCAGCTATCCCACTGCGGCTGCCCTTGTCCTCGGTGAAAACATCGGCACAACCGTCACGGCCTGTCTCGCCTCGCTCGGAGCGACCACCAATGCTCGCCGGGCAGCTTATTTCCACATCATCTTCAATCTCGTCGGTGTTTTCTGGATCACGGCAATCTTTCATTGGTACATCGATCTCGTGCAATGGGTCATTGACGATGATGTCACCAAAGTCATCATGGTGGACGGCAAAGAGACCTACAACACCACCGCGACAATCGCTGCAACGCACTCGATATTCAACATCACCAATACGCTCCTGTTTCTTCCCTTCTTGCCACTATTCGTGAAACTGCTGGAGAAATTCGTACCGGCAAAGGCATATAAAGAGAAACCGCACCTGACAGATCTCGATATCCGGATCCTGGAAACTCCTTTGCTGGCGATTGAGCAATCGCAAAAGGAAATCGAGAAGATGGGGGATGGCTGCGTCAAGATGATGGACTGGCTCAAAACACTTTACGCTCAAGATGATCGAGACCGTTCCCTAGCCGAGAGGCTTCATCATCGAGAGCGCGTGCTCGATTCGGTCCATGATGAACTTTCGGTTTTTATTACATCACTTTTGTCCGGCAACGTACCGCACGCGGCAGCCGAAGAAGCCCGGCGCCAACTGCGGATGGCGGATGAGTATGAATCTGTCAGTGACTATCTGGCTAACCTCGATAAGTTCGACCGTAAACTACGTGATGTCGAACTTCGGTTTACTCCAGAACAAAGAAAAGATCTGCTCGAGTTGCACGAAATCCTGGAGCAACATCTTGAAATGGTCAACGATTCTCTCAAACACCGTAATATCGATGTGATGGCCAAACTGGAAACGATTGATCTGAGGATACGCAATTTGCTCAAGGCGCTCCGGCGCAAGCACCTGGACGACCTCTCTAGTGGGAATATTCGACCGCAAGTGAGCGTGGCCTATCTGGCCGCACTCAATGCGTACGCACGCGTGCGGGATCATTCGCGAAACATTGCCGAAACTATCTCGGGCGAAAAATGATCCCCGCCTCAGTATGCGGTTGCTCTGTGGTCTTTACCGGTGGTCTTTACCGGCAATTCATTGGGGCTTTACCAGAATTTAATTGCCGCTGGCACCTAGAAACAGACCGACGAGAGCCAGCAGCGGCAAGAGACTGATCGCCACAGATACAATGACTGCCTGCCGGGGAATTCTCTCCCGGCCGCTCCGCAGAACAAAGGGCAGCATGGTCAAACCGAGCATTCCGGAAAATGCGGCCGTCAGCACCAGAATCACCGCCAATGCCCCTAGGCGTTCGGAGGGTTCGACAATCGCCCGGAGTAGAATGAGGGCGAGCATGGCCAATTCGCCCAGTAGCGCTGTGAGGGTACACATGACCCAGGCGAGAACGATCGGCCTGAATCCCGACGGGGTGGGGCTTTTCCTGCCGGTTGCTGTCAGCTTTTTGTTATTTTTTTTTCGATGCATCACTGCTCTGGCTACCCCATTGCCGTCTCGTTTTCAGCTGTATTGTGATCTCTCCTTTGAATTTTGATAGTGAGCGGCAAAGAAAAAAGGCGTGAGAAACCGTTTGGTCTCTCACGCCCGAAAATTTTAGAAATCGCATTGTGCGACTCAGCAGCGGTAGCTGGTGACCACAATATCGCCACACTTCTTGATGACGACCTTTACCTTGTAACCACAACACCACTCATAAACAACAACTCCCTTACAGCAGATGCCGCAACGGCCTTTGACACACGGGTCGCCTTTGCAACAGGCAGGCAGGCAGATGGGAATGTCGTAGCAGGTTTTGCAGCAGCAGGGGTCATCCACTTTGAGTGTGGTCTTGGTAGGTGGATCGCAACCGCAACATACTTTGCGACAACGGCCCCGTTGGCGATAGGTGATACAAGGCTTCTCGCAGCACTCATCAGCAACATCCTTCTCGCAGTCCGTATCGGCAGCGCCCTCATCAGCAACCGCAAGTAGACTGACCTCACGCTCTGCTTGCCCCTCGGCTGAGAATGCGACGGGAGCTACAACGAGCCCCAAAACAAACAGCGTCATTGGTAACAGGATCCATTTCGTGTTCATGACAGATAAACTCTCCTCAAAATTAGGTGCGGAAACGCCACCATGCGTTTCCTAAATACTCGGGGGTGTACGATACGCGGTCCCCGTGGCTACTGCGAATATTGTACTCCAACAAAAACCCCCTGTTGACCCCACCCGCAAGGTCCACCATAAATCCACAGTTTGACATATGAGTGTCTTTGATGCGATTTTTCCCGGGCTCTCCGGCGATCACTTTTTGACCCGTTTTTGCAGGCAAAGAGAGACACCCACAACCGATCAAGATTGCCACATCCGAGAAGCGGCAAGATGGAAGGGGCGAACGACATTGCCCAAGCGACATTGCCCAAGCGACATTGCCCAAGCGGTGGCAGGTTGCTGAAGGATGCCCTGCTGTTCAGACCTGGATGAGGGACTTGCCCACCATCTCGCTGAAAACATCGAACAAATATTGGCTGTCGTGAGGGCCGGCCGAAGCCTCAGGATGGTACTGCACGCTGAAGGCGGGCAACTGCCGATGTCGGATGCCTTCGATGGTTCCGTCATTCAAGTTGCGGTGCGTAACCTCAAGAATCTCCGGCAGACAATCCTCCAAAACTGCAAAACCGTGGTTTTGGGAGGTGATTTCCACGCTCCCGCTCGCTAAATTCTGCACCGGCTGGTTTGCTCCGCGATGTCCGAATTTCATCTTGAATGTCTTCGCCCCACAGGCAAGCGACAAGAGCTGATGTCCGAGACAGATTCCAAAAATTGGTTTTTTGCCTAATATATCGCGAATTGTCTCGATTGCTCCACCCAGCGGTTCCGGGTCACCAGGTCCGTTGGAGAGAAAAATACCATCCGGACCAAGCGCGAGGACTTCCGTTGCCGAAACCGAGCCGGGAACAATCGTCACACGAAAACCACAACTGACTAGATGCCGGGGAATATTCCACTTCATACCGTAATCGAGGGCAACAACATGCGGTAAAGAACTCTGGTCCCCACGCTCTACCTCCACATGCGGATCAGATTCTAGCCGAGACCAACTGCTGAGCGGTTCACTCCAACTGTACGTCTCACTCGGCATGACTTCCCGCGTCAGATCGCGACCGACCAGCCCTGGACTCGCCTTGGCCTTGGTGACCAAGCTCGTTTCGTCCAGATCGGTCGTCGAGAGCACCCCTTTCATGGCTCCAGCGCTGCGAATATGCCGCACCAAGGCCCGGGTATCGATCCGGTCGATCGCCACAACCCCCCACTCCTTCAGGTATACCCCGAGATCTTCGCTGGAGCGGAAATTGCTGCGAATACGGCTATTTTCTCGAACAACAAAACCGGCCAGATGGGGCCGTTCACTTTCCCGGTCCTCTTGGTTGACTCCATAGTTTCCGATCTGGGGATATGTCATCGTGACAATCTGACCACGATAACTCGGATCGGTAAGGATCTCCTGATAACCGGTCATAGAGGTGTTAAAACAGACCTCACCATCGACTTCTCCTTCCGCACCGAACGCCTGGCCCGTAAAGACCGTACCGTCCTCGAGCACGAGTTTGGCAAGCTTCTTTTCAATCACGTCCAACATCTCCTCGTTGGCCTGTTTGTCCAACGTCAATCATCCGCCACAAGCCATGTTAAACCGTACCGCTTATACCGCCGATGACCTCGACACTGTTCCCATTTCAGCATCTCAAAGAGCCAGCCCATGAGCCGGGTAAAGTTAGAACACCGTTCGCTCCGATACCAAGTCTACGGCTGTGGGTCTCCGGACTCCAAAAATATTTGGTAATTCGGACAGCCTATTTTGAGAGTTCCTGTCCCGGCGAGCAGGAACTCTCTTTTTTTATGGTATCGCGTTCCTGTCGGCCCCAGTATAGGCTCCTGCCGCACTCTTTTCCTAGTACCCCACGAACTGTCCGCATATCGGCGGGCCAGCCAGCTCTCAAGATCAAAGAGCCCCGATCACACTAACCGGCACGCAAGCCGCGATCGACCTGATCCTGATCGCGAAGGTAAACCGCCAGAACCGATTCAAACAACTCGCTGCTGATTTGCCAGGATGGATTGTCATCCGTGTGGGCGTTGCCATGCTCCACCAACAAACGGTAGAGAAACTTGAAGAGGTGGCGGGGAACCCGCAAGGAGCGAAAGGCTTCAATCAGACGCTGTTCACTCACAGAACTATCAAACCAGCCGCGTAACGCCGGTTCACTGCCCGATTTTGCACAAGCTCGAATACGGGCAGAGGCAACATCGTACAAGGCCTCGCCGGTCCACTCGAGTGAAGGGATCATATTCTGTTTGTCGAGCCGCGCACGTTGAAAAAATGCACGGTCCTCGCGTTCGAGGTAATGCTCCACCTCAATCGGCAAGAGAAGTTTGAAACCAAGCCCCGGGTGTTTTAGCAACTTGTTATCGAGCAACGGCCAAAGAAATGCCTTCATAAAATCGGCACGACCGTTGATCAGATGCGGTTCATCAACGCGGTCCACAAGTACCAAAACACCCGAAAATCCCAACGTCTGTAAGATTGCCTGTAGTTTGCAGAACAACTCAAAGCGATCATCGGTGCGATCCTTGTTTGGTAGCGGCTGACCACCAAGTTCCGATCCGGAAAAATTGAGCAGCACTTTGCATAACGGCCATGCCCGGTGGTTGCCCGTCCGTACATGTTTGGCGATTTGGCGAGCGGACCAGAACCATTTCCAGATGCGGGCAACTCGTGGCAGGAGGCTCACTAAAACGATTGCATACGGCCAGGGCGTTCTCAGGGTGTCCCACCAGCCTTGCCAGAAAATCATTCCAAACACCGAACACGTCACCAGTACACAAAGCGCAATGTCCCAATATGTGGAAAAAGTCCTGAATCTCAATTTCCGGCGTAAGCGATGCCACCGCCCCTTGAATGTCTCCGCCGTCGATTGGTCGTAGCAGGCGGCCAGCAACAAGAGGTCCCTCGCTTGATTGCGATCGAGGCTGCGGATTGCACTTTTCTCAATCTCCGAGGCAACTCCTGTGGGGTGGGATACCCCTAAAATCCGGTCGGCAAGACCGGTAATACCTAAGGAGAGAATGGCATCGATGTGATCCCATAGCTTCCACTCAGAAAGCACACGATCCGGCTTGCGGCGTCGCGAGGAGAGAGTTTCTCGAAAACGATCCAAAAACGGATTGAAGTCGACATAATCAATGACAAAGACCCGTTCCCCTGCATGTTCGCGATTGTATTGATTCACGTGCTCGAGAATCTGCAACCGAATCGCAGTCTTACCCGATCCTTTTTCACCAAACACCAGCGAGGTCGCCGGCTCTGAGGGATTCCCATAGATCTTGTCCCAGGCGGGATGAAAAATCTCTTTCAGACAGTGTTCTTTAAAAACCAAATCTGTCTGTGCATCTTCTTCCACAAAAGGATTGGAACTCAGGCCGTGATGATCAAAAAACTGCTGGATGTTCATGACAAAATGATTGGTGCTGCGACAGCTAGTGAGCACCATCCCCTGAAAAATATTCCGGAAACCGCATCACCGCCTTTTGCCAATGATGGGGGTCATTGGGTGAGTCAACGGGACGAATCTGCGTCTCGGCAACAACACGGCCTTCTTGGATCCACTGTCGCAGCAGATCCGTCGGAGCTGGGCCATATTGCTGGTTATCGGCTTGAGACAAGATCCACCACTGCTCGGAGGTGTCCGGACCCGTCGGTTTGCCTTTGTCCGGACCCTCTATGGTGCCTGTCGCCTGCTCGGGGAAGGGGGCAGCGGCGGGCCCGGAGGCGTCAAGCAGCGGTCCTGAAAGGACAACTTCCTCTTCGAGAGGATGAGCCAATGGAATAACTTGTTCTTCTGCTGCCGCCTTGCTGCTCGGCCGCGTGGAAGTAAGCGGTATCTCCACCCTGGCATTGCAGTGGGGACAAAATCCCGTCTTGCCCGCCAGAAAAGATTTGACGTTGAGTTTGTGCCCCTGGGGACAAAAAAATCGAATGCCCATGGTCGTTTTCACCAATCAGCGAATAAACTCGGCACAGCCTCGGAGTTGCCCCACTAGCATCCGAATTCCAGACGTTCCTCTTTAAAACAAGAGGCCGAATGCTCGCCTAAAGGAAAGGACAACTACCATCACTTTCTCTCCGTCCAATATACATGTGCAAATTGAGGGTGAAAAGAGACCCACAGCTTTGCCGCACGGTGAATGTAATAGGCAGGAGTATTATTTATAGCCTTCGTGACACGCGGAGCAGGTTTTGCTGATCTCGCCATAGAGCTTCTGCACCGCCGGGAGATTTTGGTTTTTTATCGCGCGGGCAAGTTCTTGGGCCTGTTTCTGGAGCTGCTTGCAATAAGCGACAAAGTCATCGTCGTCATAGAATTCGTACTCTTTCTGGTAAAAGATTTCGGCAAGTGCGGCAATCATTTCTGCTTCGTGCAACAACGACTCACGATTCTGTTTAAATTCAGACTCATTTGCAATCCACGGTTTGATCCGCTCCTTATCGGCTCTTTCAATTCGCTGCATCAAGAGCCGCCGTTCAATGAGTCGACTCCATACACCACTCTCCTCCGATTTTGTCGTTTCGAACTCCACCGTGCCACCGCGAATCAATTCCTCAAGATCCTCAAAACGTGTCCTCGATTCCTGATATGCATTTTGGCTTCCGACTTTTGCATTTGCAGCCGCGCGGGCAAAGGCATCGCGGGCGCCGCTCGATACAGCTTGCCAGCGGATCGGTTCGCCATACTCGGCGACGATGCCAAACATCGCAGCAATAACGGCAAATTGCTTTTCAACTTTGCGATTACCACCTGCTTTAAAGGTCCCTGGTCGACGAACGTTTTGGGCCACCTCAGGCTGGAGATTTTTGATTTCGTCGGTAATGGTTGCTTCCGAGATGAGTTTGGGCCAGGGAACGAGTCCGCTTGCGCCCCGCTGGGGTACTGTAGACTCACTCGCCGAGGGAATCGCCGTGTTCTTTTCGGGCCGGGAACCACGAACAGCCTGAAAAGGATCTCCCTGAAAGAGTTTTTCCGTGGCGGGGTCCCAACTGCCCGGTGGCTCGGCACGGGTCGGCCGGGCGTTGGAATTGGGTCGTTTGGTCTGTCTCGTATCCTGCTCGCACCAAGCAATGGAAATAGTCCACAGCAAAAAGCCCGACAAGAGACAACATGGAAAGAGAATTCGCATAGCAACAGTATTATCTGCAAGTTTTAGCCCGTCGGCAAGTGAAACCTGTATGCCCCTATCGCCGACGGGCCAGCAGTTTGACTGAGAGAATCGGCGTGGCAACAAATCAGAAAAAGAGTCCACCCCGGCAATAATGACCGTGACAAAGAGACTCGGCGGGTAATGCTGCTAAAAGCGCCTAATTTCGATTAGAATACCGAGCTTAGCGCCTAATTTCGATTAGAATACCGAGCTTATAGAATTTTGTGACAACATGTTGTCACAATTTTGTCACAGTGAACTGCACGGTCATGCCCCATCATCACCGCCAAATCGGCCTCATTGGACTTCTGTTTGTTTCGGTCGGTGGTATTCTCGGCTCCGGCTGGCTTTTCGGACCACTCTATGCGGTGCAACTGGCCGGACCAGCAGCGCTGGTTGCCTGGGTGATCGGTGGCCTGGCAATCATGGTCATAGCAGTCACCTTTGCAGAACTTGGAGCAATGTTGCCGATCAATGGCGGAATTACCCGCTATTCGCTCCTCTCGTATGGCCGCACGGCTGGCTTTTTTGCATCCTTAAGTTCCTGGCTGACCTTTACGGTTATTGTGGCCGCCGAAGTGCAGGCGGTGATGCAGTACGGCTCCATCTACTTTCCCTGGCTGACCAAGGAGCAACTCGGAAAAGACGGACAGACCATTTCCCATCCCCTGACCCTGTACGGATTTTTTTGTGCCGCCGTACTTTGGATTCTTTTTTCATTGATCAACTGGCGGGGAGTCAAACTTTTTGCCCATATCAACAACAGCCTCACCTGGATAAAAATTGCGCTGGTGGTTGTCGTTACGGTCTCATTAATTGTATTCGCCTTCCGCTGGGAAATGTTTGATGATATCAACGAAGGAGGTTTTGCTCCGTACGGCGCGGGAGGAATCTTCCGCGCTCTGGCGTATGGAGGTGTGATTTATGCATTCACTGGATTCCAGCATGCGGCAATCGCAGCTGGCGAGTCGAAGAATCCACATCGGGATGTTCCGATTGCAGTCATTGCATCGATCCTCTTTTGCATGCTCTGTTACATCGCTCTGCAGATAGCCTTTCTGGGAGGCTTGAGGCCAGATAATTTTCCCGAGCCGGGCAACTGGAGAGAGCTTGGTTTTACCGACCAAGTCGGCCCGATTGCCGGATTGGCCAAGACACTCGGTGTCGTATGGATGTTTTATTTTGTTTTTGCCGGGGCGATCGTCTCGCCGTTGGGTGCGGGATTGATCAATCTCGGTTCGAGTCTGCGAATCGCCCGCGGCATGAGCCACGACCGCTACCTGCCCGGTCGACTCAGTCGCGTCGGTCGTTACCACTCGCCGGGCCTCTTGATCGTCCTGTCGTTTCCCATCGGACTCTTTCTCTTTCTTCCCTTTCCTGGCTGGCAGGAGCTGGTCGCCTTTCTCACGGCTGTCGTCGTCATCGCATACGCACTCGGGCCACTAAGTCTGTTGGCACTTCGTCGACAGTTACCCCAGCAGAAGCGGCCCTTCCGACTACCCTGGGCCGAATTCTTTTGCCCCCTGGCGTTCATGATCTGCGGACTGCTGATCTACATTACAGGGTGGGCGGTCGTGTGGAAGTTGGGCCTCGTGTTTTGTATTTGTGGTGTGGTGTTCATCGCTTCACAGTTATTGCTTCGCCAGAAGACGGACCTCGCCTCCGCGCTTTGGATCCCCCCTTTTTTAATAGGATTGGTATTGATCACCTGGCTCGGTGGGCATGGAGGCATTCAAAAGATCACCGACTTGCAAGGAATGGCAGGCACTGCAGTCTGGTCTCTGATTTGCTTTTTTCTTGCCCGACGGCTCCCGATCCCTCCGGAGCAGACGCAAGTCTATTTTGACCAGATTGAGGCTGCACATCAGGCGGATCAACAGGACATTGAGTAAATACTCGTATTTGTTTTCACTAGCTCAGTGATGCAAGAGACATTGCAGCCAAAAAAGCACCAATGTCGTGGCTCGCAGAGCGTATTGTCCGCTTCAGATCCGTAGCAAACGGTACTTCCAGCGGTGCCATCGTCTGCCCCATTTGAATTGCATGTTGTCTGCGCGGTGGCGGAAGTGGTGTACCCAGCGGGACGACTTTTTCGACACCGGAATTTCGTCAGATTCGACGATTGTTTGCAACTGGTTCCGGAGTCGCTCCCTACTGTAGGCCTTCGGATATTCATTGCCGAGATAACATGGTTGTCGCAACATTTCCAGATAAGCCGTATCGTTCTGATCCAACTCGATAATCCTCTCGATCACCGCCTCATTGCTCCCATAATCATAGAAGTTGATAAAACTGTCCGGATTGAAGTCGAGATGGACTAATGGATTACCCCAATAGATGCCAATGGTATTGGCAGCAAAAGCATCCGCTATTTTTTCGGTAACGTAACCAGGGTAAGAACTATTTTCATAGGCAATCGTAAATTTGCACTGCGATACAAAAGAGTGCTTGTCCGCGAGTCGGTAGCCCAGGTTATTTTTGTAACGCCCACCAGAATCTACCTTTTTATAGCGACTCAGTTTCTTATAGAGTTGATTCCGCAGGGGGGAGGACGGATTGGAAAAGACGAAGTTGCAAAAGCGGGTCTTCTTCTGCAGTTCCATCTCTGCGGACCAATCTGGTGGTCTCTCTCGCTTACCCCACAGTGCAAGGGGAAATCGGTAATTACGCGCATCGTCCAAGTAATCAAAAGAAAATGCGTAATCACAGACATTGAAATTCGGGCGATGATTTTCACCCGTAATAAATATCTTTCGACATCGGTATTTCAGATGCTGATGGCCGAAAGGCAGAAAGATCACCAACTCCGGATCTTCAGAAAACTCCAGATCATACAATTCTGAAAGGATTTGAGAAAATAGATTTTCTCGAACCGGCCAGCCCTTGTAAAAATCTGTGTATTTCAATCTCAGTTTGGGCTTCATCAATGGGACTCTTCAAAGCAACCACAAAACTGCGTGCATTGGTACACATCCAAAATGTCTCTATATTGCGCGGCCGGCAATCGGGCATAGCCAGCCAAGGCGACACCAACTGCATGATTATAGAGGAGCTGTAGTTGTTTCCCGATGCCAGTTCGAGATTTTTGTTGCAACCGAACGATAATTGTCCGTGTAGGATTTTCGCAGCCCGGCAGAGAAGCGGCGCGACCGAAAGAGAATGCTGCAAAACGAGAAGCCGCGAGGAACCGCCAGCGCACATAAAACCCCGACAGGCAAAATGATTGTAGATGATGCCAAGGTGGCATCTAGGAACAGCAATCCTCGCAGTCACTGCAAACCGGCACCTGAATCTTTTCGGCCACCATCCGGCAGACACGAACTTTCACCGGTTTTTGCACCTGATGGGGCACACAGACTTTGTAGGTCTCTACCCGCTTTTCCGGAATCATCCGGTAGGTGGTGACGTTATAGCTACGCTGTTTTTTCTGGGGCATCATGCAAGTGTATTTGACTTCCTTAGTCATTGGCACGCACTGCATTTCACAGACTTGAACATTACACGTTCGTGTCTCGGTGCGGTAGTTGCAAACCCGCACCATTCGCTTCCGCACCTCCGGCTTACAGACAGTCACCTTGTATTGATAGGGCACACTGACCCGCTCGGTTTTATAGCAGGTAACCGGCACTTGCTCCTGAACTGTCTTCGGCACGTACACCGGACGACAGACTGTCCGCATGACCGCTCGACCACAGGGATCGCATCCGGGTACCTGTAGCGTTTGATTGACCCAGCAACCGGCATCTCGACAAACTGTTTTCATCACAGTGACGGGAACACGACGACATTCAATCCGCTGCGCTTGCCGCGTTTCTACATGGGGAACCTGTACCGTGCAGGATTGCTCAACATTTTGCCAGACGGGGACTTGAACCTGATACTGCCGGGAAACGGTCCGCGTCACCGGACGATTCACCGTGTAAGACACTGTCCGGGTTCGCTGCTCGGGCACCATGACTGTCACTTCGCATGTTCGCGCTGCCGTTTCAGCAACACATTTTTGTACCGTGATTGTCCGCTCTCGCGTTTCATAACGGTACTCTGTCGAAGTGCACATCCGCGTCTCTGTGACATACTGCGGTCGCATTACCGTCCGCTCGACATAACACGGTTTGGCAACCGTTTCATCACAGCATGCATCGGCTGCCCGCGCAGTCTCGCAGACCATCACTGAAACAAACAATCCCAACACAACAACGATTGAACGAATAATCACGATAAGCACTCCCTAACGGATTTGATTTCTTCGGCAGGTATGTGTTGGACCGATAGATCCAACCAACTCGGCCATCTTCCCAAGAGAAATATTAAGGCCAACAGTCAGGCTAATTCTGGGATATGCGAGTGTCAAGTATTTCCCCCAGAAAATTAAAGACTAGGGTGAAAAAGCAGGGCAACTGCCATGACTTTTCTGAGCATCTGAATATTGCACTTTGGAAAAGGCGTATCGGTTGCGATATCTGGCGACTGCTAGCAGCATTGCAAAGACCGGCTAATCCTCACAGTTTACCATCGATCGCCTGCAGGCGGCAAAAACCAAAGGGACACACCAGAGATTCGCCGATGCCCGACTGCACTCTCATCCCACGAGCACATTGCAATCTGACGGAGCATGTACTCCCGTGGAGTCGTTGTGAGTCGAACAGCGCGCTCGATCAACTCTCAGAAGGAAGCAACTGTTTCGGCATCAGTCGCTACAGTGGGATTTAGATAAGCCGACTGGTACTGCTTGGCCTCAATATCAAAATCGTATTCTTTTAATTCCAGGTACATCAGAACACAGGCCAGCACCAAGGCCAGAAAAGAAAAAATCAACATCATCGTGTAAACCGTGGCCTTCTGTTTCGCCAGTGGCCCCGTTTGCTTTTTCTTTCGTTTCTTCTTTGCCACGATGTTGATTTCCTAAACTTTGAATCGCAGAGGACCTTCACGAAGTGCATGCAAGTCTATCGGCAATCGCTCCTATGTGCTGATTAGCCTGCGGTGAGCTTCAGACTTCGTCGCGTCTCCACGCGATCGCGTTCGCGGATCTGCCCCTGCTGGCGACTCGGGTCCACCTTACCGACCGACTTATCGGGAGTCGTACGCACAATTTCAATCTGCCCGAGATATTTTCCACCCCGATAGACCTCCATCTCGTGGCCTAACCGGATACCGTCATCACTTCCGACAGTCACTTCGACGTAAATATTATCCTTGAGTCTCTTTACCCTGGTGATGACGCCATCAATGGACGGAGGCGTATTTTCGACAGGAGTGTGTTTCGTCAAATTGTTCGCCGAGAGGACACGTTCTGCGCTTTTTAGTTCTTCAATCAGCTGTTTTTTCCGCTCCGCGAGGCGTTTTGTCTCGCCCTCCGCCTGATTGTTCTGTTCAACGAGCTTCAGCATTTTTTTAAATTTTTTGTCAATCTCTTCTCGAGCCGTCTTGATATCAGCTCTCATCTTCTCATTTTCTGCACTAAGATTCTCTAAAATATTTTGCTGGTTTTGCACCTCTTTTATTTTTACGCTCAGTTCCTTGACATTTTCTGAATACTGCGTTTTTAAATTGTCGTAATGCTGGTTCAAATCACTATATTGGGATTCCAGCTTGGCAATTTCCTGGCGTTTGGCCGCCTGCTCGGTCGCAATCTTAGACTCCAAATCTCGCTTTTGTGACTGAAGCTGGATGTTCTTATGTTCTTCAGTCTCGAGTCGTTTTTTGCAACCCAACTTCTCACCGCGCTTGCCTCGCTCGGTCCGCAGCACTTCATCTTTCCAGTTCGTGTGCGTCGCGTAGATCATGACTGCAAACGACATGAACACAACGCTCATGGAAAAAATCAGGAATACGAAAATTTTCCCAACGAGGTTCATCGAATCCCTCCTTGCTTCTCAATGTTTCAAACCAGATAGACTACCTTCAAAGCAGCGCCCATCTGAATGAAGTTCTATCACCCATGGAATCACAGCCCGAAATGGCTTTGTGAAACTGGTGGTGAGAGTTCCACTCAAAGACTCCAAAACCGCCCCTAACTCACCTTAACTGAAGTATAGCTGCGGCCCGATTCGACTGTCAAACAAAGGCCACAGGATTTGCACATTCTAGCCTGCCACATAGTCCTTATAAACGGCATTTTCGGCCCAGCAACTCCACTATTTTACCCCCTAGATCACCGAGGTTTATGGACTCGTGCCGGTTCAAACCGTTATTGTCCGCAACTTACCGGGCCGACTGAGATTGGATCCGCCACCTCAGAATCACTTTATCCGAGCCTCAGTTACCAGAACCACATCTCCCATTCACCCTTAGCGTCATGCATTACTTGCCAACACGGCCACGGTACATCTTTTCGAATAGAGCAAAAAACAGCAGCCCCACCGAACATGCTGCGCATAGCCAAGCAAACCAGTCTCCCGCATAAAGATAGAAACTCTCTCTCTGATCCATTCGAGGACGTACAACTAGCGTATCGACAGTCCGCCGATCGCCACGATGCTCAAGGAATCCATCCGAATTGATTGAGGCAGAAAAACCGGTGTTGGCAGCAATCAACAGCGGCTTGCGAAATTCGACCGCCCGAAAGATTCCGCAGATCATGTGCATGTCCAAGGCCGCAGAACCCCAAAACCAACCATCGTTCGTCTGACTCACCAATACATCTGCTTCGGTACCGTCTTGCTCAAGCATCAACAGTTGACGACGGATAACATGCGGCAACACCGTCTCGTAACAAATGCTGGGCGTCAGATGACATCCGCCGACATCGTAGATTATCGCCTCCTTACCGGGCGTCAGTCCGTCTACCAGCGGCGTGAACCGATAGAGTGCGGGAAAAATATCTCCCAGGGGAATATATTCCCCAAACATCACCAGATGCATCTTGTCGTAACGACCCAATATTTCTCCGGCACTTCCCAAATACACCGAACTATTAAAGCTCTTCATATGGCCCGCACCGTAGTGCTGGCTATTGACACCAAGAAGCAAACGGGGGATTGCAGAATTTTGCTCCGCCCGGGCCAATGCCAACTGTTGCACAAGCTGGCCAAACCGAGCTTGGTTATATTTTGCATATTGATAAATCGCTAAGGGAAGTTTTCGCTCTTTTTCCAGACGACGTGCCTCTTCAGGTTTCTGCATAAACCGTTGGATAAGTAGGTTTGCCGGAAGCCACGCGCCCTGTTCAATGGTGATCAGCGGAATCGTACACATCGACTCCGGCCAGATCACCAGATCGATATCTGGATGCTCTTTTAAGACATTTCTCGTCAACTGCAGATATTGCTTCTCGATCCTCCGATTGGATTGTTCCGGATCAACATCAAATTCGGTATCAATACTTCCTTGAATCAGCGCAATGCGGGGACCTTGCTCGAGTACTTCATGCTGCAGCCGAAGCTGCCCATATATCACTGCCACCAAGACAGCCAATCCTGCAGGCAACAGTGGCCAAAACGTACATCTCCTGCCATTGAAGGGCAATGCCCTGGCCAGAGCGGCAGCAACAAACATGATCAGAAAACTAACCCCATAGGCTCCAACCAGATCGCTGAGTTGGATGACTGAGAGCCAGCGATACTGGGTGTGTCCCAGTGCGGCCATCAGAAACCCCGTGAGCAAGTGGGCGCGGATGATCTCCAGGCCAGTCCAGACGACCGGTGTGGCGAGAATCAGGGGAATGTGCAATCGATGTACAGCAACCCTGCAAAGGCCAACAAAAGCCAAAACATACAAGGCCAAATACGAACTCAAGGCAAGCCAACCGAGGATCGCCAACGCGTGCGGGAGCATGATCCAGTAAAAGGTTGCACCAAAATAGATCCAGCCCACGAGATACAACGTCAGAAAAGGACGCCATCCGGCGAGCGCGGTGCGACGGATGAGCAGTAGCCAACAAATGGGCGCGACCCAGGCCAAAAATCCCCAGTCGACGGGAGGCATCGAGAGCCAGAGCAAAAAGGCACCCGAGAGTCCCAAAAAAAAGGTCGATTCATACCAACGGGAACCGACTCGGCCACCCGCAGCAGCTACGGAAGATTGTCCCTCGGCAATAGACATCAGGTACATTCTGTCGGCAATGAATAGAAACAGACCCACAGAGCCTAAAGTGGGGAGCGCTTCGCCACCAGAGGAATTTTTAGTCCAACGGATGGCAAAAAATCCTCTGTCCTGCCTCGTAATATCGTGCTCCCTCGGGAAAAATAGCCAGCGCATTGGCATCTGCCAACCCGCGACTATCTCCCGACCCATGCCAGAGAACCGGAGCAATCGTCGGTCCCGTCTCAGACCAGTCAATCCATGCCGGGTGGTAGGTCGCCCGATCCGTAGTGACCTCAAAAGGATGAGCCAGAAGGGCCGAGCATTTTGGAGCGGCGGCCTCGCCAGCCGCCTGGCCACACAGCCGCCTGATCGCGGGACGGACGAACAGATGGAAACAGACAAAACTGCTCACCGGGTTGCCCGGGAGACCGAATACCAGCGTCGAACGATCGTCATTGGAATCGTCTTTGTTACCGCCCGCTATACCGAACCAGAGCGGCTTGCCTGGTTTCATGCTGACCTTATGAAAAACTTGCCGGACTTTTAGTTCCTCAAGCACCGCGGGAACGAGATCCAGGGTGCCCGCTGACACACCTCCTGAGAGTACCAGAACATCTGCCGAGAGACCCCGCTCTATTAAATTCCGCAACTGCTGCGGTTCGTCACGGCCGATTCCCAGGTCCAACACATCCGCATCGAGTTGTCTGCCACAAGCGATCAGCATGGGACCGTTGGTGTTACGAATTTTTCCAGGTCCAGGAACAAATCCACCATCGACGAGTTCATTTCCGGTAGGCAATACGGCAACCTGTGGACGTCCAAACACCCTCACATCGGTACGACCGACCTGGGCAAGCACCGCGATCTCGGCCGGGCGAATTCTCTTTCCGCATGATAAAACCAGTTGTCCGTAACGCACCGATGTTGCCCGTGGCATAATATTCTGCCCCACAACAACTTCGCGGGTATTGAAATGTACCACGCCCAGCGGGAGACCGGTTTCCCGTTGCCAACTCGATTCTTCTACCATGACTACCGCATCGGCACCATCAGGAACGCGGACACCGGTCATCACGCGAACCGCTCGCCCCGATTCCACTCGAGATGCTGGCACATTCCCGGCAGTGACCTCTTCGACAACCTCAAGCTCGACACCGCCCTCTACCCCTTTTTCTCTAAATACCCGCTGAGAAAAATCGGTCGCTCGTACGGCATAGCCATCGACTAACGATTGATCATTCGGGGGAACATCAAGATCGCTGAAAATGTCCTCTGCGAGAAATCGGTTCAGCGCATCTTCAAGGGGCACACTCTGAGGAACCTTGGGCCAGGCATATTGGGCAACATATTCGGTTGCTTGTTCAACGGTAATCATTCAGCCATTTCTCGGTGGTTCACGTATTCTGTTGCCCGGAAGCCAATCAAACCGCTGTCAAAAGAAACTGACTGAGTATGTTGCCGCCCTCCCGAGTCAGAAAACTCTCCGGATGAAACTGTACCCCAAAGAGCGGGTGTTGGCGGTGGCGAATACCCATGATCTCACGTGATGCATCGGGTGCATCGGACCAGGCGGTCACTTCAAATTCGTCACTCAGCGATGGAGGATCGATAATCAAACTGTGGTAACGGGTGGCTATAATCGGGTTCGGCAAACCGGTAAAAAGCCCAGATTGGTCGTGATAAATCTGATCTGTTTTGCCGTGCATCAAACGCCCCGCACGCACAATGCTGGCTCCAAACGCCTGGGCAATCGACTGATGCCCGAGACAGACGCCCAAGAGTGGTATTTTTCCAGCTAATTGGCGGGCAGCCTCGAGTGAAATACCTGCTTCATTAGGTGTGCAAGGTCCGGGAGAGATAATAACATGACTCGGTGCCAAGGCGATAATGTCAGCCACTGAGATTTTGTCGTTTCGATGGACGACAATTTCCAAACTCGGATCATGCTCGCCAAGGCGCTGTACCAAGTTGTACGTAAAGGAATCGTAGTTGTCGATTAACAGAATCATTGCACCATCCTCGTCGCCAAGACATTTTGAGCACGCGATTATCCCGCATCCTTTGACCTTCGCCAAGTCTGTATTCTTAGTAATTCTTTCTTGGTCCTATGCCATCATGCGGGATCGCCTCTCTGCCCTTACGGGAAAAATGTAGCCGTCCACCCAACTAGAATCCTGATTCTTGGCTGTGAAACTTTTTCAGATGGCTACCCCACAGAGCACTTCAACGCATACAATAGTGAGATATCTCGGCATTTGAAGAAACACCCCCTTCAAAATTCAAAGAACGCTTTAGAGGCTTTAAATGACAGCCCTTCCCGGTCGGCTGCTTAGGACAAAATAGGATGGCAAGCGGAATCGAAGCAGCACCTGTGTACGAACTTGAGCCCTACAGGCAGCTGAGCAACAACGAGCTTTCCAGCCGCATTGATAGTGTTCGCGCTGATTTGGGACGAAAACTTTTGATTCTGGGCCATCATTATCAGCAGGATGAGGTCATCGCACATAGCGATATCCGTGGTGACTCGCTGCGACTGAGCCAGATGGCAGCCGCTAGCGATGCGTGTCGGGCCATTGTTTTTTGCGGGGTTCATTTCATGGCGGAGACCGCAGACATTCTGGCAAACCAATCCAAAACATTGGCCCAGCGGGATGGCCAGCGGATCTCTGTTGTGCTTCCAGACATGGCGGCCGGTTGCTCGATGGCCGATATGGCAGAGATTGATCAAGTGGAAGCGGCATGGGAGGAATTAGCCGAGGCGATCGACACTAATGAAATCACACCGGTGACCTACATCAACTCGGCTGCTTCGCTCAAGGCCTTTTGTGGTCGTCATGGAGGAGTCGTCTGTACCTCCAGTAACGCGGCAGCGGTACTCAAGTGGGCACTGGAACAAACGCGCCGTGTTCTGTTTTTTCCAGACCAGCACCTCGGCAGGAATACGGCCCGAGCAATGGGCATCGAACTCGATCAGATGCCACTTTGGGATCCCTATGCCGAGATTCGTGGCGGCAACAGCCTCGCTGCGTTGGAGTCGAGTCGGGTCTTGTTGTGGAAAGGACATTGCAGTGTCCACCAGATATTCACAACGACACACATTCAACAATTTCGAGAAAAATATCCCGGGATAAAAATTCTGGTCCACCCAGAATGCCCGTTAGAAGTCTTTGAGGCCGCAGATGAATCGGGATCGACTGGAAAAATCATTGAAACTGTCTGTGCCGCTCCCCCGGGCACAAAATGGGCGATCGGTACCGAACTTCATCTGGTGAATCGTCTTCAGCAGGAGCATCCCGAACAGGAAATCCATTTCCTCTCGCCAATCGTCTGCATGTGCGCCACTATGTATCGCATCGATCTGCCCCATCTTTGCTGGTCTCTAGAAAATCTGGCCGCGGGGACACCTGTCGGATTGATTGAGGTCGATCACGAGACCTCCCGATGGTCCCTTGAGGCACTCAATCGGATGCTGGCCCTCAGCTAACGCGGATCCGCCTTGGCATCGCTACTTTGCGCCGAGTTGTCGAGAGGCTTTTTGGAAGCGGTTGTGGGCCGATACTCGTGATCCCGTCGCCGCTCGACGACCGCTTTGAGAATACGATCCGGCGACGGAGCATTCGGGTTTTCCGGATTGCGTCGTTGGAGTTTTCCCAGCACATCCATACCCTCAAGGATTCGGCCAAACACCGTATACTCACCATCCAACTGCCGAAGAGGTACAAAAGCAAAAAAGAATTGAGAGCCCCCCGAATCGGGCTCCGATGTTTTGGCCATACTCATGCTACCGCGGAAATGTCGGCGGTAATTTTCGCCATCCGCTTCACTCGGTATTGTATAACCCGGCCCGCCCGTTCCATCACCTTTGGGACATCCACCCTGCGCCACGTAGTGGGGAAGTACCCGGTGAAAACTCAAACCATCGTAAAATCCTTGATCGACCAGATGGACAAAGTTTGCTACCGATAGGGGGGCTTCGTTTTCAAACAGCTCAACAACCACATCTCCCTTAGACGTCGAAAGCCGCACGCGAGGCAGATCGTCTGCCGCCGCTTCGGCTTCGCGCACACGCTTCTCTTCACTCCAGGCCTTTTCCAGATAAGGGATATTCATTAGAAGCTGCCGGGTGCTGTTACTAACGACTCCCTTTTTTTCAGCCTCTTGGAGATAGCCCGTTGCAAGTTGTGTCTGATGGTTCATGTAGGCAGCGATCGCTGCGGCCTCATACACATCCGTCGTCTGGGTACCGTGATCAATCAGCGTCTGACTAATATGCAGCATCGGTTCAAAATCGTCTCGGGCCATTAAATCCAAAAGGCGGGCGCGGAGAAATTTCTCCGCCTCTTCCTGATGATCGCTATCTCGAGACAGCTGGTTCTCGGCCGCAGCAGTAAACTGCGCGAGTGCTTCTTCTCCCTCTTCGATGGCAGTAACATATTGCCGCTCGAGGGATGATCGCTGATCACCAACGGCATTTTGCATTTTGTCACGCAGTTGCTGGACCTGCTGCACATGCTGTTTCCATTGGCCTAGTGCGGCTTGATAATCATCGGGCGCACTCTCGAGAGCCTCTGCCAGTCCCGGCAGGCCAGAGAGAACGACTATGAGAAACAGGCATGATCTAAACATTTCGATTGTTCCAAACGCGCTTTTCTACTGAAATATAAAGAAGACAATTACAGGTGTTAACAACAGTTTAATATCTGACGTTCAATATCAACACGCCCTTCAAAGCAGATGGGGAATCCCGAGGGGGAAACGCACCTGAGTGCTTAATCGACACTAATCTCCAGACGCAGACCGAATCAAAACACCATCGGGCAACCGATCTGCCCTGTCTCGTCGGCAGATAATCGGGGCGGTAAAATGGCTCGACTCTGACAATGGCCAGATCCGGCAATGGACCATCAGCAATGGCGAGAAATAAAAAACAACTCTCAGAAATGGCTCCTGCACCGATGCCTTTACGGATCGTGGGAGGGCGATTTCGGGGACACAAGCTGATCTATCATGGCGATCCCATCACGAGACCGATGAAGCATCGCGTGCGGGAGGCTATCTTCAATCTCATCGGCCCGGGTGTGAAAGAGATGCATGCGATAGATCTGTTTGCAGGAACCGGTGCACTCGGACTCGAAGCGATCAGCCGTGGCGCTCCGGGTGCTACGTTTGTAGAACGGCACTTTCCAACCGCCGATGTAATTGAGAAAAATATCGAACACTTAGGAGTTACCCAGGAGTGTACCGTAACGCGAGCGAACGCCTTTGTCTGGATTCGAACAAACCCGGATCTACCCACGACTCCCTGGCTGGTGCTCTGTTCGCCACCTTACGATTTTTATGTGGATCAATCGGAACAAATGCTGGGATTAATATCTCACTTTGTACAACAGTCTCCTGAGGGCAGTTCGATTGCCGTGGAAGCCGATGACCGCTTTGTTCCAAACCAACTTCCCGATGCGCCCAATTGGGATGTGCGTCACTATCCGCCGGCGACGATTGCTATGTACCGAAAAATGGCATCTACCGAATGTTAGCGGCAGTCCACTCCCAATAGATTTCCAAACACAATAACAGCACTGCCAACTAAGGAGAGCGAACATTTCATCCATGGACATTCACAATATTGATCGGGTACCCGTTTTTACCACAAAAGACGGGTCTGAAATCCGAGAACTTTTGGCCTATCGTAACTCTTGCATACAAAAACAGAGTTTGGCCGAAGCTCGTCTTGCTCCCCGTTGCGCGACAACTTCCCATCGACATCCACACACGGAGGAAATCTACTACATCCTCGAGGGTCGGGGAGAGATTCAAATAGAGTCGGAAAAAGCGGATGTAGGCCCCGGCGATGCCGTTGCCATTCCCCCCGGCAAACGGCACCAGATCATCAATACGCATCCCCTACCCCTTAAATTCCTCTGTTGCTGTGTTCCGGCCTATGAGGACAACGACACGATCCTCCTTGAGGATGAACCTCCCGCCGCGGACTCCTCGCCATGAATGTTCGGGTTTCGTTCTCCTCCCGAGCCGGACGGCGGCGGGAACGCCCAATCTGAATCGCATAAAAATCCGAACAAACCGTACAAATTATCGCCGGACCCGGCGATATGGCCATTTATGGGAATATCGCTCATCTGGTTTCTTTGAAACCTTCGACCCAGCGACAGCATTTGACCGATTCTTAAAGGATAACGGCCTCCCTTTGGAACTTGCCGTTTTCGCCGGAAAGAATCGAGCATGAACGAATCCCAACAGAATAAAGTCCGATGGCCCCATCTGCTGCTCCTGGCTTTTGTTTTTGTGCTGGGTATTTTTGTACCCCTATCGTGGCATCGGCAGCACGGCCGGCATCCCATTGAACCACTTGGGAATCAAACCTCAAAAAAACAAACGACTGCGCAATCGTCTCCGGTAGCCACTCCGGTTCTCATGCGCGACGTATCTTCGTCGCAAATCGCCAGCAGCGAACAAGTGCCACGCTCACCCGTTGAAGGGACCGCCTTTTCGGGTCTGAAAATAATAGGACCTGCCGAAGATCTTATCCAGGTACACATTCAAAACGAAAAGGCCCCGCCAACCGCCGCGTTTCGTCGTGATCTGTCGCGAAAAGATCCGGCACCCCAGTGGAACGCCACGCTTTGGCCCCATTGCGCCAAACTCTCTTCACGGCTTAAACTACTAAAGAGGAATGAGAAAACAGAGCAATGGGCGGACAAGACCCTGGAGTTGCTGGCCGAACTGGCGTCCACACAAAGCCTCACGGAAACCAAAGTACCCGAACTGTTTGAGAGGCTTCAAACAGCAGCGAAGGATGCGACAGGCATTGCCAACGCGCTTGAGTCGGGTGCCCTTTATTATCAACTTAATGTAGTTGCATACGATATTTTGCGCCGCATCGATATCTGGCAGGCTGTCCATCAATTGGCACGCAACGCGCCCCACTTGGTTTCCGATCCTCACAATCCATTTTTGGCAGTTTCCTACGTTGGTGACCCGGCTGCTCAAACCAAGGAAAACCCTCAACCGGTCGATGTATCCGGCCTACTAGCCGCGATCGAACAGTACGAGTATACGCAACTCGGTAGCGATGCGGCCAATATAGCGGAAGCCATCAAAACGCTAATTTGCTCAGAGGCGGAAGAACAGCGCCAATTGGGTGAAGCGTTGGAGATGCATTATCGCAATGCAAACCTTCGCATTGCAGCGAGCAGTGAATTCATTAACCGAATGCTTCCCGCGGAACAGGAAGAGGCCGGTGAGATCAACAATTACGTTCTTGGAGTTCCTGTATGGGGTGACAGTTACACAAAGACTCGCCTTTACAGCCGTTTGATACCGGATCCGAAT
>JASMGX010000159.1 GCA_030751095.1 Pirellulales bacterium | reverse complement strand
CGCGATCGCCGGGCGGCAACTGGCACACAATCGAAGCTATATATATTGTTTGGCCATCGCGGGAATCGAGTGCATCTTCATTCCCTTCGGTACCGTACTGGGTGTGTTCACCATAATCGTACTGATGCGACCGACGGTTAAGGAACTCTTCGGTGTTGCTCAGATCGATGAGCCGTAGCAATCCGCCAACACGATATGATGGCTCTCTGCGACTGCGCCGCAGCGAGCATGGGGGGGCGCATCCTATGTACTGGGCCGCATTCACATTGACACATCGCGGCCGGTAGCTGAAATTAGTCTCTGCCCTTTACCTGGAAACGCTGCCGACGGTCAATATGGCTGTCGGCAGAAAAAACACTCGTGCCTTGTATTCCGGTGACCACAATGAAGCATCTTCTGATTCTTACGACTTTTTTTCTACCACCTTCGATCTTCTCCGCCCAACCAGCATCGGCAGGTGCCGCAGAAGGCAAAGTTCTCTTTGAGGATAACTTTCAGGGCCATCTGGCCGACCGTTGGGATTGGATTCGCGAGCATGCCGACCACTGGTGCGTTCGCGATGGCGCGCTTGAAATTCGTGTGGTGCCCGGCCGCGCCGACACCGTCAAAAACGCACTCGTCCGACCTGCACCTCCACGCAGTAAGACTCCCTATGCAATCGACCTAACGGTCACCAACCTGTCGCCACCAACAGAACAATGGGAACAGGCAGGCATCACGTGGTACCAGAATGGCAAACCGGTTTTCAAGCTGGTCAAGGAACTCGTCGACGGAAAGGTGATGATCATACCGGGACGAAAACCAATCGATAGCAAAACGGTCCAGTTGCGACTCGTCCTCACAGCCGATTCCTACACCGCAATGTTCCGCGAAGAGGGGAGGGGGGAGTTTCAAGTCGCAGCGACCGGAAAACTGCCGCCGAGTGAGCGAGAACAGGTGAGCATCCAGTGCTACAACGGACCGCCCGATGCAGAACATTGGATTCGGTTTGACCATTTCCGGATCGCCAAGCTTGCAGATGCGGCCGATCCGCCGGAAACAACGGAGTAAGAACGGCTCGAAACAGACTCTCCTTGGTGTCGAGAGAAAATGCGCCAACCGCGAGCAGCGTTTTGTTTTTTGCTCGCGCTATTGCATCCCCGCAGCATCGACCATGCCACCTCCAAGCTCTGTGGCAATTTCCACCAACGTTTCCCAGAGGTAGAGAGCGTAGCTCGGATCGAACCAGATGCGGTAGCCCCGGTTTCCGAGAATCTGTTGCGGCAGAACTCCGCAGCTTACACCTGCAATGCGGGTGTAGACGAACCGTTGATCGGGCGACTTGGCAAATTCATAGCCGCAGGTCTGCAGGAGCATCTCGGTCGCACGCGGGCCGACAAGCAACAGCCCTGCATCCTCGCGAGCGACAGGGGCCACATGGAGTGCATCGCCCGGCATCCTCTCGCGAAGTGCAGCGAGGGACTCATCGAGCGAACCGGCCTCGATCAAAAATTCATCCGCGCCAAGCCGAACGATCAATCCTCCCGCTTCGAGCGGCGCACTTGCATACACTTCTTCCGGAACTTTGAGCCATTGCTCGGCAAGCCAACCCGCAGCGCCGGTGCCCTTCACGCCCAGTTTTGGCAGCAGACTCACATCGCAAATTCCAACCGCGCCGAGCCGCGCAGCGGACAGATCGGCGGCGGGTAGCGGCTCGCTGTTTAGCCGGTCGTGAAGCGGACTTTGGCGGATTGTCTCGGGCATTTTATGGCTCTCTTAATCGGCGACCTTCTGACGGCTGTTTTCCGGATCATAAAACGGCATCGGCACCACCGTCGCGACGAGCAGTTTGCCGCCCGCTACGCGAATGGTAACCTCCCTACCGGGGCTCGCCATCTCAGGCGTTACAAAGGCCATGGCAATCGGCTGCCCAAGAGTCGTGCGGTGGGCAACGCTCGTAATCCGACCGGCAATCTCGCCATCCTCGATAATCAAATGACACTCTTCCGGCAGGGGTACTTTCGAGGACTGCGGCAGCGCCAAACCGACCAACTGCCGCGCCAGGGGACGGGCAGCAAGAATCTGCAGACTCCGCGAACCGATAAAAAACGGCTTTTTCGCTTTGATCGCCCAACCCAAATCGGCCTCGTAAGGATGGGTCAGGGCATCGGTATCCTGTCCCACAATGAGATGTCCCTTTTCGAGACGCAGGAGCCGCTGGGCCTCGACGCCAAACGGTCGGATCTCCAACTCCCTGCCCGCCTCCAGGAGTTTTTGCCAGACGTGCGTGGCCGTTCCGGCCGGTATATGAATCTCGTACCCCAACTCACCTACAAAGCCGATACGCATCAGCAAGGCCTCGGCACCCGCCACATGCCCCTGACGGACGGCCAGGTAGGGAAACGCGTCGTCGTCCAGCGCAAAGTCACTCAGCGAGCGGAGTACCTCGCGAGCCTTCGGGCCGGCCAGATTGATCGCCGCTAAGTGGCCCGTCTCGTTGACGAGCGTCACGTCCATCTCGAAAAGGAGTGCCCAACGCTGCAGATCTCGATAAAATCCCGCTGCGCCACTGCTCGTGGCGGTTACGTAAAAGTGATGCTCACTCAATCGGGCGACCACACCATCCTCGATAATGATGCCCTGTTCGTCGCAGCCGAGTGCATAACGCAGGCGGCCTACACGCTGTTCGGAAAATGTACCGGTATAGATCTGCTCAAGGAAACGGGCCGCATCGGGTCCGCAAAAGTGCAGCTTGCCGAGCGTGCTAAGATCGATCACACCGACACCACTGCGGACATTTTCCGCCTCGGAGAGGATGCAATCAGCCCGCGAGGAGTCGTCGATCTTATAATACTCCGGACGCAGCCAACTGCCTGCGTGGATCATGTTCGCAGACAACGCCAAATGCTGCGCGTGTAGCGGCGTGTGGCGCATGGGGTGGAAGCGGCGACCGGACAGCTTGGCCATCGATACCGGCTGGTGGAAGGGACGGGAAACGGTCGAGCCGGTCTCGTTGATCGTCGCACCATTGAGCCGGGAGAGAATTCGAATCGCGTTAAAATTCGAAAGCTTGCCCTGCGTCGGACCCATTCCGACGGTCGTGAATCGTTTGATCAATTCAATATTGTCAAAACCTTCCTGATGGGCATTTTTGAAATCGGCCAGATGCAGGTCCTCATCCAAATCGACAAAATTTTTCTTGCCCGGGTGCGGCATGATCGGATAGGGATGGCTCGGAGGCGGTCCGGTATGCACGGGCCGCTCGGGAATGTCGCCCTCGAAGCGGCCGCAGGCAGCAGCTGCCGCCAGCCCCGCTCGCCGGCCATCCTCCATTTGCGATTCGAGATCAAAAACCCCCGCCGCACGACCGGCAACAAACACCCGATCCGATTCGGATTCGGGGATCAACTGCTCGACCCGCTCGTCGTACTCAAAGCGGAGGCCCGCCTGATAGGCAATTCCCGAGGCCGGAGTCCAACCGACGCTCATCACAATCCCATCGCAAGAGAGTTTGACCCGGCCGATGCTCTCGGGGCCACCCTGCTCATTTAAGGGACAGAGAATCGCCCCGACCACCGATGTTTTGTCCCGGCTGGCGACCGCCTCGTAAACAGCATGGTGCTTGAAAATTTCAATTCCTGCGGCGGCTACCGACTCCGCCAGGTCGCTCATCTCCCCGTTGGCTCGAAGATCCACCACCGCCACAACGTGCACTCCTGCCTGCAACAGGTCGAGCGCCACACCATACCCTTCGCGATTGCCCGTAAGGACCACCGCCCGCTCAAACGGCCGCACCCGGTAGAGGTAGATAAGTCGCCGGGCAGCGGAGCTGAGCATAACACCCGGAAGATCGTTGTTTCCAAAGACGGCAGGCTGCTCGAAGCAGCCGGTGGCGACCAAAGTGCACATTGCGCGGAGTTTGGTGAGTCGCTCGGCGTCAACGAGCGCCAGCCAGTGGTCGGCATACCACCCGGCGACCTGCGTGCCGCAGCGGATGGTAAGATTCTCCAGCGCATCGGCACGACTGAGCAAATCTTTCAACTGCTCTCTGGCCGCTTCATCGCGGGCGTGCTGCCAGAGCAAACTGCCACCTAGATGGGGATGCTCCTCTACCAGGAGCACTTTTAGCCCCTGCTCGGCAGCGGCGATCGCCCCGGCCAGTCCTGCCGGACCGCCGCCAACGACGACAAAATCACAAAAGGCATAATCCTTCGCCGACGGTGGCAAGTGGCCCTTCGGGTTCACCCGGCCGAGCCCCGCGATTTTTCGAATCCGGTTTTCATACAAGGGAAATAATCGTCGCGGCGTATGGAACGCTTTGTAATAAAAACCGACCGGCATGAAGCGTCCGAAGTGATCGGTAATCCTGAGCCAATCCCGCTCCAGACTACCGGCCGTGTTGACCGCCCGCACATCGAGGTTCGGCTCAATAGGCAACAGATCGCCCCGGAGATTTGTCCGCTGAGCATCTTCCACCATCGAGCTGATATCGTGCCCGGCAAGGCTGTAAATTCCGCGCGGTCGGTGGTATTTGAAACTCCGGCCAAGAAGACGCACTCCATTGGCCCAGAGCGCACTTGAGAGCACATCGCCTGCAAAACCTTCGTGCGTTTTTCCTTCGAAACGAAAGCGGACCGACTGCGAGCGGTCGATCCATTCTCCATCACGTTCTGGCAGGCGGTTAGGCATCGCTCTCCCGTCCACCATAGAGGTATGTGCGGATGAATTCATCGCTCTGACAATCGCGCTCGGCAATGAACCAGGTGCCGCTCGCCGTGTGATACCACCACTCGCGCTGGATGCCCGGTTCGCCGCTGCGGTTAAATACGTAGTCTGCCCACTCCGCATCGCTCACTTGAGAACCTACAGGCATTTCGCGAACCTGACCGCCAAAATGGAACTCCTGCAGTGGCCGCGGGCCATTGATCGGACAGTGGATGATCTTCATCGGTCTTTAATGCCCTACCGAGGCAGCTCCTTTTTCACCGACCAGTTGCCAACGACTGAATCGCGAGAGGTTGAAAGGTTCGATCAGTTCATGATCTTTATCCTCGGCCAACGTGGCGGCCATCGTTTTGGCGCTGATCGGGGTCGCTTTGAATCCCCAGGTACCCCAACCTGCGTCGATGTAAAAACCATCGATTGGAGTCGTGCCCATGATGGGTGAGAAATCGGGGGTCATGTCGCAGAGCCCCGCCCACTGACGCATGATCTTGATATCGCCCAGCATCGGGAAGAGATCGACAAGGTGACTGCTAACGCCCTCGGTGAAATCCAACGTGGACCGCATCGAAATCAGCTCGTACGGATCGAGAGAGGCACCGGCTACCAGTTCGCCACGGGCCGACTGACTCACATAGAGATGCAAACTGGCCGACACGACGATTTTGTCCAGCCACGGTTTGAGCGGTTCGCTCACCACCGCCTGCAGCGGATGGACTGTGAGCGGCGTACGCAGCCCCACCATGGGAGTGATCGCAGTCGTCCAGCCGGCAACCGCCGAGAGGACTTTGCCGGTTTTGATAAAACCTTTGTCGGTATGGACTCCGATGACGGCATGATCGCGAATTTCGATGTCGGTCACTTCTGTCTGCTGGTGGATTTCCACGCCAGCGCGGTCGGCACCCCGGGCATATCCCCAGGCCACTGCATCATGCCGGGCAACCGCGCCGGGGGGATGATAGAGGGCACCATGAATCGGCGAGAGATGACCGCCACATTGCAAATCAATCTCCGGAACCAAACGCTTGACCTCTGAAGGACCGATCACCTCACTATCGATGCCGAGATGCTTGTTCACCTCGGCACGCCACCGCTGGGTCCGCAGAGATGCGGGCGAATGGGCCAGGGTAAAATGCCCGCGCTCGCTGTAGAACAAATTGAGATCGAATTCGCGCGAGAGATCTTGAAACAACTCGATACTGGCCTGATAAAACCGGGCACCTTCGTTGGTGAGATAATTGGAGCGGACAATGGCCGTATTGCGACCGGTTCCCCCACCGCCGATATATCCCTTTTCGATGACGGCAACGTTCGTAATACCGTAGTCCCGGGCCAGATAGTAGGCGGCCCCCAGACCATGCCCGCCCCCGCCGATGATGACGACATCGTATTCATCTTTCAGTTGCGCTGGCGCATGGAACATCCGCGGTTCCGGGTGTTCCTTATTAAAGCCAAATTTGAGTAAGCGGTGGGGCATGGGGCCGGTAAAACCGGAAAATGAAAAATCTCGAGAAGGGTCGTGGGGCTAACTGAGGGTAATGTATTGTTTAGAAAAATGTCAGGTACTGATCGATTTCCCAAGGGGTAACCTGTCCTGCGTAGGTCCCGTATTCGCGGGTTTTCAAATCGACAAACTCTTCGGCAATCACCCCCAAAGCACCACACACGACTTCGTCATCGCGGAGCTCGTCGATCGCCTCCGAGAGCGACTGGGGCAAAATTTTAGTTCCCTCTGCGGCAATTTCTGCCAGCGTTCGTTCGTACATATTGCCCAGGTTGGGCTCGCCCGGTTCTCGCTTGTTGGCAATGCCATCCATGCCAGCGGCGACGTACGCCGCCAGGGCAAGATAGGGATTGCAGCCTGCCGAAACCGTACGATCTTCAAAGTGGCCCGGCCCTGCCGTGCGGATCATCTGCGTACGATTGTTGTCGCCATAGCTGATGAAGGCAGGTGTCCAGGTATAACCGCTGCGACTCGATTGAAGTCCCTCACCCAGTTTGAGCCGCTTGTAGCAATTGACGGTTGGGCTCGTTACCGCACAGAGTGCGCGGGCGTGAT
The DNA here is from genome assembly GCA_030751095.1 of Pirellulales bacterium. Classification (GTDB taxonomy): domain Bacteria; phylum Planctomycetota; class Planctomycetia; order Pirellulales; family UBA7805; genus UBA7805. The sequence continues at coordinate 133 of JASMGX010000159.1, read as the reverse complement.
ACAAAACACCGCCGATAAAATGATAGGCCAACTCCGAACAGCCCAAGCCCCGTTTGTCGGATGAATCTTCAAACACGCCTTCACCCGTCTCTCCATCTGCCAGATGAAAATGGACATGCAGACCACTGCCGGT
>JASMGX010000158.1 GCA_030751095.1 Pirellulales bacterium | reverse complement strand
TTTCGAAAACGGTAAATATGCCCTCCACAACAACTGTCGAGGATATCGCCGAGGCATACACCTGGGGCTGGCGTCTTGGTTTGAAAGCACTGGCGATCTACCGGGATGGTTCCAAGCAGAGTCAGCCACTGAATACATCGACCGATAGCGACAAGGATGCGAAACAACAGGCGGCTGCACCACGACGTGAGCGGTTGCCTGACACTCGTCAGTCAGTCACACACAAGTTTAGTATCGATGGGCACGAGGGATATCTCAATGTCGGCCTCTACGAGGATGGAAGGCCTGGTGAGCTCTTTATTACTATGGCCAAGGAGGGGAGCACCATCGGTGGACTGATGGATAGTTTTGGGACCGCCATCTCGTTGAGCTTACAATACGGTGTTCCGCTTGAGGTTTTGGTCAACAAGTTCTCGCACACTCGCTTTGAACCAATGGGATTCAGCCAAAACACCGATATTCGTTATGCCAAGAGTGTGGTCGATTACATCTTCCGTTGGTTGGGATGTCAGTTCATTCCTGGTTTTCGTGAAGCCAGTCTTGGTATTGCACCCCCGGCAAGCTCTGAAGGAGGGGGCGTGGGGGATGAAGAGGTAGAGTCTTTGCCCGTCGCCACGAAGGACGGCGGGCAAACCAAAAGTCATGGAAAGATTCGGCAGGTGGTCCAACAGAGCAGTCATAACGGGAAAGCGAATGGCAAGCCCGCCACGACGAGTGCCACTCGCCTGGAAAATGTAGGCATCGCACCACAGACTGGCCCTTCCTCATCGAGCATGATGACCTCGTCACAGTTTTCAGAATTTCAGCTGGATGCACCCAGTTGCGACAACTGCGGTTCGATCACTGTCCGGAACGGCAATTGTTACTTATGCCACAACTGCGGCAACAGCTTGGGTTGTTCGTAAACATTAGCCCTTGAAGCACACCTGATAGGCCGCTCCTTCGGGAGTGGCCTATTTTGTTCCTAGTCTGATCCCATTGAGGATCGGCAGGCGCGGACCCGGGTGAATCGTACCCTGTTAAAACATTTTATTGGATGATCGTTGACTGCTCGAAAAAGCGCTCAAACAACTGCCGGTTTTTCTGGCTGTAGTTTTTATAGTCTGCCAAGAGTTGTTCCGGATCCTCGTAGTGCATTGCCGAGGCTAACTTGACCAGGCCGTCGCCATCTGGCAAATCATCTCTCGCTGCAAAATCGAATAACTGCAACCGGGATCTGAGCGTCCAGAGGAAGCGATAGCTGCGGATGAGGAATTGAAAATCTGTATCGACAAGCAAATCCTCTTCATGGAGGGCCATCAAAGCTGCCACCGTATTCGATTGCTGCACCGATGGACGCGAGGCCCCATAGCGCAAGAGCATCATTTGTGTAATAAACTCGATATCGACGATACCGCCTTTTCCTCGCTTGAGATTGCAACTGTTACTCGATTGCTGTAGACGATCTCGCATTGCAACCATTTCGTTCGCATCGCCCTGACACCAAGGTTTCACAAAGACTGCTTCCCGCACGAGGTCGGCTATCTGTGCCCGCAGAATTTCATTGCCGAGTACCACGCGAACACGACTGAGCGCCATTCGTTCCCATAATTGCCCTCGGCTCTCGCGATAATATTCAGAAAAGGCGGCAAGCGAGGTGACCAAAGACCCACTCTGGCCCGTGGGCCGCTGGCTTGAATCAATTTCATAGAGCCGACCAAAGGGGCCTATCCGATTGGTAGATTTAACAATCCGCTGAGCTAGTTCGCCAAAAAAATGATGGTTGGAGGTCACGTTCTGGTGTTTGCGATCTGAACTGCGATGCTGGGTCCCCCCCTCCCCCTCATAGAGAAAGATCACATCGAGATCACTTTGGTAGCTCAGTTCACGACCGCCAAATTTACCCATTGCAAGGATTGCAAATTCCGCAATATGGCCCGCCCTTGGTCCGAGCGCAATAACGGGCTCACCAACTCGCGCCACCAATTTTGGATACTCTGTTTTAGTGATCTGCCTCAGACAGGAATCCGCAATATCTGCCAGTGCGCCCATCGTTGTATGAATCTCTTCCTTACCAAGGATATCTCGGACGCCTACTCGCAATACATGGGCATTTTTAAAACTATGCAATATCGGCTCGGGATCCTCCGCTCCGCGACACAATTCAAATAGCATGGCCTCTAAATTGCGCTGTTTCGGAAGCTTGTTCAAAACCAAACTGTCCAACAATTCGTCGATCATCCCTGGATGATGAATCAGAATGTTTGATAAGTAGGGACTTGTGGCACACAAATCGACATACAGTTCGAGCATTGGTGGACTAAAACTGACGAGTTCCCACAATGCTCCCTTTCCGCCGAGTGAATTACTGACGCGGCACAGATTCAACAACGTAGAATCGGGATCGGGATGTCGGTCTATCTCTTCAAGTAGACGAGGAGCTATCGATGCAAAGAAATGGCGGCAGCGTCTTGTCGATAGAAACGGAACCGATTCCTGTGAGAGTTCCGTTAAGTTGCGATATGCTTGTTCGCAGTTTTGAAAATGAAAACGCCCTAACACTTTGTCGATCTTTTCGATTGGTGGATCGGGATCCAAAATCAAATCAACCTCAGGCTCGGCAGGGGCATCTTCTCCAAATGCATCGTGCAGGAGATGATCGAGCACTCTACGATTCTCAATAGTTATTTTTTCGTAGTCCTCCTCAAAATATTGCTGTGGGTTCTCTTTCGGATTGCCTGAGTAGCCTAATCGAATTGCCAGCTTCCGACGTTCCTCATCTCCACGTGGAAGTTGATGCGTCTGGAGATCAAACATGATTTGCAGGCGATGTTCAATCTTCCGCAAAAACCGATAATTTTCCGAAAGAATTGTCTTCTCCTGATCGCTGAGACATCCTTCCGCGCTCAGCTGAGTGATCGCTGTGAGCGTATTTCCAGTCCGGACCGATGGAAGGTCGCCGCCATTGAGAAGTTGTAGAAACTGAATCACAAACTCGATATCACGAATACCACCACGGCCCGTTTTCACGTCAAAAGACTCTTCGCCCTTACTCTTCGTAAGATCTTCAATGCGACGTTTGAGTGCTTTGATTTCGGCAATATCTGCCAGGCTCAAGTAACGCTGATAAATCCATGGGGTGAGTTGCCTAAGAAATTTTTGTCCCAGTTTGCTGCTGCCAGCGGCTGGTCTTGCTTTGACAAAAGCTTGTCGCTCCCAAGTACGCCCTGAAAGATCGTAATACTGCTTGGCAGCAGCTGCCCGCATTACCAGTGGAGCCTGCGAGCCGCCCGGCCGGAGGCGAAGATCCACTCGGTACAGGGATCCCAGTTCGGTGGTTCCCGTTAACATCTCAATGAGATCTTGCACCACTGCACAATAAAAGTCCTCATTACTCAGTGACTGTTCCCCATCGGTTCTGCCATCATGTTCGTACATACAAATAAGATCGATGTCACTCGAATAATTTAGTTCTAATCCACCCAGTTTTCCCAATCCCAGCACAACAAATTCTGCGGGTACACCTTTGGGTCCTCGCGGGGTGCCATATCGGTCTCTCTGTTTTCGGAAGATGAAACGAACGGCGCTTTCTAAAATGGCATCTGCCAAAAAAGAAATCTGCTCGGTGACCGATTCCAACGGCTGTTCGCAGATCAGATCACCATAGGCAACACGGAGTGATTCGCGTCGCTTAAATCGTCGCATCACTGCGCCTGCTTGGCTTGCATCGTACTTCAGTAGATCCAAGTCGGACCAGAGTTCCTCAACGAGGGTCGACCGCTTTACGGGCTGTCCGTCTGTCATGCGCAACAGGTCGTAACTCGCGGGATCGGCAATTAGCAGATCGCTAAAATACTGTGTGGTGGAAAATATTTGCACCAATATTTTCAAAGCCGCCGGATCGCGTTCAAACAATCCGCTCAGGGCCAGCGGAGTACGGGCAGCTTCCATAAATTTAGCAAGATTATTTAACGCCATGTCGGGATCGCTTGACTGCGGCAAATAATCGGCAAGCTGATCTATCAGAACTTCTAGCAGATCCGGTGTCACACCAGAGTCGATGATCGTCGCAAAGTTTGCCCACGCACGCTGAACATCGGCAATACCCATCTTGCATACCACTTCTTTTGGCACACAAGTTTCTATTGCATGTTTTGGAATGGTGTGATTGTCCATAGACATTATCGTATTAGAGCCATCGGGGCGACTCAAGCGTCACAATCAGATAGACCCTTCCCGAAAGACAGGTCGTAACCCAGATTAAGAAGAGAGTTGATAGACCTCTGGCCCAACATGTTCGGTCTTGACCTCGCCAAAAAGAGTAAAGGCATTTGCCTCGTAGATGGTAACTGGAAGGATTTGACCGATCAGGCGACGGTCCCCTTCAAACACAACGATGTGATCCCACATCGTGCGACCGGTGAGTTGCACTAGGGAGCCGGGTAAGTTGTGTTTATCTGCATTTTTACTGGGGCCCTCAACCAACACCTCATATTGTCTACCGATCCTGAGTTGATTGTCCTCGTAACTGATCGTGTTTTGAATATCTAATAATTCGTTATTGCGTTGTTTTTTGACCGGTTCAGACACATCATCAACATGATGCAGGGCCCCCTTCGTCCCTGGTCGCTCGCTATATTTAAAAATAAAACTGTTTTTAAAGCGACATTCCTCAACCAGCTCCTTGGTTAGGACAAAATCGGCTTCTGTCTCCCCGCTATAACCGACAATAAAATCGCTGGTGATTGTTGCGTCAGGAATATACTGGCGGATTCTGGAGAGCATTTCGCGATACTGTTCGACGGTGTAGCCTCGTTTCATTCGTTTGAGAATATCATTGGATCCACTTTGTGCTGGAATATGTAAATAGTGAGAGCATTTACGCAGACTGCCGACCACCTGCAAAAGATCATCTGTCATATCACATGGGTGGCTGGTAACGAATTTCAGTCGTTCTATCCCATCGATGTCAGATAAGTGCAACAGTAGATCCGATAACCGTGTTGTCGTTGCGCCCCTCTGATATCGATAACTGTTGACGGTTTGTCCGAGCAGCGTTATCTCCCGACAGCCCTCAGACGCCAACTGGCGGGCTTCTGCAAGGATTGCCTGTGGAGACCTACATTGCTCCGGCCCGCGAACCTTGGGCACGATGCAATACGTGCAAAACTTATCGCAGCCGATTTGAATCCTCACAAAGGCTTGATGCGGCGAGGATCGCATTTCTGGTGTTCTGAGTGGATCATAGGTCTCAAAGCTCTGCTCAATTTCTGTTTTTGCAAAACCTTTGCGATCCAAGCTCACTTCGAGTCGCTGGGGTGGGCCCTTTGACACTTCATCAAGCAAGTCTGGGATCTGGTGCAGTTGGCCTGGCCCCACCACCAAATCAACATATGGTGCTCGCTGAAAAACATTGTTTTGGTGGTTTTGTGCCATGCAGCCGAGGACACCGATAATCTTTTGTGGATTTTGGCGTTTGATATATTTTAAGCGTCCAAGCGCGCTGTAGATTTTTTCTTCAGCATGTTCGCGGACACTACAAGTATTAAAAAGAATGACATCAGCTTTTATTGCGCGATCGACCAGTTTGTAGCCGCGATGGCGCAGGCTGGCTACCACCAACTCGCTATCGAGGAGATTCATCTGACAGCCGACCGTTTCGATATAAAGACACTTTGTCATTCTGTGACGCACGGAGCGAGGTACGATTTTTTAAGAAGGGCCATCCTACCATGACCACTCAACGACGGGCGAGGGGAGCGAGAATACTTAGCCATTGCTGGCTTGTGCCCATAACATGTCGGCGGCGAACGAACGGCAAACAGGAGGATTGGCTTGCAATCTAGCCATCTTTGTTTTTTGGTGTCCCAAAAAACTCACCGACAGAAATTCGATATCCTCGAAGAAAATCGCTCGCAAGGAGACTTTTTTTACCTGCGGGCTGCAATCGCTCCACGCGCAAACTTCCATCTCCGGTTGCTATCAAGAGGCAATCATCGTCGGCTTCAACAACCTCGCCTGGACGAACCCTATCGGTCCCCCGTTCAGCAGTTACCTTTTCGATAATCACTCGCAAAGGAACGGCTGCAGCTCGCAGCCAATGGGTATGGGTCTTCGGCCAGGGAACAAGCGCACGGACCTGATTGCAAATAGCCTCAGCACTACGAGTCCAATCAATGTCCCCAAGCGATTTTGTCAGTTTTGGGGCCCGGGTTACTTCTGCCTGATTTTGCGGCAGAGGTGTGAGTGATCCTTCTTCCACTGCCGCAATTACATCCTGCACGAGGCCGGCCCCGAGAACCGCGAGTCGTTCCTCAAGTTCAAAGGCGGTTTCCTCAGGCCCTATGCTGACCACCTGTTGTGCCACAATGGGCCCCGCATCGAGCTTGCTGTTCATATGGATGACTGTGTTACCGGTTTGTGTCTCCCCGTGATAAATCGCCCATTGGATAGGGGCCGCTCCCCGATAATTGGGAAGCAGCGAGGCATGTAAATTAAAAGCGCCCTGTTTTGCAATATTCAAAGTTTCTGGAGCAAGAATCTGGCCGTAGTCACAGACAATCAACAACTCCGGACTAAAATGATTGAGTGCGATCTGCGCTGTGCTCGAATTCACATCTTCCGGATCGAGGATAGGCGTCCCCTCCGCAACCGCCAACTGTCGAAGAGGGTTGATTGATGTTTCCCGTCCGCCAGGGCCGCCAGAATCGGGGCGTGTAACTAAAGCGGCCACTTCGTGCGCAGATCCATAGAGACTGATCAACGTGGGAACCGCATAGGGCCCCGTACCCATCATCACAATTCGCATGGCACTTTCACAAAACGTTCTTGACTGGATAAAGTGGTTTTGCAAGAGGCTCCGCTGGAGCCCTGTTTTTCTTAATCGCTGTTACGTTTGCGACTCCAGTTGAACCGGTCAACAATACACTGTTTCGATCTGCTTGAGCCGTTGAGTAATTGCATCATCGCTTGGGATCTCCCCCGCCCCGCGTTTTTGCTCAAAG
>JASMGX010000157.1 GCA_030751095.1 Pirellulales bacterium | reverse complement strand
CGCCATCGAGAAGGCTGTAGTGGCTATGACAATGAAGGTGGACAAAAGATCGGTCGCTCATCGCGGTCCTCAAAAAGAATAGATCGATTTTTGACGCTGGATTCCTTGGCTTGGGTCGATTTTAACAATTCCCATCCAGGCAACAATCTACCAGAATTTCCGATAGAAACTCGCTACAAACGCTTCGGCCAAAGATGCCGCCGGTGAATGAACCTTTTTCGCCAGACACATGGCAAATAACCGGCGATTCACAAAGAAATCGACGATTCAATTTTCCAGGCCTCCCGCTGCCTCATAGAGGAGCAATGCTTGTCTGGCCGCCCGGATGTCGTGGAGCCGGAGAATCTGAACACCACGCATGGCCAGAGCCAGACTGATTCCGACTGTGGTGGCAGTGAGGTCCACCGCTTCGCTACCGAGCACTTTGGAGATAAAACCTTTTTTTGAATGACCGACTAACAACGGACACCCCAGTTCGTGACCGCGATCTATTTCCCGCAACAGCAGCAGATTATGCTCCGTTGTTTTTCCAAATCCGATCCCGGGATCCATACAAATCCGCTCCGGTGCAATCCCAGCAGCCACAAGATCGTCGCGCCGACTGGCGAAATATTCGAGAATATCTTCAACAACATTCTCATAACTTGGATGATCCTGCATCGTTTGTGGAGTTTCCTGCATGTGCATGACGCATACCCCGGCATCGGATGCAGCAGCCAATGGAACCATTTCGGGATCTCCCAATAACCCCGTAACGTCATTAATAATCTCCGCTCCACCGTTGAGGCACTCCCGGGCAACAGTCGCCTTGGATGTGTCAATTGAAATAGGAACGTCTGTTCTTTGTGCAAGGGCGGCCACGACGGGCATCACGCGATCAAGTTCCTCATCAGACGCTACGGGAGTACTGTAGGGTCGTGTACTCTCGCCTCCGATATCGAGAATATCAGCACCCTCTTCTGCCAATTGGAGTGCGTGGTTAACCGCGTCATCCACACACAAAAACTGACCTCCATCCGAAAAGCTGTCGGGGGTCACGTTAACAATCCCCATCAATAGGGGACGTGTGGAAAACTCCAATGCCTTTGTGCGAAGTTGCCACCGGGTAGCGCGAGAAGGATATTGCGGAAAAGAAACTCGTGGATTGATCGCTGGCATAAACCGTAGCTTACCACGGAGATTCCATGATGGCTACAATCTGAGAAGCAACCTGTTCGACGACCGCTTGCTCCGCTTCGAGGGTGGAATGTCCCACTTCAGTGACCTGGCCGTTTGTACCCGAAACATCGGCAAAGGCGACAGGCAGTGGAATTGCAGTTTCGGGATAGACCAATCCGCCCTGGTTATCGATCCAACGAACCTGTATCTGCATGGTCATATCCACTTCCCGGAGATCGTCATTAAGAGTTGTCACCGAAACCTGTTTCGTGACAGGCAGGATCAGCCCTTCGAGAATTGTGTCGGCGCTATCTCGACTGACAACCTTGTAATTGGTCGTCTGTTCGATCTTCTTGATCACTGCTTCTGTCAGCCAGGGTCCAAGCCCCGGGCGCAGACTATCTGACTGGAAGACTGGAACATGGACCGTCTGAATATGATTTGGATACATTGTCTGTGCACCAAACCGATAGCCGGCACATCCGGCGAGTAAGCCAACCACAAGGGCTAACATACATGCTTCGCAGGAAGACTTGTAGTTTTTGCTCTCACCGTACATCCGTACAACCTTTTTGCAGTCCACTTATTGACTGCCGGTTTCCACCTCCGAACCGCTTTTAAAAAAAAGCGGATCCTCCCTGACATCCGGAAACATGGACGAAATAAATTCGAGACGTTGAGGTGGCGTGTTCGGTTTACCCTCAAGATTTTCCAGTTGTTCGCGCGCCTTTTTAGCCACGGTCGTATGCGGATAACCGTCGATCACACGATCATAGTAAAGCCTTGCTGAGTTGCTGTATCCTTTATTGGCGTAAAAGTCACCCAATTCGTAATCACGCATCGCTAGATTTGTCTCGACCTGTGAATACAGCTTCTGTAATCGCTTGCGATCGTCATCTGATATCTTCGGAAATTGTCGGAATGTCTGTTCAATGAGTTCCTTAGCTTCTTTCAGACAGGTGCCATCGTATCGCGGTCCTTGGTAACAACGTATTTTGGATTGAATTCCCAACAAATGCGACTGATACTGATGCTCACTGTTTGGATATTCCCTGCGAACCAGCGAATAATGATAATCAGCATCCTGATAATTATTTTTCGAAAAATAAACGCCGGCGGTTGCCATCAGACTGTCATCAGCCAGCGATCCCGTTGGATGATTGAGCCGGACTTTTTCAAAAGCCCGTAAAGCCGAACCTTGCAAATCATTAAATGGCCGCGTCTTGTCAATCATGTTCGGCGTAAGAATAAACTCGGAATTTTTTTGTTGTCGACTTTGCCAATATTGACCAATGGCAAACTGGCGGGCGACCGCCACATCCATGTGACGCGACCGCTTATAATTGGCAAGCAAACTCTCATACGCTTCAAACGCTTCCGGATAGTCGTCTTCAAAAAAGTATGTCTCGGCTACCATAAACAGTGTGTCTTCATGCAGGGCCGACTCTGGCGAGCAGCTTGCTGCTTTTTCATAGCTGGTTCGGGCTTCGTAATATTGTTTGTCCGAGAATTGCGTTTCTGCCTTGGTAAAATGAGCTTGGGCCACCTTCTCATCCTTGTCCGGTGCACCAATCCAGGGCAATGTCTTTGCATAGGGAATATTTTCCGCAATGTGTTGTCCCGGAAGATAATCCAATGTTGACTTCGGGGCAGGTACATCGGTCTCTTTTACGATCTCTGCAGAGGCTTTCTTCGCATCGCCATGATGACTAAATGCTGACGTTGCGCAGCCAGAGAACAGTGGCATCCAGAACAGGACCGCACTAAAGCAACTAAAGATCAATAATCTTGTGTAATCCATTTTTTTCCGCCAACATTTGCCACGGCTGTTGCAACAACTTTCTACATAGGATTCGACAAAAGAACTTTTTGTTATCTAGTCCTGAGTTTCTAATCGTTGCCAAGAAATCTTAACTGGTCCTGCATTTTGGGTTTCCGGCCCAACAAATGACTGATGATGTGATTGATGACACCTCTCAACTCACCACGGACATTTTTCTCAATCTCCTTGTTTCGCACATCCTCAACATTCCCTTGGGCAAGATCTTTCAATGCCTCTAAGGCCTCTCCACTAAGCGATACCACATGACGTTTTCCCGGGCGGCAGCCAGCACAGAGCACACCACCGGCCAGTTGGCTGAAAGCAATCCGTTTCTTTGGGGCTATCGTCTTTCCGCATTCAACGCAATTCTCAAAAGCTGGCATGTGGCCCAGCAGTCGCAGGGCATTTAATTCAAAACTGAACACTTGTGCCATTGCATCGTCATTGTGCGATAACGCTTCAAGGACGCTCGTGGCAACATCGAACAACTCTGGATGCGGGTCATAATCGTCCGTTAGACCCAGTAGCAATTCGGCCAGATAGTAGCCTGCATAGAGCGAGCCCAGATTGTGTGCTGCCGGACGAAAGCGATGTTCGAGTTTTGCTTCGGTCAACAGGTCCAACCCACCTGACGATTTGCGGAGGAACACTATGCGACAACAGGTTAGAAGGTCAAGAGCAGAGTCAAAGGGGCCTTTGGGACGATACGCGCCCTTTGCTAGCGCTGCCACTTTTCCATATTCACGGGTGAAGAATGTCACCACACTGCTCGACTCGCTAAAATCGACCAGACGCAAAACGATAGCAGTTGCTTTTTCGGCAGCCATAATCTGGGCATAAATCGCAAATCTTGCCTCCGGTGTCAACTCTACCAATTTGCGTTCGATTTCCGGTTAGTGAATACCGATATTTTTTTGTCTGCCGTGCTCTGCGGAGACAAGCTGCATGCTCTGCCAGCACACCTGCTGCTGGAACTTTGAACCACTCTATTTTCCATTCATCATCCGTGCTGTGCTTTCCAGTCCGTATTTGGTTGTGGTCATCTCTCTAGCGATCAGCAACTACAATCGCGCCTAATATCGCCTGATGCATGCGATGGGCGGGCCAGCAGCCTTGGCACTGCCGCAATAAGAGCGACCAACACCCTAGTCGCTGCTGCCAGGACGATCTGTTATCCTGCAATGGATGAGAATTTCCGCGAATGGAGTTCTCACTCGCGGGTGTAGTTCAATGGTAGAACACCAGCTTCCCAAGCTTGATACGGGGGTTCGATTCCCCTCACCCGCTCTGCACATTTAGAGCGGATGCTCTTGTTCATCCGAGGCAAGACGAATCGTCTTGCGCGACAGATCATGGATGGTCTGGATGTAGCGAACGGTACGGGATCTTGCACGCATCAACATGGAATGGGTGTAGGCATGTTGGCCTCGAATCACCACACCCTCGAGCATCGGCGAATCGCTGATGCCGGTCGCTGCAAAAATAATGTCCTCGCCTGCCGCAAGGTCATCGCAATTATAAATATGACTGAGATTGTCCGCCCATTCTGAATCTTTTAACTCAGCAAGTTCGCTTTCGTCGCGGGGCCACATCCGTACGAGCATTTCGCCACCAAGACATTTGATCGCAGCGGCTGCAATCACCGCTTCCGGCGATCCGCCAACCCCTAAATAGACATCCACGGTATTGTTGATCATTGAGGGAGCGATCGCCATGGCAACATCCCCATCACCAATAAGCCGGATTTTCGCTCCCAGCCTGCGAATTGCGTCAATTTGAGCTTCATGACGGGGGCGGTCCAGAAGTGCCACCACCAGATCGCCAACCCGCTTCTGCAGGCACTCGGCGATGGTCTGCAACGTTTTCTCAAGCGGCGCATCGAGATCGATCTCCGGATCCGCCTCCCGAACGGCCGGACCATACGCCAATTTATAACTATAAAAGCTCGGCAACTCTGCCAGGACCCGCGTTGAGTCTTTGGAGACAATGGTGGCCGCAAGGACACTGATCGCGCCTGGCAATCCCTTCGCCGTTAGACGTGTGCCATCGATCGGATCGATGGCAAAGTTAACGCGATGGGACTCCGACCTCCAGCAACCCAGTTTTTCATTTCGAAAAATGCCGGGAGCTTCATCCTTAATTCCTTCTCCGATCACACAGATGCCCTGCATGTCGATCAGATTCAGCATGCCTCGCATGGCATCGGTTGCTGCTTCATCAGCGGCGATTTTATCGCCGCAGCCAAGCCAGCGAAAACCGGCGAGCGATGCCGACTCCACAGCGCGAACAAGATCAAATCCGATGGTCCGAGCGATATCTTCCGAAGAATTCTGGTTCTCTGTAATCTCGGCCATATCTATCCTTTTGTTAAATAATCCGCGCCAAGCAGACCTGCTGGCTATCACTGTACTTATTATTTTATGGTCAACTCCAAAGATGTATCACCCTCATGCGGTACCCGTTTATAGAACCCCGGCATGTAATCCGATCTTTTATTCATTGCGACTTCATTTCCACACATTGTGTTCTTTCCCTCTCGCGGATACCTCCCAAAAAGATCTCTGCCAGCGCCTCATAAATGGCGGTCCGACAAATTCGATGGGAAAATTCGTAGGCAATGATCGACACTGCCAGAAGTGGAATCGTCATAAATCGCGCCGCCGTCATCTCAACCATAATGACAGCGCAGGTGATCGGACTCTGCACAACGCCCGAAAAATAGGCGACCATAAAAAGCATAATGATGGCGGTTGGATCCAATTCCGGAAAAAGATAGACCAGCATTGGCTGCAAGGTCTGTCCGAGACCTGCGCCCACTGAAAGGCTCGGGTCGAACAGTCCGCCTGGAATTCCGCTGATCAAGCAAACATAGCTGGCCAGTGCTTTCATGGGGCCGTAATGCCAGGGATACTCGCTACCGTCGATCAGAATGCTTTGGGCCTGAGCGAATCCGCTCCCATACGACTCACCACCGGAAAAGAAACCAATCAGGGCTAAGCTACCCCCCAATCCCAGCGGGACGAGTACGCGGTGGCGACGCAATACCGGATTGATCATTCGCGTTGACCCAACGACAGTTCGGGAAAAGATGCCGCCGAGTACGCCGCCGATGCCACCGATAATGGGAATCGCCAGCCACTGTCTTAGAGGCCAATTTCCCACATCCAAATCAACGCGGCCATAAAACAAATAATCGGTCCCTCTGAAGAGAATGACTACCAAGCAGGCCAATAGAACCGTACGAAGAATTGTGCCGACGTTATTTTTTTCAAAGGATCGCCCGATCTCTTCGAGCGCAAAAATTCCACCTGCGATCGGCGCATTAAAAGCCCCCGCAATTCCCGCAGCTCCACCACCGAGGATCAGACCCCGCTGGACTAGATTTTGTGGAAAACGCGTAATTTTGCTGATCATGTACATGATGCAGGCACCGACATGAACGCTCGGTCCCTCGCGACCAATCGTCATCCCGGTAAATAAACCGAGCACAAGCAAAAAAGTCTTCCCGATCGCAATTCGCCAGGAGAGCATCTGCTTGCGGATCGGCCCATCCGGGACATTCAAGGCAGCAATCGCCTGAGGAATGCCGGTCCCTTCGGTACCCGGAAAAAATCGGAGACGCAACTGGAGAATAACGAGCATACTGAGCGTAACGGTTACCATCGGGATGATGATATTGATCACGGGTGCAGGAAAAACCCAGACCGACTCCGTCATGAACTGCTCATCGCGCAAATGATCAAACCAACGATTGCCTTCTTCTTCTGAAAACCAGAAGAACCACGCCACACATCCGGTTGCCAGGGCGGCAATAACAAACAGGAGATGCTGGAGCCAGGTTTGGGGCCTGTACACCTGCCAACATACCTCAGTCTGCGGCGCGCCCGATTTCGTCTGCTCGTTAAGATTCTCAGACATCAAACAATCCCAAGCGGCTACACCCACACGAGAAAAACCCAGAGATACATCAGTAGCCGAATAGGTTAACTGCTAGAGAAAGAAATCTCAAGATATTAGTTCGATTCCTCTGCAACATGACGGCTCAGGACGCATTCAGAGAAGGGGCGATCCTGGAGTAGAACTTTCTAACTTATCCGAAGGACCGCAAACAGAATGCCCACTCCAAGGGCACTCACTAGCGTGAGGACCACCAAACTGCGGGGTACTTTTTCCCGGTCCAGAAAAATCAACAGGCCACAAAGAACCCCGCATCCCAAGACCACCAAATTTGCTAC
>JASMGX010000156.1 GCA_030751095.1 Pirellulales bacterium | reverse complement strand
CCCACTACAACGGCTCCACCTGGGCCACACTCGATCATCCGAGCGCGACACATACCTACTTATATGGTATCGACGGCGCCAACATGGTTGGGTCTTACACGGATAGTGGCGGTACTCACGGCACCCTCTGGGACGGCTCCTCCTGGGCCACACTCGATCATCCGAGCGCGTCAAGTACCACCTTAAATGGTATCGACGGCGCCAACATGGTTGGGTATTACACGGATGGTAGCGGTACTCACGGCACCCACTACAACGGCTCCACCTGGACCACACTCGATCATCCGGGAGCGACAGACACCGAATTATATGGTATCGACGGCGCCAACATGGTTGGGTTTTACGCGGATGGTAGCGGAACATATCACGGCTTCATGGTCACGGCCACATCCCCCGTCCCCGAACCCACCACGCTCCTCTTAGCCCTCTTCGGTCTTGCGCTGCTACCGCGAAGAAGGCGACGGTAGGGCAGGTGTCACTAAATGTGTCACTAAACGCGCGCCGACTGCTAAATCAAAGGCCAACTTCAATAACGCGAAGCCACGCTCATTTGTTTTTCTAATGCTATTGGGAGCCTATTCGCAGGTCGTCTGTGGACTGGAAATGAGGTGCCGGGCAACCGGTTGCGGGTTCGAATCCCGTGCCCTCCGCTCTTTGAGTTTGTCGTCATCCTAAGTGGTTGACGGGACTCGTTTTGTGAAATGGTCATTTTGCTTCTCCTTTCAACTGTGCAACTTTTGCGCAATTTTGAGACTCCGGCCCAGGGCCATTCTACGGCTGTTGTTCATCACCATCACGGTCTGTACCTTCAGGACCCTTCCTTCCCTCTGTGTCCCGACCGCCCTGCTTATCGGTATTGTCCTGGTCGTTCAAGAGCCGGTTCATGGCGTCCTTCGATTGCTCGTCGGCCAACGCCACACCCGAAATCTAAGATACGCTTCCCCTCAAACGCGAAATGGCGTGATTCTACGTTTACGGAAAAAAGGAAGAAAAGGTGTCAGGGTCCGTTTTGCACTCATTTAAGTTGTGTTTTTACAGAACACAAATATAAACCCCATATTGCCATCTTTTCTGCCTCTTGGGACAGCGGCTCTTATCACACAGTCGTTTGCCGTACCAATTTCCTCAACTTCGTCTCCGGGCAGAAAATGAACTTCCATATAGCGACTGGTTTCGTCAGTTCCAGTTGCAATTGCTACTTCAGTACGAGTGTCCAAAAACGCATAGCATCCGGGTTTCAACAGCCGCAACAACCGGCCTATGTATTCCTTCATCAAAAGAGGCCGAATATGTTGCAAGGTAATCAATGATATGATTGCATCGAAAGACGCTGTGCCAAATTCTTCCAAATTATCACTTAGCATGAATTCAACATTGCCGTGATTGCAATGTTTTCTGGCTTCTTTTAACATCCCTTCGCTAATGTCTACGCCCACGACATCTTTGGCGTAACGCGCCATGGCCAAAGACAACCGCCCAACACCACATCCGAAATCCAAAACACGTTTCCCTTCAAACGCGAAATCATTCTCTCTTGCTATCTCCCTGAGACGCTCCACAACTTTACGCCCCCGCTCATAAAACTTGTCAATATTGCCGTCAATACTTTCCGGAAGGAATAATTCATTAGTAAGTACGCCCCAGTATGGCCTTTCCCTTCCGATCTTTTGCCAGTCACCTTTTAGCTTTTTAAAGTCTTTGTGCACTCTATCTTCTCCCTCCATGGCTGTCCTATACAATCGGCACTTTTTTGCAAACAACAAGAGCTTGATGATCAGCGTAGCCGTCCAGGATATCGAGTATATCGAATTGGGAAGACCAGTTGTGATGGATATATTCTGGGCGGTGGTAGACCTTGCGATAATACCCCGGTTCCACCTCATCAACGCCGTCAGGTTGGTGCCCGACGTCGAGGTATCCGGCTTGCAGGAGGTTATTCATCTCACGCTCGGAGAGTCGGTCGTTGAGCAGGGAAAGGGAGGACATCACGGTAACCAGCAAGGCTCCGCCCGGTTTGAGAACACGGCACAATTCGTCCAACCAGAAGAACTGTGCTGCTTCCGATAGGTGCGTGAATACAGAATGGCCGATGATGAAGTCGAAACTGGCGTCCTCAAAGGGAAGTGGTTTCCATGGGTCGACGAGGGAGAAGGTAGCTCGGGGGAGGTTCTTCAAACACCAGTCTACATTGTAGGAATCAATGTCGACGCCACAGATCGCGGCATCGGAGTATTCGCTCAGGTGCTTTGTCAGTCTTCCACATCCACATCCCCAATCCAAAATGGAATTGGTTTTCGCGATGTCCATTGAAAAATACTGCTCCAGGATGGTGCTGAGTTTGTGGACGAAGGTCCCACCAGCGAAATGGAACCATTGATTATCTATCGCTTGCTGAGATATGCGCTGCTGACTCGAGTGCGGTGGGAAAGGAAGATCGTCCGCAGGGAGAAGGTGCCAGGACTGATGCCACGGTATGGGGTCAGTCAAGTCGTCGGAGAAGGCACGAAAGGATAAGACGTCGTCTGAACTTAGATCTGAAAGGGGGATGGCTGTTTCGAACGCGTTGGCACCAAGATAGGCATGATCGGCATTGAATAGCCCGTATTGGATATCTGGATCATGCCCCCCGGAAATGCTCAAACGCTGCTGTGCTCCCGACTCTGTTGGGTAAAGAAAGCCAGAGAGAAGAAGCTTGGCATCTTCTTCGTCTTGGCGCGCGGAAACTCTCAACCAGCCATCTTTCAGCCACGAGGCTTTTAGTCTATCCAACGATGAGGTCATACGTGCTGGATCCGTAGCGCTCATTGCCGCTGGGCTCACTTCTCAATGTCCCCGATCGAGGGGACGGGAACGTTTAACGGGGATATATCCGAAGACCATAGTAGAACATGCGATGGGGCCTGGCCACCGGATCCAAAATAAAGGGTATCAAATAAAGTCGCCGCCGCGCTGCAGAAATAGCGTTCGAGACAGCGAAGGACATGAATTGACCCGCATGGAATATGCTGCTACTGTCCCACACGCTCAGGGTCTTCTTGCCACCATTGCTGGCATTCCCAGGACACTCCAGCGAACCAAGGTCCTGGGTTGGATTCTGATGGCGGTCGCAATAGGAGGAGCAGCATTTGAACGCAATCGATTTTGACGGAATGAACACCAGGTGCTTCGAGTACGGAAATCTGCGGATCGCGGTGCGTTCGCACGATGAAGCTAGCCTGGTGTGGCTTGAAGAGTTTAGTTGCCCTGCGTTTCGACCGATCGATTGCGACCATCCGGATTGGACTGTAACGCTGGAGAGGGATTCGCCCCTTTACGGTGCGTTGATCCAGCGGCTACCTCTGACCAATCCTGATTCCGTCGATTTTTTTACACTTGATGGTAGCTTTCAGCAGCATGAATTGCTGGAAAGCGACGGCCATTGTTTGATAGCATACGACCGGGATAATTCCGTCTTTTATATTATCGACAAAATCAATTGCGTGGTCCGGATCCTCGCCGAGGCGGTGGGAAGATTCTGCCGTATGCCGCTCGCACGGGTTCTTCGAGAATTGGGAACGATACACTGTCTGAGTGCCGGACATTTGCACTGCCATGCGGCTGCATTCGTTTTAGGCGATCAGGCCATTGCGCTGGCCGGCGTCAAGCGTTCCGGAAAGACCAGCACTCTGGTTCACTCGTTGCTCCAGCCATCGACACGGTTTATCACCAACGATCGTCTGTTTGTGCAATACGACCATGATCGACTGTTGATTCGTGGTATGCCTACCATCCTCAAGGTTCGCTCAAAATCGTTGGATTTGCTGCCAGAATTTGGCATGCGATTCCGAAGTTATCCGTATCGATATCGCTTTACACTTGAGGAATCCGAGTGCGATGTGTCGGAATGGAGAAAGACGATGTTTGGGAAGTCCGACTTGGTGGCTCGGATGTCGACCGCGCAGTTCTGCGAGTTAATGGATATTTCGGCGATCGGCCAGGCAACCCTGGCCGCTTTTGTGTTTCCTCGCGTCACACCGGATGTGGAATGTGTGCACATCGAGCGCTTACCACCAGAGGTTGCCGCGACCAGGCTCTTCAACGAGAGCCTGATCGCAGCTTCTTCGCCCCAGAAAACAGCCGAAGCATTTCGCAGGGAGGGTGAACCGTCCGTCTTGAGTGACGAAGCTGTGAAAAGGCAGTGCGAGCGCGTCGCCCATCTAGTCCCCTGCTATGATTGCGATATTGGGCCGGCATCCTACCAGCTGCCATATCTGTTCGACGGCCTCCTGCGCAAAGCAGCCGCTTAAGATATCTATCAAACCGTCACCGCGCCGCCAGGCGGTTGCAGAAGAATCGCGTCAATTGGCAACCGGTACGCAATGCGCGGTAAGCCATCACGGGGATGCGGCCGACGTGAGCAAATTCGCGGTCGACAAGCCACATGGCCCCTCGCAGCTTGGAACCTGGGTACACCTGAGCAAACCACAGTTGGTTTTCGATCGCACCCCGCGAACGACTTGCTATCTGCCACGCCTCTTCGTACGTTGCGACGTAAAGCGGAGCACCGGACGCTTCCACAGCATTCCACAGTACCGAAAGCCGATGATGCACTCGAAAAAGATGAAACAACATCGCCAAACCGTTGGCGACCGCATGCAGCGTATTGTCTGCTCGACGACGCTCTAAAAAAGATCGCCAATCCGTCTCGGCGTCCATAACACTCGCCAACAGATACGCGTCGGTCGCGTGTTTTAGCCGTAGAGAAGCGCTGCCGAGAGAGTGAACCATTGAAAGCAGCAGCAAGGTCAGTTGGTACTCGTCCGAAAGCGCTGGCAATGTCCGCCCTTCAACGTCAGCTTGCCGTCGAGAAGCCCAGATTGCGTTATTGTCAATCGCATAGGCCGGCGCAGTTCGCAGTCGCCAGTGGACGTCGATCGATACCGATTCGCTTTTGAAATCCATCGCGTGCTCGGTCCGCAGTTTCTGCTGAGTGATCCGACGACGGCCCCGTTTCATCGCGTACCCGTGTCTCGTCAGGGATTCAATCACGCCCGGTATCTGTTCAACATCTACCAGAATATCGATATCGCCCTGGTGGCGCGATTGGATGTCTCCGTAGAGCCGCGAACTGAGTGGAAAGCCTTTCAATACGGCGTACTCAATGCCAGCCTCCTGCAATGTCGCATCGAGGCGCTGCATTTCCGACCATAAATGTGCTTGACGCGGCAGACGCCCCGCTCGATGCCTGGCTACCTGCTCCATGTAGGCCGCCGACGCGTTGGCAGGTTGGTTGCCATCCAACCACGTCCACGCCAGGTTGGTGAGCAAATGGCATCTGAGAAATCTCCAAAAACATTCGTGGTCAAAAGCCGGATCTTGCCATTTGGGCGAAGAAGTGGATTCCGCACCGGCAAGCTGCAGCACGGCATCAAGGTATTCCTTGCGGATCTCAGGTGATTGCAGTTTTTGTCGCTTGCCTTTTGCCATCTTCGGATACCTGCGATAAGAAACGCTCACCGTTCACAGCGACGGTCCGTCGACTGCCAGCATGTGAACGGACATAGTGGCCGTATTTAGCTAATCTATCGACCAGCGGGCTGAGAATATATGGCAAAAGTGGTGATTTTGACGGTTGCGCAAAAGGTGGTGATTTTGACGGTTGCGCAAAAGATAGTCGCTAGCAGAGCCGATGACCTTTGACAAACGATGGAATGCAATCACTGGTCGATTTTCGCAAGATACGTGCTGGAAATCTGCTTTGCGGCATCTGTCGGATGCCTGCCGCTGCAGCTTTCTCCAACTCAAGTTCCAGCTAGCCCTGCAATCTTTTCTTGACAGGCTCGCCAGACATTTGACATCAACGGTTCTGGATCATTCGGCGTGGCAAAGAACTCGGAGTTTCGCGGATCTCTTTTTTCTTTGACCGGATGCCTGGCCAACACCTCGCTGACGCGAGATTTGTCGACCTTCTGTCCCCGACTTACAAACCTGATGGCATGTGTCAGCGTATCGGTCGGGTTGTCGATCAAGTTGTCGTAGTCTAAAAATAGGTACTCGTCACTCTCAGCCCACGGATTATCCAAGATCCACTTTTCCAGAAAGCGCTTGCGATACTCGAGTTCCTCAACCGCGAAACATTCCCACTCCTGCAAGCTGCCAGTCATTTCACCTCGAGCTTGTCGCCGGCTCTGCGTCTTTTTGTAGAGTCGAAAATCGGAAAGGACACTCGCGATCGGCTGGCGGACCTGAATCAGATACTTAATTCCATTTGTGACCTCCAGCGATGACTCCTCGAAGTCGTCGTCACGATCTCTCAGCTGAAGGTCATGTGATTTTTGCAAAAAGATTTCCGGCTTCGACGCCACTGAATCCGCTCCATACCTGCGACATGGCCTCGAGCGACAACAATGGTAGTACCTGCAATAAGCGAACCGCTCACTGGAGGAGCCGTCACCGTTAAAGTACTCGTTCAACATTCTCATCAGGTAGTGGTGGCCGCTTCGCGGGATACTCACACATTGAACCAGCGTCGGCATCGTGCCCATGCTGCTCGGCGTCACCTCATGCAACGTATTCTGTTTCATTGCGTTAGATCTCGCACATGTTTTTCGTAGAGCGACTTCATGAGCGCATGTGCACGGTGGCAATCCTGAATCTGGGGATGCCTCGTAAAATAGTGGGCGATTCTGGTGAACGGATTACGGTGAGAACGCAGGCGCTTGGTCAGCCCGATGATGTTGGCAAGATATGTGTCCACTTGTTCGTCGCCCCGATGCTCCTTGCCGGGTCGCGTCGGCCAGCGGCCAAATCCGACCGTGTGGTGCATCTTGGCTTCGTTCCAGCAGACGGTACCTGCTGCCATGTGCTGCCAATGCACGTGATACGCGTCGGGAATAAATCGGAACTCCCAGCCCTGTCGTTGCATCTCGGTAATGGCCGTTGCCAGCGAAGGCTGATTGCTGGGCAAACCACCTGGACCCTTGATATCAGGATCGATCGCGAAGATGCGATGAAGATGATCGTGCCACATCTCGCCGAGCCCGCTCGACCAAGGTGCAAACAGCATCCCACCATGGTAATAAGGCGGAAAATAATCCGAGTCGCGGTAGATCGCACACTGGAATGTGTCGAGCGCCAAATTGATCGGAATCACCTGGTCCTCCGGAAAGGGAATCCCCAACGCCTCGTGGACCCTGCTCCAGCGATCGTTGGGGACACGGCAGCGGCCGATCGATGCCGACCCCGCGATGCAGT
>JASMGX010000155.1:5168-7315 GCA_030751095.1 Pirellulales bacterium | reverse complement strand
ATTCCCAGAAAAGAATTCTCTCCACGAGACGTTAGCAGCAGACATACTGCCACAATCAGGCCAATCAACAGACAACCAATAAGACTTTTTCGCATGATTCGGTCCGCCAGGTACTGAGGACGTTTTGTACTTTTCGATTTTGCCGATCATCGTGTATTATCGGCAACCTACCGAATACGCCTTTGAAGCTAATGGAATTAGCTGATTCAGATTACCTACTGTGGTTTGCCGGCACATCAGAGACGTCCGGCAAGATCCTCTTGATCAGTCCTCCTGGCGGGGCGGTAGCCAAAAAATCCCTACAAACGGATCGCCAGTGAGCGCGAGGTCACTTTTTGCTTGGTTTGTTCTCGAGAGTCCGTTTCGCCGTCAACTCTCCATCACCAAGAAGAGTCTCGGTAAACCGCGTGCGATAATGCATGGTGCTCTTGGCATTGGGATATCCGGTGACCCTGCGGTCCAGATCGATGAGCTGACCGACCACCCGACCTGTCTTCATGTCGAATTGGATCGTTCCTTCCGACTCCCGCTGGATCAACTGTGCCTGGATCTCCGGAAAGTCCTTGATCGGGGTCAAGATTTGTGTTGCTACCCCAATGCGGGCAATTCCACCATCGACTCCGAGCAACTCAAATCGCTGCCGGCATTTGATCTTGCGAGAAGACCCATCCTGCAACTGCACGACGAGATCATCGGGAAACGACCAACTTTGGCCGATGGAGACTTTTTTTTCTGGAAGCGGTACCGCCAGTTGGCTCACGGAGGTCGATCCGGAAGCGAGTTCTTCGCGTTTGAGAACTTTACCCGACTGGTCCATAACGACACGCGTCAACGGAATGTTCACGCGCTTGGCAACATCCTCAAAACCTGGTGGCGGCTCCTTGTCTGTACGACTGTCATACACCACCGTCTCACGTCCTGTCACTTCGTTTTTCATATCGACATAGTCGACTGAATGCTCAAAGGTTATCCGGCCCTGCTCATCGATCCCGACAACCTGCCATCGTTTGACGGAGATGCTTACCGTGCTTGCCGTCTGGCTAGATCCCTCAATCGTAGTGCGGACCGATGCCTGATGGATAACCTTGGTCCGTATCACTTCGTCAGGCTCAAAACGGTATTGCAGCAGATACTGCGGAACGGGATCGGAAGAAGGATCCGCTTTGGCACTTTGCGTAGAGTCCTTCTCTCGGGCGACCCCTGGATCTGCCACGAGCGTGGCGTGATGCACTATCAAAAATAAACAAGCAAAGAACAATTTTTGAGGCAATGTTTGTATCCTTTCAAATCCGATCGGGCGAAATTCCATTCGCGGCAGCAAATTACTTTTTATTCTCGCTCGTTAGCGGATAACGGTTCCTCCCCAGCCCAGTTTTTTCCGGAGCGTCTGATAATACGATTGTCCGGGCATCTGAATCAACTGGAACTTTGCCTCTGAGCGTGTCACACGAACCCGATCTCCCGTCTCAAGCGGACAAACCACCACACCATCCACAACCAGCGAAGTTCCGGGATGGGGATTGGCCACGTGCAGATCATAGGTCCGGTCGGCGGTATCGACAACAGGACGTACGGTCAATGTATGGGCAGCAACTGGCGTGATTACAAAAGCCTGGACATCTTTTCTCAAAATCGGACCACCCGCTGATAGACTGTGGGCAGTGGAGCCAACCGGCGTACTGATGATCAAACCATCGCAACTATACGTGGTCATAAACTCCTGATCGACATAAAGGTCGACGTCGAGAATGGCAAACGGGCCTCCTGCCATGACTGCGGCCTCATTAAGACCTAAAGATTGCTGGACAACCTGCCCATCCCGCAAGAGTTCGCAGTTGAGCATCAAATGCTCGATGGTGCTGAATTTTCCTGCAGAGATGTCCGCCAGCACTTCGGGAAGTTCTTCAGGAGAAAGATCCGCTAGAAAACCAAGACGACCGAGATTGATACCGAGCACTGGAATCTGCCGATAGCCCATCTGGCCGGCAGCCCTCAAGATCGAACCATCTCCTCCTAGAACAATGGCTAAATCAGCCTCAACGCTGGAAAGGTCTTCTGTCTGCCCAAAATCGCAGAGTGCTATTTCTGCAATTTGTTCGATTTCCGGTTGCAATCGCGCGGCTACCTGCCGAACGTGCTGATTTTCG
>JASMGX010000155.1:0-5159 GCA_030751095.1 Pirellulales bacterium | reverse complement strand
TCGCAGAGTGCTATTTCTGCAATTTGTTCGATTTCCGGTTGCAATCGCGCGGCTACCTGCCGAACGTGCTGATTTTCACTCTGGCCAAGCAAAAGAACTTTTAGCCGTTTTTCACATTCCTCTTTGGATGGCTTACCCATGACAGCTCAGCACTAAATTCAATCGGCCGATAAAACGCACTCACGCAGAACAATGACGAGCACCATTGCCGGACGAAGTTCTTGCTGCCAAGCAAACCAAGCAATCCAAAAGTTTGCCGTCCGATCCGCTAGCTTGTCTGGGCGATCTCACTTTGGCCGGCACCACACTGCTCCGCCAAGTTGCGACAAGCGGCCATAATACCAGCGACATCCAATCCCAGACCTGCAAGCAACTCCTTGCGGCCCCCATGTTCCACATACGCATCCGAAATACCAAGTCTCGCAACAGAGGTGTTGGATAAACCTGCAGCACTGAGACATTCGAGTACTGCACTCCCAAAACCACCCATTAATGCCGCCTCTTCAAGTGTCACCAAAAACTGCGAATCTCGAGCACACTGCAAGATAACCTGTTCATCCAACGGCTTGGCAAAGCGGGCATTGACCACACCGACGTCCAGACCCGATGTACGTAGCTGCTCTGCCGCCTCACAGGCTGTAGCCAATTGCGCCCCG
This sequence comes from Pirellulales bacterium, assembly GCA_030751095.1. Lineage (GTDB taxonomy): Bacteria > Planctomycetota > Planctomycetia > Pirellulales > UBA7805 > UBA7805. The sequence goes on along the minus strand of JASMGX010000155.1, from coordinate 4,503 downwards.
AAGCAGAGGATCATCCCATCCGCACCAAAGTGCAAAACCTCCGCCTTACCCCACTCAACAGCGGTACGCCCGGGGAAATCCTCGGGGGAACCAACGTCCTCTGCCGGGGCCTTGGGATAACGGATCGAGACAGGGCCGTCATGGTCGAGCGCGAATTTCAGCATGGCTGCCACATCATGACCATCCCCGGGTGCCATCACGGTCATGTTCGGAAACATACGGAGGTATCCGATATCGAAAACACCGTGGTGGGTAGGACCATCCGGACCGGTCAATCCGGACCGGTCGAGCATGAAGGTAACGGGTAGATTCTGCAGCGAGACCTCCTGAAAGATTTGATCGTAGGCCCGCTGCAGGAATGTACTGTAAATATCGACCACCGGTCGCAGGCCGGCTTTCGCTTGGCCCGCCGCAAAAGCGACTGCGTGCCCTTCACAAATACCGGTATCGAAGAAGCGGTCGGGAAAACGATCTCGCACTGTCTCCAGTTTAGTCCCCTGACACATCGCTGCGGTAAGGACGGTGACTTCACTGCGATTCGCCATCTCCGCTTCAATGGCTTTGGCGGCTAAATCGGTATAGGCTGGCGACGATGAGACTCCAACAGAAACGACTCGATCCTTTTCTCGGGTAAAGGGCGCCGGAGTATGGAAATACACCGGGTCTTCTGCAGCGGGACGAAATCCGTGTCCTTTCTCCGTAACAACGTGCAACAGAATCGGATCATCAAGGTCCTTAACCATCGCTAAATATTTCCGCAAAAGCGGAATATTGTGTCCGTCAATAGGACCGAAATAATGGAAACCCAATTCTTCGAACATCATGCCGCCATGCAAACCAGCTTTGATCGCTTCCTTGAAGTTGCCGAGGAATTTTTCGATCGGAACACCCAGCAGAGGAACACCGTCCAGCAATCGAGCCACACCCGTTTTCACACCAACGTACGAACGGGCGACTCGCAGCCGATCAAACATGTCCGCCAAACCACCCACGCGAGGGCAAATCGACATGCGATTGTCGTTGAGAACAACGAGTAGTTTCTTTTTCATTCCACCAGCATTATTCATTGCCTCGTAGACGATACCGGATGGAAAGGCCCCGTCGCCAATCACTGCGACCGCATGGCGATCCTCATCCGCACGGATCAAATCGTCACCACTTCGAAGCCCGAGAATCGTCGAGATACTGCAACCGGCGTGTCCGGTCATAAACAGATCGTACAGGCTCTCCTGCGGGTTGGGGTATCCCATCAAACCACCATGGGTTCTGATCGAACCGAACTCGTGATAGCGACCTGTCACGATTTTGTGCGGGTAAATCTGATGGCCGGTATCCCAGATGAGGCGGTCTTGCGAAAAATCAAAACTTGTATGCAGGGCCAAACACAATTCAACCACTCCCAGGTTCGACGCAAAGTGAGCCGCCCTCTGCGAAAGGAGATTGCAGAGTGTGTTACGGATTTCCTCAGCCAACTGGATGAGTGCGTCATTATCCAGATGCAGCAAATCCTTTGGCGAGTCGATACGAGAGAGAATCTCTTCCATCAAGAATCCCTTTCTAGGACATAACGAGCCAGGGTTTCCAACGGTGTTGCCCGCGAAGCGAATGGGCGGATTTGCACACATGCCTGTTCGATCATTTCCTCGGCAACACGTCGGCTTTCCTCCATACCCAACAACCCAGGAAAGGTGAGTTTTCCGTGCTGATCATCTTTACGAACCCGTTTTCCAATCAGCGTCTCATCGCCAACCTCATCGAGCAGGTCATCGGCAATCTGAAATGCCAAACCAATCTTCTCACCATACGATTGAAGGATTGCCAATTCATCCTCGGTCGCTTGCGCAACGAGTCCTCCGATTTGCAGTGAGGCAGCAAACAGCGCCCCCGTTTTACTGCGATGGATATTCTCAAGAACTTCAGCATCGCGTTTTCTTTCCCGAGAGCCCTTTTCCTGAGCCACCGCAAGATCACGACACTGGCCACCAACCATTCCCTCAGCACCTGCCGCACGTGCCAAAACAACACTGCACTGCATCGCCACTTCCGATGGCCGAACTTCCGTTGCCAGAATCTCAAAAGCGCGCGTTAGCAGTGCATCTCCAACGAGGATTGCTGTTGCCTCGTCAAAAGCCCGATGGCAGGTAGGACGCCCGCGTCTGAGATCGTCGTCATCCATCGCTGGCAGATCATCGTGAACGAGCGAATAGGCATGAATCATTTCCACGGCACATGCGGCGGGCATGGCCGACGGCTCATCAAGACCGCAAGCTTCGGCTGCCAACAGTACAAGCATCGGCCGCAGACGCTTACCCGAACCGAGCAAACTGTACCGGCAAGCCTCGGAAAGCTCCTCGGGACAGCGGTCCGAAAAATCAATGTACGACTCGAGTGCGACGTTAATCTGCCGCCGCATTTGCTCGGCAAGCTCGGAAAAGGCAACTGGGGAACTCACCGGCATCTCTTAGGACCTTGGATTTTTATACGGCAAGTAATAGGCAGCGGTGTAATGAGGCTCATCGAGCAAGGCAGAAACGTGAACCCTTTTCGACCCGCTCGGATATCATTCTAGTTGTGCAATGCACACAAAAAAAGGGGAAACCGTTGGCTTCAGACTCAAAATAGCTCCCCATCTCCATCCTCGCTGCTCCCGTCCGATACCGAATCCGGAGTTTTTGTTTTTCCGGGTGAGGCGGAATCCTCTCCTGACGCGAGACTTTTTTGACCGCCAAACTCTTCCACGCACGCATTACCATCGGAATCGACACCGCTCAAGAGTTCGATTCGCTGCTCCGCGTCTGCAAGCTGCTTATAACATTCTTTCAGCAGTTTGGCACCCTGTTCATAACGGGCCAACGCGTCCGCAAGCCCGATTTGACCATCCTCCAAGGCGTGGACAATCTGTTCCAGCTCGGCAAGTGAATCCTCAAAATTCGCTGCCCCTTTTTCTTCAACTTTTTTCTTTTTTGCCACAATGCACCTCTCTACCGTTTAAGATTCATTTTCGATGCGTTCCACGCGACTGATTGACTTGCCATGTGCAAACTGGGTCATCACTTGCTCACCGATTTCCAACTGCGAACTGTCGGTCACCAATGCGTCATCTGATATTCGCTGCGTTAATGTGTAGCCGCGAGAGAGTACCGCCAAGGGGTTTAAAGCATCCATCCGCTCGACCATCCCGGAGAGCCGATTCTTCGCTGCCCGATGGACCGCCCAGGCGGCTCGGGCTGCACGGCTATTAAACTCATCCAGGCGGCGGCTCGTATCGTGGACTCCATCGAGAGGACGACGAAACACCTTGCGACTGGCCAGCGCATTGAGTCGCAAACGTGCTCCAACTGCCCGTCCTCGCAATCCGCCAGTGAGTCTCTGCGAAAGATTCGCAAGCAAGGAACTCACCTCACCTTCATCCGGCACCACAAGTTCTGCCGCTTCACTCGGTGTGAGGGCACGAACGTCGGCAACCAGATCCGAAAGTGTCACATCAATCTCGTGTCCGACCGCCGACACCACCGGGATCTCTGAGGAAAAAATCGCCCGAACGACAGACTCCTCGTTAAATGCCCAAAGATCTTCTAACGATCCGCCACCGCGGCCAACCACAAGAACATCGATCGTTTCTTGTAAACGGTTGACTCTCTCGATGGCTGCTGCAATTTCACCCGCCGCTTCGCTGCCTTGCACCCGAACTGGAACAACAAGTACATCGGTTTGGCGCCACCGCCGTTGCAGAACCTGCAGCAAATCGTGAATGGCCGCCCCGCTCGGGCTGGTCACCACTGCAATTTTTTGTGGAAATCGCGGCAACGGTTTTTTTTTGCTTTTTTCGAAGAGCCCTTCCGCAGCAAGCTTTTCTCTCAGCCGCTGCAGCGCCAACTGCAAATTTCCTTCGCCCTTTGGCACCACCTTCCGGACATACAATTGGTAGTCACCGCGGGGCGCATAGACCCCCAACTCCCCGTGACAAATCACCTCCATACCGTCCGACAATTCCACCGAAAACTTTTCGGCACTGCGACGCCATACCACGGCCCGCAACTGCGCACTCTCATCCTTGATATTAAAATAGAGGTGCCCAGAGCGAGGGCGAGAGAGATTTGAGATCTCTCCCTCAACCCAGGCAGAAGGAAAATTTGTCTGCAGGAGATCTTTGACGTGTTCGGTCAGCTCGCTCACGCTCAGCGGCTGCTGTTCACTACTCTCGGCGCTGGCAATCCCTAAATCCATACAATGCGATTTGATAATCCCCCCACAGATATTGATTCTGGCCAGTAATGCCTCGCCAACCTGACGCAAAGGAAGCGGCATGCCGAGAGGCAGCCAAACCAGCCGGCCAAACCAGCCGGCAGGTGGAATTATAACGCATCGCGCGACCCACCTGCCACGCCCCATCTCCATTTTCTGAGAGAGACGAATTTTGCCGGGAGCACCGCTCACTCTTCATTGCGTTTTACAGATTGCCGCCGCTGCTTTTTCTCCGCGTTGGCCTGCTTGTCTGCCAAG
>JASMGX010000154.1 GCA_030751095.1 Pirellulales bacterium | reverse complement strand
CAGGTTGATTCCAATGACGTCAAATCCCCGGTCGTGGTATTTTTCGTAATTGGCCAAGACATTTGGAAATTCCTCACGGCACGGCACGCACCAACTCGCCCAGAAATCGATCAAAACGACTTTACCTCGGTACGATGCCCAGTCCAACTCCGAGCCATCCAGAAATGTGCCATCCAGATCGATCGTATGCCCCGCCAGTCCCCAGAGCTTCGCCATAAGTTTTATTTGCTCTTGTTTACTTTCAGAAAATTTCTTGGCAAAGAAACTGTAGAGACGAATCGCTGTCTGTTGTTGGCCAAGCATTTCAACGCCGCTCACCAGATTCCTGATGATGCTGGCCTCAGACTCTGTTACTTCACGATCTGAAAACTCAACCTCAAGCTCGCTGGCCAACGTATCGATTGCCGCCGCATCCATATCGGGAGAGAGTTGAAACTTGAGCTGCAGTTGCAACTGTTTCCCAATTGCAGCAATCTCGGGCCGTGAATCCTCACTGATCTGTGTCACCAAAGAGGCCAACTTTGAGGGGGCATCCTCCTGCCCCAATTGCTGGGCGATACTCAACGTCTGAAGTGCGACTTGCATCGCCATCATGCCCACCTGCAGACCACCTTGTGGATCTTTTTTACTCTCCTGGTAAATCTGCTCTGCATCGGCAGCCAACTTAAGAAATTGGTCCGTCGAAAAGTCCTCATCCTGCAACTGGTACAATTGCCACAACATTTCGAACTTCGCCTGCAACGCGATTACAGCAAGCCGATATTCAGGCGACTCGCCCTCTGTCGCCCTCGCGTACAGGTCATCAGCTATCGCCACGGCTTCTCGGCGCGTTTTTATGTAATCTGCTTTCTTCTCTTCGAGAGTCTCTCCAGTCGGTTGCTGCCGCCGCAAAGCACGAAGCTTTTCTACCAGATCCGTCGCCTTCCCGGACTTTGCTTTCTCATCTTTACCAGAGTCAGAAGAAGATTCATCCGACACCTCTGACTTCCCCTCATCAGCACCAACGGCACGAGATGGCGCAAAGGTTACAAGAAAAACAGTGAGTGGAAGGATGAGACAGAAGCAACTCAGATTCTTAGACATAACAAGGATTCTCTCTTTTTGTCTGTTAGGCAAAATGTCTGGGGCGGGAACAGAACAGAACATTTGTGTTCCATCGGCAGCAAAACATTCTACTCGGAGAACCAGCGGTAAGGCCAGAGTGTCAAATTCAAACACGACCACGTTTTTGTTTTTTGGCGACAGGATTTCCAGACAAATGTTCCATCACTCGGCAGAAAATGGTCTCCTTGGAATTGGTAAGACAATCCTTCGGAGTGCAGTTTTTTAAGCCCGTTGCAGAAATCAAAACAAACGCAACCTTCGCTATGCAAAGAAGTCTCTCTAGCCATCTAGATAAGGGACTCGTGTGGTTTGGCAGCACAACAAGAATTTGAGCAAATTGCCCCGTGCCGATAGCAGGTCAGACATGCTCCATGTGCTAGCGGAAAGGACGTTTTGGAGGTCGTGAGCGAATCGCCCAAAAGGGAATCCGGAAATTCGATCAGTATCGGACAAACGTGGACGCCTCGGTCGGAGACAATCCGACTATGTTCGCACATAAACTGCGATACGTCGTAACCGGCCATCATCTTCTCGGTAATTGGATCGGCTTTTACGGCAGCTTCCGATCGCACCACTTCGGCACCCAATTGCAGGATCGGTAAGATCTTAAGTCTCGGTTGAGGGCAACCTACACTTCGCAACAGTTCCACAAAATCGCCAACCACCTGATCCTCTTGGTCAATAGGCCAAGTCCTCACCGCCGTAATGATGGGCACAAATCCAACGTTGATCAGTTTGACGACACCCTGAAGCGCCTTGTCAAAAGATCCCTCACCACGAATCGGATCGTTTTGAGCCGCAGAAAAGCTGTCGAGAGAAACCCTAAATTCAAGACTGTAACAACTCGCTGAGGCGGCATCAGAGAGAGTCCCGAGCCACTCATCTCTAAGCACGGTCCCGTTGGTCAACACTGTTGCCGGACCATACTGGAGAGTCTCGAGAAGGATGTTCACCATTTCGGGATTTAAGAAAGGTTCTCCTCCGGTGAAATAATATTCCTTCACGCCGAGTGGAACCGACTCCTGCAAATAGTCACGAACTTGTTCAAGCGACAACAAACCAAAAGTATTATTTTTTGGACTGCAACTAATAAAACAGTGTTGGCAGGTGAGATTGCAGAGGGTTCCAGACACCTGAAACCAAAGTTGGTCCAGATGGGAAATGGAAATACTCGGTGTTGTTGCCATTGGTCCCATACAACTCGGCTGGTGATATATAATCCTCAGGAAGTGTTTTGGAGCAACGGCAGAACATGTCGATCGACACGAAATTCGGTCAGATCAATTTGCGGGGTCAATCCTCGCATGAGTTGACTGAGTACAACTGCAGTGGCCGGCGAAAGATAGAGTCCCCAGCGAAAGTGCCCCGTTGCAACCCAGCCATTTGAAAATCCCGGAAGGAGACCGATAAATGGATGGCCATCCAAACTTGCCGGTCGGAGTCCCGCCCAGCACCGCTCCACCTGGGCGGTTGCAAGCTGCGGAAACATTGAGCTGGCAAAGTGGAGTATCTCGCGCACTGCTTTTACCGTTGTCTGTTTTTCAAAGCCAACGTCTTCGAGAGTTGTGCCTGCCAGCACATATCCATCGGGACGTGGCACCAGGTAATGCGGGCCATGGTGGATAATGTTCTGCTGGATTTGTTCGTTGAGGCGAAGGAGTACGATCTGCCCACGAATGGGTTTCATCGGCAGGCTGATCCCCACCTTCCCCGCCAGTGCTTTTGTCCAGGCACCGGAGGTCAAACAGACCTGTTCGGCTGAAAAAGAACCGGATGTTGTCTCGGCGGCTACGATGCGGTCTTGCTCAAGGTCAAACCCCAACACCTCAACCTGTTCAACAATTTTTACACCACGCTGCAGACAAGCCTCTCTAATCGCACGAAGAAGCCATGGATTTCGAATTTGGGCTGAAGCGGGTGTCCGGTAAGCAGACAAATCCGCACCCGCCAAGCATTCGTCTGATATTGCCGGTTCCAATTTTTTCAAGACTTGTTGATCCAAGTGGTCAATCTCTACTCCGAGTGACTCGAGCGTCTGTAAATCCCGCGACAAAGGATCACCACTGATCTGCTGGTGACCAAAAAAAATCTCGCCACATTGACGATAACCGGTATCGATCCCCGTATCCGACTGCAGGTCCTTAGCCCACTGGGCATGAAGCTGGCAGCTAAGCCCACTTAATTGGGTATACGCCGAATCCCCTGCTCGTGACTTGGCCGCCGGAATGATTCCTGCACCGGCCCAGGAAGCCTCTGTTCCACAAGCCGAACGATCGATTACGGTCACACAAATCCCATGACCGGCTAATTCATAGGCGAGCGACAGCCCAACTGCACCCGCACCGATAATCAAGCAATCTTTCATGGCTTCAATCTATCGTTGAGTGGCGTGTTCGCAAAGTACACATATTCAAACTGTTGTCATTGTGCTGGGTAACTTGAAAAGCCAATCCATCCACCGGTAGCATCCTGAAGCAGCATCACTTAGCAGCGATCCTGAGAATACAGAATGCGCGAGACACCACCCGATCGTGGTGATCCATTGTGGCAATAAAGCTTCAATGGGGACCCTCCGAGCGTTGATGTGAGCGGTCAACTTCTTCAATCCGATCGCGTAGCCATGCCAGATCGGAATCAACACGTTGTGGATCGTTCAAATCTTCCAAAAGAGAATCTAAATCCTCGCGATTATCAATGTCATACCACTCGGAAAGTTGTTCAAAAGAACAACCCCTTCTGTTGATTTTTTCAGTGGTCTGTTGCCAGACCATCGAAGTCCCCCAGTCGACCTCACAAAACAGTTCGGGAACGGGGTGACGAAGACCAATCAAGTAGTACCCTCCATCTCTGCTCGGTCCGAGAACAACCTCGGCCCGAGCGAGTGCATGATATGCTTGGTAAACAAAAGAAAGTGGGAGATGGGGGCTATCGCTGCCGATCAACAGAACCTGATCCATTCCATTGCGAAAAGCGTCTTGAAAATAATAGTCCATCCGCTGTCCCAAATCTCCGGCAACCTGGGGCTGCAATGTCCAACTCGGGCCGACAAGGGTTTTGAATTCACTTTGTTTGGTTTCGGGTGTAAAGGCCAGAATGCGACAATCACCACAAGTTGAAAACCGCCGGAGCGTCGCTTCAAGAAATAGGTTGCAGAATTTTGCTGCTCGCACTTCTCCCTCAGTAGCTGCAAGCCGTTTTTTGACACACCCAGGCGTCCAATGTTTGGCAAACACACCCAGCTGTTGTTTTATTCGAGACACGTATTAAAGCCACTCTCATACCACTGTCGTGCCACAACGGTCGGCCATCCCACCATTGTCCAACAGAGAAGTCGACCTGGGAAAGTATTTGTATTCAGTTTCATCGCCTAGCGCACGATACGTTTGAGCAGTCGAAGATGTACATGTCCACGAAAACGAATTTTTCCATCGATTTCAACAACGGGAACAGAGTGTTTGAATTTCTCGAACAATTGCGGATCAGTATCGATATTGATCTCGATTGGTTCAAGGTCCTGCTGCATGAGCGTTTCTTTTGCCATTTCGCAAAGATGACATCCGGGGCGAGTATAGAGCAGCACCTTATGCCCGGTAGCCTTCGCCTGTGCGTTCTCTGATTTTTTGCGAAAAAATCTCACGGATGGATTCCTCAAAAAACAACAAATACATCAACAGACAAATACCGGCCTGAGTAAAAGACCACACGTCAAATCCCGTGTAATCCTCACTGCCATTGGACTGCTTTGCAAAACACCCGCCCGGTCATACGAAAGTCCTTTTAAATCTGGAAATTCGCCGATGTACGTGTTAGGCTGAACAAACAGCAGAGGCTGAGATCAACTGCTTTGAACCGATGTATTGCTGGATTGAAATCGTGGTCTGCGACCTGTCCACCTATTCGCACCTCGAGGCATATCGAATTGCTCGGCCGACATGGCAAAAGTCAGTGTAGAAAAATTTCTCGACTTATTGAAGCGTAGTGGGCTGATTGAAAATCTCGATCAGATCCCACAAGCTGTCTCTGCGCTCGAATCACGATCGGGCGGACTGTTACCGGGGGACGCTAAAACGGTAGCAAAGTTTTTTGTTCAAGAAACACTAATCACGTCTTGGCAAAGTGAAAAACTTCTCGAAGGGCGCTACAAGGGATTTTTTCTCGGCAAGTACAAACTCCTAGGCCATCTCGGCACCGGTGGCATGAGTAGCGTCTATCTTGCGGATCATGTGCTGATGCAACGGCGGGTCGCGATCAAAGTGCTCCCCGCCAAACGGGTGAATGATTCTTCCTACCTGGCAAGATTTCACCAGGAAGCGCAGGCGGCTGCCAGATTAGACCACCGTAATATTGTGCGCGCGTACGATGTCGATAACGACAAGGACCAACACTACCTTGTGATGGAATTTGTCGACGGAAAAGATCTCCAGCAAATGGTCAAAGCATCGGGGCCACTCGACTACAATACCGTTGCTAACTTCATTGCCCAAGCAGCAGAGGGGCTCAATCATGCCCATGCCTCCGGATTGATCCATCGCGACGTCAAACCAGCCAATTTGTTGGTCGATGAGGATGGCTTGGTCAAGATTCTTGATATGGGTCTTGCGCGCTTTGCAGATAATGATGATGATGAGGCCTCACTTACTGTAGCCCACGAAGAAAATGTATTGGGCACAGCAGATTACCTGGCACCCGAACAGGCCATCAACAGCCATACCGTTGATGGACGCGCCGACCTCTACAGCCTAGGCTGCACCATGTATTTCTTGCTGGTAGGCCATCCCCCATTTCCTGAGGGAACTCTCTCGCAAAGATTGCTGGCACATCAGAATCAAGAACCAGCCAGCATCCTCGTAGAGCGGTCGGATGCCCCTCGAGACCTTGTGGCAATCTGCGAGCTGATGATGAGCAAGAAAGCAGATGACCGCCAACAGTCGGCAACGGAAGTTGTCCAACAGTTGGCCACTTGGCTGGCAGATCGAGGCCAGCAATTTCTTCTGCATACGGATGCTCCGTCGAGCAGCAGTATGTCTGGGAATCTGGTTGCGGCCTCTTCTACTTCCAAACGGCAAACGGCATCCAAAGCCGGAAAAAGCCGACCGGAAGTCAAACGAACAGGCGTCAAAGTTACACGGCGAAAATCGCCGTCCAAACCCGCAGCCAACGCGGGAGAGACTGTCGCTGATCAGGACCGACAGACACTCAGTGGTATCAACACTCAATCAGGCCAGAGCGGGGAGAAGAAAAAGCAATCCGCCAAAACGACTGGGCCAACTGCTGCAAAATCATCAAAACAGAGACCGCCGACTTCCGCGAAAAAAGGTGTTGAGGAAAAACCTGATACTTTTGTCATCGACACCGACAGCGAACCAAAAAAAACCACGTCCACCACACCCCGAAAACGCCGTCCCAGCAGAACTCTACCGCTGTGGATTTGGGCAGTCATCACTGGCCTAGCAGTGGGCACCCTCATTGCGGCAATATTTTTGGTTCTCCAGAAATAGCCGGTCGGTGTTGGCACAAATCCTCATCAGGTAATCAGCCCCATCAGACAATCACCTCGTTGGCGCAGAAAGGGGGAACTCAGAAGGGACACTCAGAAGGGAAACTCAGAGAGGTGGACTCAGAGAGGTAGGCTCAGAGAGCCCGCACGCCCTTGGGGGGGCAACACCAGATTCCCGCTCCCGCTGCGAAACCCTTCAAGATCGACAGCCACGTAGTGAAAGCCGAGTTTGTGCAAATAGGCCACGAGCCGCCTACAGAATTCCGGTTCGGCAAGTCCCGCTACCTCCTCACGGGCAACCTCCAGCCGCGCTAGCCCGCCATCATGGTAGCGAACGCGAACTGTCTCATAGCCCGCCTCGCGGAGAAACTGCTCGGCACGATCGACCATGGCAAGACGTTCTGGAGTCACCTCAAGGCCGTAGGCGAGACGACTGGCGAGGCATGGCATCGCCGGTTTATTCCAGACCGGAAGCTGCCACGCTTCGGCCAACTGACGTACATCGGTCTTGGTCAGGCCACACTCAGCAAGCGGACTTAAGACCGCGTGTTCATTTGCGGCTTGCAAGCCAGGACGATAATCATCCAAGTCATCGCGATTTGCTCCGTTCACGATGACTCGAACGCCCCAATGCTCTAGGCGTGGCTGCAGATGGGTATAGAGTTCCATCTTGCAGTGGTAACAGCGGTCCGAACCATTGGCGAGGTAAGACCGGTTCGACATTTCGTTCGTTTCTACCACCTCATGGCGGATACCGATCAGAGCAGCAAGTTCTACAGCCTGCTCCAACTCTCCTGCTGCCAGGCTCGGACTCACTGCGGTCACAGCCACAGAACTCTCGCCGAGGGCAATGTGGGCAG
>JASMGX010000153.1 GCA_030751095.1 Pirellulales bacterium | reverse complement strand
CTGAGCTGATAGAGATGCTCTATAACGCGGTAGCCGATCATTCTCAGACAGATGTGATCAAGAAGTTTGCTTCCTATGACTGTTTGCACATCGACGAACTGGGTTACGTAGAGGTCGAGCCTGTGCAGGTAGGTCTGTTTTTTACCCTGATGCACAAGAGGCACAAGCTAAAAACCACATTGATCACATCTAATCTTGGCTTTCAGCAGTGGACATCGTTTCTCAAAAACGATCACCTCACCGCAGCTTTGATCGACCGTCTGACAGAGAACAGCCACGTTATCAACATGAAAAAATGCGTCAGTTTGAGACCCAAGCTTTATCCCGCTTAACCACTACGCCATATCGTCAAATGCCTAATATCTTTGAGGAAATACGGGATAAAGCCAACTCTGTGCGCGATATTGAGCTGGCAGCAGTATTAGATCGAACAGGATCCAGCCAGGATGGATTCGATAAAGCAAAATGGCATACTCCGCGGGGCGTAATTTCTGTGACTCGTCAGAAGTTCATGAACTGGAGGCAAGGCACAGGCGGAGGCGGGGCAATCGATCTTGTTATGCATTTAACAGGATATGATTTCAAAGCCGCTGTCTTTTGGCTTTCTGATAGCTTTCCCGATTATGCCATACACAGACATCTGGGGAGAACCAGATCTATTTCAAAACAAGGCTTTTCATTACCTGGTAGAGATGATAGCAGGTTACAGCAGGTCAGAAATTACCTCAGAGACGATCGCTGCATTCCTACGCGACTGATAGATTCTCTAGTTCGCTCCGGCAAACTGTATGCCGACAAAAGGGCGAACGCTGTTTTCTTACTACTTGGAAAAGAAAAAAGAGTGGTGGGCGCTGAGCTCAGGGGAACAACCCATTCAAAGTGGCATGGTATGGCGCCCGGATCAAGGTAAGCGCTTTATAAAACCACCCCGTAAATTTCTGCTGGCAGGTCATTTTTTAAGCATATTCCAGGGGAGCAGATTTCGGTAGTCATCCTCGGTCGAGACAAATGGCAGCCGCTCGAATATCTGCCCGAGATACCAATAGGGTTCAAGTCCATTTGCTTTGGCCGATTCGATCAGTGAGAAAAGAGTTGCACTCGCATAGGCTCCCTGCGGGCTTCCCGAGAAAAGCCAGTTGCGCCGGCCTACGGCGAAGGGCCTTATGGCCTGCTCGACCAAATTTGTATCCGGGGTAAGGAACGCCTCATCGAGATACCTCACAAGCTTATGCCACTGTTTCAAGGCATATTTAATTGCCCGTCCCAAGAGTGTACTCGGGGGCACTTGCTGGGCTTTCTTCTCGAGCCATGAGTGCAAATTATCGAGAATCGGCAGCGCCTCTCGCTTGCGCCTTTCCACAAACTCTTCATCCGAGAGGCCCAGAGCCCTCAGTCGCTTTTCGATCTCATATAGTTTGGCAATCCTTGCAATCGCCCATTCAGCACTTCCCGCTTTCTTACTCGGTTTCTGCGCTTCTACAAACTTCCGCCTCGAGTGGCCCCAACATCCTACGTGAATAATCCCGGGCAGTAAGCCTATCTCATCGTAGGCGCGGTACCCATCGGTCTGCAGATAACCCTGATAGTCTCTCAGGTATGCAAGCGGCACCTGAGCGCTGCGGCTCGGATGATACTGATACAATAATACAGGATGCTCAGGCGTCCCTCCTCGCAGGACCCACATATATGACTTGGACGTGTCAGCCCGCCCGGCTTCTCCCATAACCTGCAGCGGCGTTTCGTCCATTAGAATATGTGGCCCGGCGCGCGCCTCCTGGTGCATCAGCCCGATAAAAGGCTCACACTTTCGTCCTACCTCTACTGCCCAGCGGCACATCGTTGACCGCGGTATATCTATCCCAATCCGGCGAAACAGCTTCTCCTGGCGGTAGAACGGAAGCGCATCGCAGAACTTGCTCACCAAGATGTACGCAAGCAGCGATGGCGTGGCTATACTCTTGGGAATGATCTGTGTAGGAGGTGGAGCGATCTTTACTACTTTCTCTCCCGCACCAAAGTTAGCTCCCTCACAGACCTTGCAGGCGTATTTGGGCCGTATATGCCGAATGGCCCATACCTTGGCAGGAACAAACCCGAGCTGCTCGGAAGTGTCTTCCCCGATCCGTACAAGCGCTGCACCGCAGCTGCAGACTTTATCCTTCTCTGCAATATCATGAACGATCTCTTCCCGCGGCAGACTCGCAGGAAGCGGCCTGCGACCCCGTTTCTTTCTGCTGTGTGCTGGAACTTCGATGATCTCTACCGGCTTCTCTGCTCCCTGCTCGGCCTCATCGAAAAGCCGCATCTGTAACTTCTCTGCCTCGCTGAGCTTCTCGCTGCTTCTTCCGAAATGCTTGGCCCGCACAAGCGCAAGCTCATCTGTTAGAAGCTCGATATTGCTCTCAAGCCGCTCGTTCTCTTTGTCTAATTTTGTAACGATTAGCTTCAGCTCTTGTGTGTCATTTGGAAGCTCAGCAAGGTCTATTGCCATGCCGCAATGTTAGCATTGCAGGAAAAAAATTAATAGTCTTTCGTGTCAAATAACTGAAGAAAAAGGTATTTTTTTGTGCGCCTTCCAGAAGTCGATCCCATCTAATAGCCACCTGAGTTGTTGCCCGCTAATCTCCGCAACCCGCCCCTCCTCCTTGGGCCAGGGGAAACGATCTTTCTCCAACCTTTTCTTAAGGACCCAGAATCCATTGCGGTCCCAATACAGCGCCTTGAAGATATTTCTTCTTTTGTTGCAGAACAGAAAAAGACTATCGCCGAACGGATCGAGTTCCATCTGTTCCTGCACGTAAACGCTAAGCCCATTCGCTGCCTTACGCATGTCGGTGAATCCGGGCTTGAGAAAGATCCTGATCTTCTGAAAATCAAGAAACATCAGACCGACCCCAGCATACCGATGAGCCTCTCGAGCACCTTCTCATCGAAATCTGAACTGAGGCTGACCCGCATCTGATTTCCGAAGATGATTTCGATCCCGCTCGTTCTGCTCTCGGAAACTTTGAGCTCTACAAATGCCGGTTTCTGCCCTGATGACCCTGACAGCCTCTGCCGCCAATAGCAAAACGCACTCTCTTTCAGTTCGTGGCGCCTTGCGTACTCTGCATAGCTCAGCCCACTTTCCCGGCATTCGGCGATATGTCGCCGCCATACTTCTTTCCGCTGTTTAGACAGATCTCGTTTTGATTGTCCCATACTTGCCTCCTCGATGGGACAAGCATCGGACACCTTCAACAAGAAAAATAGGTGGGGTTTATATTGCGCTTACATTTTTTTCATCAATTTCTTCGAAATACAGCTCTACATCATCTTTTAGTGTCCCTTGGTTCCCTTTCAAGGCAAGCATATAATCAGCATTTTTATCAACTATTTGCAACCCGCCACGCCGAAGTGCCGAAACCAAGTGACGCCTGCCGCGGAGTCTTCCTGAATCTTTAACAACTTGATAGGAACTGCTACATTTCTCTGCCAGAAAGCATAGGAGAAAAAAAGGGATACCCCCTCACTAACCTGATTAGAGGTATCCCTAAAAACCACGATGATTGAATTGTAGCGCAGAAAACTACAACTGGCAAGAGTTCCGATTACTCGTCATAGCGATATTTTCACTCCTACCATGTCCACTGTGTGGAGAAGTCCATGCGGTGCGGTTTCATGCCTACCTCGGTCGCTTAATCTGGAAGAACGACACAAGGAAAAACGATCGGATTACCATAGTGGCGATCTTCTGCCCGACTGCGAAGAAGAACGGGGATCAATACACCAAGAGGATCCTGCCTGCCTTTGTGACGCCTGAATGTAACATCATGCTGAGCAACGCGATGGAATACGTTGCCCAGTGCCCCCAGGAGAGAATCAACTACGCCAAAGCGGAGATATTGCTGGGTGTGGGGGATCCGCGGACCATCCGCAGGCATATCCTTCGTGGTCGGCAGATAGTGGAGAAGACCGACCTCGAGCTGACGCAGGTGCTTTCCGGGCTGCCGGGTTTTGCCCGTCTACCCGAACAGAAACCGGGAGTGGGCAGGCTCGAGTCTTTGGCCGCTACCGTTGGTGAGATAGAGAATGCGGCCACGCGCATGGATGGGGCCGGTAGAGTGGAAGTTCCCGCTATTGGGTACGTGCACGTTGTGTACGCCTTTGAGCGGGCGCGCAATCCGGTCAAAGTCAGGGGTATTTATTTAAAAACACCATTGAATCGTGTACTCAGCAACCTCGCCTTTGATGATACAAGTTGATTCATCACAACGCTACAGGAGGATATGTGATGAACGACCATGACAATAGCGGAGCGGGGATTACGCGTGAGATTGCGGAGGCACAGCGGTTGCTTAAGCTTCTGCGGCGCATTCTCGATGGACCGGAGGAAACCTCAAAGAAGCGCAAGCGGCTCGTAAAGTATTGTCGCCGCCGAGGGCTCGAGGAGAGTGAGATGTGGGCCAAGCTGGCGCTGTACAAACAGTGCGAGCCGGCCGACGTGCTATTCAGCATGGAGCAGGTGAGCCCCTTCACCGACAAACAGCAAAGGTTCAGGCAAAGGATCCTCGAACTGATCGGGCGCCTGCCGCGAGAAAGCCTTAAGGATTTCAGAACGCTGTTGGACTTTAGACGCTTTTTCCTCGCGCGGCTCGAGTATGTGAGTGATTTGCTGGTGTACTTCTTCCTGGAACGGGAGAAAGGGCTGTGGCGCGAATCGCAGGACAGCTCGGTGTACACCAATTATTTCAACCACAAGCTGTTCCGCGAGTTCAACGCCATCAACGAAATCGTCGCCGGCTCAGCGGACATCGCGAAATTGTACAGCCGCTACGAGGGTTGGCTGCTCGATCAGGCGCTGGATGAAGAGGCGCCGGTATGAGGGGCGCGATTGACTGGGAAGCGATACCGGAGAACGAATACGAGGCTTACAAGCGACGGCTGGAAATAGTGGAGCTCATCCTGGACGGCTGCGTAGACTCAGAGACCAAGAGGAAACACCGCGAGAGGTACTGCGAAGAGAACGGGCTGAGCATGCGCACTATAAGCAATTATGTGCGACGCTACCGCGAGAAGGGCCGTGCGGGGCTGCTGTTTTACTATCCCCGGCCTAAGTCGCCACGGGTTCATGATGGGCAGTTGCGTGAGAAAATCATAGAGCTGGTGCGTGAGTTGCCTACCCGCAGTGTGCCCACCTTGAGGAGACTGCTGAGTGAGGACGAGCAGTACGCAGAGAAGATTCTGTGCATCTCCAACAGGACAATTTACCGCTTCTTGACGGAGAATGGATTGACTCAGCGACAGCGTTACCGGCTGCTACGCGAAGACGGCCGACGGGCTTACCGATCCTTCGAGGCGCCCCATTCCATGGCACTTGTGCAAGGTGATGCCCGCGACGGTATCTGGCTGACCCTGCCCGACGGCAAAACCCGCAAGAGCTATCTGTTTCTTTGGGTCGATGACTTCTCGAGGAAGATCCTTTTCGGCAAGTACTATCTCTCCGAGAAGCTTCCCTGCCTCGAAGACTCCTTCAGGTACATGGTCCTTAGGTGGGGGATTCCGTTGCGGATTTACTGCGACAACGGCAAGGTTTACATCTCCAGGCACTTCATGGGGGTATTGGCGGAACTGGAGATCAAACAACTACGTCACAAACCATATCAGGCTCACGCCAAGGGGAAAATCGAGGCCGTAAACCGGACCATCAAAAACGAGTTTCAAGCCGAGGCGTCCCTGTCCGACTTCCATACTATCGAGGAGCTAAACTCAGCTTTCTGGGCCTGGGCCGAGGTGCTCTACAACAGGCGTGTCCATTCTACAACCGGCGAAGCTCCCGAGGAGCGCTTCCTCAAGGGCCTCCCCGCACAGCACAGGCGTATCAGCGATCTGGAATCTTTTGGCCGCATGTTCCTCTGGAACGAATCCCGCACCGTGAGCAAGTACGGTAAGATCAAGCTCTACTCCAACCAGTATCCCGTGCAGCAATCCCCGCACGGTACGGTCGTTCAGGTACGATTCGATCCTTTCAACCTGGATGAGGTTTACATCTACGACGGCGCCAATCACTACCTGGAGACCACTTCGCCTTCCAAGAAAGTCACAAACACCGCACCGAACGTGCCCGAGGAGTCCCGAAAAAGCCGGCATAAGGTTTCGCACGCGAGTGTGGCCATGTTCACGCGCCTGAGGGAGAAGCATCGCAAACAGCTCAAAGATGCCAACCAGATGCCTTTCTCCAAACTATTCGACAATCACACCCAGGAGGATAAAAATGAATAACCCCGTTCTTGATTTCTTCGGCTTCTCCCATCTGCCCTTCTCGAAGATCCTTTCTCCCAAGCAGTTATTCCAGTCCGAAGGCTACAAGACGGCTTTCGCCCAGCTGGAGTACGGCATCCCCGTGGAAGACTTCATGCTCCTAAGCGGTCCGGTGGGCTGCGGAAAGTCGGTGGTCCTCAATGCCTTGATGCGCGCGCTTGATTCCAACCACTACAGCCCCATCTACGTGCGCGGAAACAACCTCACCGAGGTGGAACTGTACAAAAACATCCTCAGCTCCCTGGACCATGAGCCCCCGTATTTAGCGGGGACCACAAAACGACTATTCTACCGCGTCGTTCCCGAGCTTTCCAAACAACCGGTGGTATTCATCGACGATGCACAGGAGATGAGTGACTCGGCACTCCAGGCCCTCAAATCCATGGCCAACTTCGGTTCCGATTCGCAACACAAAATCACCTTCGTCCTCTGCGGCCAACCTGAACTCAGGGCCACTCTCAAGCTTTCCCGCTACCTGGCCCTCAAACAACGCATCCGCCTGTTCTTCCACATGGTAGGCATGAGTCTTGAGGAAACCTGCGCTTACATCGACCACCACACCAATGCGGCCGAAAAATCCACCTCCATCTTCGCCGACGATGCAAAAAGCGAGGTTCACCGCTGTTCTGAGGGTATCCCCCGCCGAGTCAACCTCATTTGCTACCGATCCATCGTCAACGCTGCCCTGAATCAGATCAGTATCATCGATTCCAAGAATCTTGTTCTAGATGACCTTTCAGACTGAATGCCCGGTGGAGGAGAAGTCGCATGATTTCTCTTCCTCCACAATCTCCCTTTACAAAACATTCCCAACATCCCAGGTAGGCACATACTGCACCAGCGGCAGGCGAGAAGATGAAAAACAGCTGTGCGTGTATCTACTTCACTTTCCGACACGGTTTGCGAAACTCAACCGGGCAAAAAACAGCACAGCACCGGAGTGCCGGCAAATTACCGCGTGCCAACGAAACTCACGGTTCTTCAACACTTGAAATTCATGCCTGCCCATCTGAAACCTTATGGATACACCTGCGCCTATGTGGGGAAATGGCATCTGCCCACAGGGGATGACCGAAGAGGCTTTACCGATTTCATCAAGCGGCTGGGTCAACACGATAATGTTTCAGACGAATCGGATGATGCAATCCGTTTCGCGAATCGGATCGGATT
>JASMGX010000152.1 GCA_030751095.1 Pirellulales bacterium | reverse complement strand
ATAAAACCGAAGGGCCGATCCTCACTGGGTGATTTTGCTGCCACTCGCACAAAGAGACAAAACAGCAGAATGACAAATGCTAAATAGATAGAGGAGAGAACTAGCCCAAAAACCGAGAAAATAGTAATTGCAAGAATGGGTGATTTTACGACGGCAGTAATCAGACCAAAGAACCACATTCCCGCCAGAATCGAAAGAACGGCAACGGAGAGAATTACAAATGTGCACGCCAGGAGAACAATAAGGTAAAAGAGTGCATTCCAGCCGTAGTTGAAAAATGACACAAACTCTTTCAGCGAAAATGGCTCTCGCCGGATAATTTGACTGATGATGCTCACGTAGCCGAGCGCAAATGCCATTGCCAAAGGCGCGGTGACAATGAAGCTCAGGGCAAAGAGGCTCGCGACGTACCAGATGACCGTGACAAAGACCACCGATGGCAGTCGCTTACAGCAGACGCCCAGCGTGCTAACGAGTAATCCCCACGCGACCGCTGCGGGATGGTTCGATTCCGCTCGAGCGGTCATGGTGCTCGCACCCGTATTGACAGCTAATTGAGACTCTTGGGCGCCGCTTTCTGCCAGAGTTTCTTGTGAAAAGAGACCTTTGAGTCGGCTTGCCGGTATCCAGCTTTCAAGGCCTTCCTTCCAAATCAAATCTGTCGGCGTTAGCTTGCCCGCCGCGACGAGTTCTTTGATTTGCGTTGGCGTTAGTGGACCGCGTTGTTGGCCCTCCCGGGAGTAATACCATTTTTCCGCCACAGGTAATTATCTCCTCATCCGAAAAACGACCCACTATTGTTTTATCGGCGGCCCAGGAAAGAACCCCCCTGATGTGTGGATTACGTTGTACCAAATTCAGCGAACTAATTAAGGCATAGTGAGAAAGATCCGGACAAATTCGAATCACGATCACTACTGGCTATTTGCCCGCGATGATGTTTCAATAGCTGAGAAACGATCCGTAGTGCCATATATTAAAGCATTTCCGCAAATCAACGGAACATGGAGGCCAACCGGTGCCGAACAATCCACCCCCTCCGCCCAGCGATCCGGCTCACCTCGATGCTGCCTGGCTCGCGTGGCATCTCCGCGAGGCCGGATTGCTCCAAGAGGCCACGATTCAATCCGTGCGCTGTGAACCGTTTGGCGAATCGGTCGGCTTCCTTTCGCGAATGGCCAAGCTCGTGCCAACCTATTCATCGCAAAACCCAGCACTCCCCCAAAGCCTCGTTCTTAAAATGGAGACGCAACACCCCAACTTTCGGGCGGTTGCCGATCGACTGCGGGCCTTTGACCGCGAAGTCGGTTTTTACCAAAACATGGCCAGCCAGACGCCCACCCGGTTGCCTAAGATGTACGCGGGCAACGCAGAGGGGGGAGGTGGTTGGTTGCTGATGGAGGATCTATCGCATCTAAAACCCGGCGATCAGGTCCATGGGCTTTCCAATTCGCAAGTGGAGACAGCTTTGGGGCATATCGCTGCAGTCCACGCTACGTTCTGGGAAAATCCACAACTCCAAAACTTCGCCTGGTTGCCAGAGCACGACTTTTGGTTTCGTGAAGATCTTCGCGGAATCTGGCCACGATTTCGCGACAATTATGAACTGCGTATTGGCCATGAGGCTAAAACCCTCATTGAGTGGATTTTAGCAAACTGCGAGCAACTTGATGCGGCGATTGCCCAGAGATCCCACACGCTTGTCCACGGGGACCTGCGTGGTGACAACCTTCTGCTGGGAGAGCCGGGATCGGAAGATGAGGTCCTGATTCTCGACTGGCAGACGGTCACTCAAAGCCTTGGTGCAATCGATGTCGCCATGCTTATCGGTGGCAGCGATCCGCCGGCGGAACGAGCGGGGCATTACCAGGAATTATTTGAGGCATGGTTCGACGTTCTTTCGAGCCACGGCGTACGACACTATTCGAAAAAGGATGCGCTGACGGATCTACGCTTGGCACTTCTCAGTTGCTTGCGGATTCCGCTAAAAGTTTTTTTAGAACTAAAAGGCCCCAAATTTCGCAATGCACGTGAAGCCCAATTAGCCGATTGTTTTATTCTACGGCACACCAGTGCCGCTCTCGAATTCGATGCCAAAAGCGCGATGCCGTACTAAAGGCCCGACACATGCCCCCGGGTGAATGAGACACTTCGCTCGATGAGCCGGCCGACAAGGTGCTGAGGCGATTCAGTCTTGCGTTCTGTGCGTTTTGCAGCAGCGCCCCGATCGTGGCGCCGTAAAGGCCTCATAAGAGCACGGCACTCCGCGCGATCTCGCTTCTATGGGAGATGTTTGCTTGCCCCATCGTGGCCGGCAGACTACGATGTGGGTGGCCTGTGGCCCTGTTCGACGTTTCGCTGCGCGAAAAACAGGGCCTGAAACCAACATCCCATTCTGTTTCCGGAGAGCTGCAATGTTGCACCACCACGATCGACGCAAATTCATCCAGGGCAGTTCTGCCGCATTGGCCGGGGGGCTGCTCGCCAGTTCGCTCGCGCGGTCTGTTCATGCAGCGGGCAGCGATGAGATCCGATTTGCTGTGGTCGGCTGCGGGGGTCGGGGTACGGGAGCTGCCGCACAGATTTTTAACACCAAAGGCAACACCAAACTCATCGCCGTCGCGGACGCCTTCGACAAAAATGCCAAGAGCAGCGTCAAGCGACTCACGCGGCATGCGCCCGACAAGGTCGATGTACCGGAGGAGCGGATTTTCAGTGGCCTCGACGCCTACAAAAAGGCAATCGACAGCGATTGCGATCTGGTGGTGATTGCGACTCCCCCCGGCTTTAAGCCACAGCAGTTCGAATATGCGGTTGAAAAAGGCAAGCACATTTTCGCGGAAAAACCCCTGGCAACCGATGCCCCCGGAGTTCGCCGCGTGCTCAAAAGCGTCCAAGAGTCTAAAAAGAAAAATCTCTGCGTCGGCATCGGGCTACAGCGCCGGCACGAACCCCGCTATATCGAAACGGTCCAGCGGATTCACGATGGCGCGATTGGCGATGTCGTTTCTCAGAGGGTGTACTGGAACGGCGGCGGAATCTGGTACCGCAACCGCGAGCCGGGACAGACCGAAATGGAATTTCAGGTCAACAACTGGTACCACTTCAACTGGGTCTGCGGCGATCAGATCTGCGAGCAGCATATCCACAACCTCGATGTTGCCAACTGGGTCAAGGGAGAGTTTCCGGTCGAATGCAACGGCATGGGCGGTGGCGAGCAGCGACTTGGCGGCGACCGCACAAAAAGCCAGATCCTGGACCACACCTTTTGCGAGTTCACCTACCCCGATGGCAGCAAACTTTTTAGCCAGGGTCGCCACTTAGCCGGGGCGTGGAGTCATGTCGGTGAAGCGTGTCAGGGGACCAAGGGCACGGCCGATCCGAGTCTGCGGATCGACGGGGTATGGCAGTACAATGGACCCTCGCCCAACGGCCACCAGCAGGAGCAGCACGACTTGATCGAGGCCCATTTGGCCGGCGAGATCTACAACGAAGGCGAATATGGCGCTAAGAGTACATTCACTGCCATTTTGGGACGTGAAGCGTGCTACTCGGGGCAGATTCTGAAGTGGGAGGAACTTCTTAGCCGCGGCAAGGATCTTGCGCCCGGGATCGATTCGTACACCATGAGCAGTCCGCCGCCAACACTGCCGGCCACCGACGGAACCTACTTTACACCGATTCCCGGCAAGTACAGCCCGTTTGCCTGAAAATTCTTGTCCCGACTGCTCGAATCCGGGTCCAAAAACCACTCGGATTGCAATTCTGGTGCATTTTGTAAATAGTGCGTGAGCCGGCGCGTCGCATTGCGTTTTGCTTCTAGAGGACTATTTTGTATTTGATTGGCCCCTCGGAAGCGGAAAAGTCGCATTTAACCTGTGGGGGCCGAACACAGCCTGAAATGCAAAGGATGCAGTCATGGATCGCAACATTTTTTCGTTTCTTTTATTCCTGGCTGCAATGCCGACCTCTGTACTGGCCGATGGGGGCTATTGGCGACTGCGGGGCAGCGTGGAAAACATCGACAGCAACGCATTGAATACCACGCGGTGCGAGATGCCGGGCCTGCACCTCCGCTTCCGGAGTCGCTGGGCGAACGGCGAGGGGTGTATCGTCGGCTTTTCCGGCGAGTGCCCCTGGGGTCCAACGTGGGGCGAAGCGACCACCGACAGCAGCGGAGACTTTTCCAAAACGAGCAACTTTTTCGCCGATCGGGTCCGCAAGCGGGACATATTGATCGAATTCAGCAAGCTCGGCTCCTGGTACCAACTTGCAATCATCTCCGACTTCAGCGGCGCAACGCCCCATCAGGGTAGCGGCAATACCTGGACCTTCCAACTCGGTACTCTTGAGACAACCGCCTTTGACTGCCCGACCGTACTGGTGCCAGCCGAGGAAGATCCGCCGACGCCCGTTATCCAGGCCGTTCCGCCCGGCGCGGATCCCATCTCCGGGGGGAGCAACACTCCCACCAAAAATCCTCAAATTGAAGAGTTGCCCTGCGGTATCGGACCGGATGGGCAGCCCGGAATCGATCTATCGTTCAGCAGCACCGAGGTGCGGCACCGCGACAACCAACCCAGCGCACCTCCGGAGCGGGTTACCTGGGAAGTGACGATCCACAACAGCGGCCCGGCGACCTACCGGGGCACGGGAGATTGCCGCACGCAGGTCCGAGCGGTCTTTATCGTACCGGAGCTCGACGACGAGCGAAGTTATGAGTTGACGCTCGTGGGGGCTATCCCGCCCGGTACCTCTCGCACATTTACCTCGAATTCTGGCAATCTGGGGGAACTCTCTGACGCGGCGTCCACATCGTACAACGTGATGTTCACCATCGACCCGGAGAACAATATCATCGAGAGCAACGAGGGGAACAACCAGCAGCCCGGCTGCTATACACCGACTACCGAAGCGTACAGCGAGTCGCCCTGCCCTGCCCAGTCGCAAGCGACCGGTTCCGGCAAAGGGCCCAATCGCAAAGCCTCCAAGAACCGTGCCCCGTCGAGAAACAAGCCGAGTAAATCGACTCGCAAAAACAACAAACCGC
This sequence comes from Pirellulales bacterium, assembly GCA_030751095.1. Lineage (GTDB taxonomy): Bacteria > Planctomycetota > Planctomycetia > Pirellulales > UBA7805 > UBA7805. Next base: position 2,499 of record JASMGX010000152.1, on the reverse strand, counting down.
GCAGGGGACAACAATGAGCCGATTCGTCGCTGCCAACCGGGTGAACCTGCCGGCCCTTATCGTTTGCCTGTCCGCACTGCTCATCGCGGCGGACTATCCAGCGGTCTACTTAGAGGCCGGCCTGCCAACGTATCCGGATGCCAAAGTCATCGATGTCGGCCGCCAGACCCGCTCGCTCCGAGATGGAATCCGCCTCCAACTGGAAACGAAAGATAACCCGAAACAGGTCGCGGAGTATTTTGAAAGAACGCTCAAAGCGAGTGGCTGGAAGATACCCAAACGGCCTGTCAAGACGATGCAACTCGCCCTTTTTGGGGCCACCAAGGGCAAGATGTATCTCACGGTTCAGGCGATGAAGGTCCCGAGCCATAACAAGACGCGGATCATGGTGAACGTGATCCAGAAACTCTGACGCAGATTTTGCACTAGCGGCCGTTGGGGCGACAGTCCTTACCGCGAGCGGAGCGCTATAAAGCGGCTTCGTCTCCCGCTTTTAACCTGTAGCAAAATCCCTGCCTCACCGACGCGCCATCGACGAGTCTTGTAAAATTGGCGACTGAAGCGACCGGTTGACGGTCCATGCTCTCAATCACAAAACCGGACTGGATCCCAGCGCTGCGCAACTGAGCCCGGCTTCATGCGCTCAACGACCACTCCCCGGCTAGGCGATTGCGTATTGGCCTCTTTGGCTGATTCCTCAATGGAAATCCCAAGCGACCCGCTTTCGACCGTCTACTGCGCGGGAGGCTTCGTCGCGGGTGGTGCAGCGGGGCGACGAACGCCCAGTTTTTCCGGAAGCACTTCAAGGGAGACGGTCATAACCTGGACATTGCCGCTCCGTACCAGGTGCACCTCGTGCCCTTTGCCGATCTCCGCGCGCTCCACAACCGCTTGCAATTCCGCCGGCATTCGAACCCGGCTGCCGGCAAAGTGCGTGATCACATCGCCAGCGAGAATGCCCGCTTTTTCGCTTGGCGAATCGGGAACGGTCTGGGCAATAATGACACCGCCGTGCCGCGCAAGACCGAATTGCCTGCCGAGGTCGGCGTCCATCTCCCGGATCGCAACGCCGAGCCAGGCCCGTTGGACTTTGCCGTCATCCCTCAGTTCTGACACAACCCATTTGGCCAAATCGACGGGGATCGCAAACCCGATCCCCTGATAACCACCGCTTCGGGAGGCGATGGCGGTATTGATCCCGATCAGTTCACCACGAAGATTCACGAGCGGTCCGCCCGAGTTGCCCGGGTTGATCGCCGCATCGGTCTGTAGATAGCGTCCGCGGCGCTGCGAGGCGCCGATCGAGCGGCCCTTCGCGCTGATAATGCCCGCACTGACGGTCATCTCCAGCTCAAACGGGCTGCCGATCGCAATAACCCAGTCGCCGATATCCATCTTTTCTGACGATCCGAGCTTCATCGGCCGCAGATTCTCAGCACCTTTGATCGAAATCAATGCCAAGTCGGATATTCTGTCGTTCTTGATGTCGAGGCCTTTGAATTCTCGGCCGTCAGAGAGCCGCACGAGGACCTCGTCGGCGCCCTCGACAACATGGTTATTGGTAAGAATCAGTCCACCCTCGTCAATAATGACACCCGATCCCATTCCGCGTTGCGGTCCGCCAAAACGCCGGAAGCGGTTCATGCCGCCATGCTTTTTGAAAAACTCCTGAAACTCGGGGGGCACACCCTCCATCGCCTCATCCTCCTCGCCCTCGCCCTGCGCGACCGGTGGAGGGTTCACGCGCGAGATGATCGTGACGACCGACGGGGTAACCCTTTGGGCCGCGCGGCGGAAGGCCCGCGAAAGGCTCATCGCGTGCGCGAGGGTCTCTTCCTCAGCGGCTGCGTCCTGCCCAACGGTTGTCGCCGGTATGGTAAGCGTTAGCCCAACCACCAAAGATAGGGGTACGGCAATTCGGAGTCTGGCAAAAAACATGGAAGCGCCTTCCGTAATATCCTGCAGTCGTGAAAAGGAAGCTGGGGCGGGATCGCGATCGCACCCATATTATTTTAGACAATGGAAAAAGAGTCAAGCGAATAAACCGGGCGGGTGCCTGTTGGAACCCGCCCGGTGCTTGTTTTCCAGCCTCGCAGAGCCGGCACCGCCTAGTCGGCCATGGGATTCGGCGGATCGACCGAGTCGAGGAAGTTGTCCGCTAACGGCCCGGTCGGAATCGGCGACTTTGCATGCTTGCGTTTATCTGAATCCTTCAGCGGACGGACGTTGCCTTCCCCGGGTAGCGGCGCTATCGATTTTGCGGGATTTTCGGTTTCCTGCTCCGATTGATGCTTTTCAGACTTTTTTTTGGCGAACCGTTTCTGGTCGCTAGACGCAGATCAAAAAAAAAGACACATTGGGCCAGAACTAGGAGAAAGCCGATGGACTCGAAAAAAACGCAACCGGTCATCAATCCCGCCACTGGTACTCTCTTGCGCGAGCACCCGACGATCGACGCAGCGGAAGTACAGAGCCGCATTGAAGCGGCCCATAATGCTT
>JASMGX010000151.1 GCA_030751095.1 Pirellulales bacterium | reverse complement strand
CCGCGAGACGGGCGAAGAGACAAAGCAGGAAGCCTCGGCGGAGGCCGCCGAACAGTAAGAACCAAGCGAATGGTTTCCGAGTTGAGTATGGAAAAGGAGAACGGAACCATGATTTAAATGTGCCGCTGATTCCCATCAGTTGCAGTCGGATGGGAATAAGAGAATAGGAGGCATCCGTTGCCCATGCGTATTTATGCGTTAGCCAAAGAATTAAAGCTCGATAGTGGCGAGTTATCGGAGCTTTGCGCTAAAGCGGGCATTACCGGAAAGGGTTCGGCACTAGCGAGTTTGACCGATGAGGAAGTTGTCAAACTAAAGCAGCATCTTTCCGGAGGTGTTTCCCCCTCGCCCTCTGCTTCGGCAGGCTCTGGCGATTCCTCGACGGCTGAGCGGATCGAAAGCCGGGTCGATGGAAATACTACGATTCGGCGCGAAGATTATGTCGCGCCTTCAGCATCGGTGGGCAAGCCGCAAGTCATTGGCTCTGCCGCGTCTAAGGACAAAAAAACAGCCAAGGACAAGATTGGCGAGGACAAAAAGGCGGGCGCATCGGCTGAGACTGGAAAATCTACTTCCCGTTCGAAACCGGCGGTCAAGCTCGCGCCGTTGCCACCTGCTGAACAGCCGCCGGCAGCAGCCGTTGAAGCCGAGGCGGTGCCCGCTCAGAAGCCCGACATGAAATTACCGGCCGATGCCATGCGGCCGGGTGCTGCCAAACCGCTTTCTGCGCATCTTCGAAAACACGAAAAGAAAACACAGGATGGTCACGATCCCCAGGCCATTGCGAGTCCTACTCCGAGTTCCGATACGACTACCGATCGCGGTCGTCGGCGTGGGAAAACGAATAAGGATGCAGATCGAGGCACTCGCGAAGTGGGTAGCAAGGGCAAAGACGATGCACTTTTGGGAGGTCGTGAAGCACGGCAGCTAAATCGCAAGCGGGTTAGCCGCGGTCGTCGCGGTCGAGATGATGATCGTGGTGGTGGGCGTCGAGGGCCATTGCGCCGTCGTAGTGGGGTCAGTAGTGCAGCGCCCCGTAAAGGCAATGTAGCGGTCGAGATGCCCTGTACCGTTCGCAGTTTTTCTGAAGCCGTTGGTGTTCCAGCGGCAACCATCCAGCGACAACTGATGGCGATGGAGCAGATGTGTACCATCAACTCGGAATTGGATGCCGAGCTTGTGGAATTTTTAGCCCTCGAGTTGGGTGTGGAAATTGAGATCAAGCATCAGGTCAGTCTCGAGGATGAATTATTGCAGTCGATGGATGATCGAGAGGATGATTCCGAGACGAGCGTTCCGCGTCCGCCGGTTGTGACTTTTCTAGGGCATGTCGATCACGGGAAAACATCGCTGCTCGATGCGATTATTGGGATCGATGTGGTCAGTGGCGAAAGTGGAGGCATCACACAGCATATTCGAGCATACGATGTCGTAAAGGATGGCAAGAAAATTTCGTTCGTAGATACGCCGGGCCATGAGGCGTTTACGGAGATGCGGGCAAGAGGTGCCAATGTCACGGACATTGCGGTTTTGGTTGTGGCTGCCGATGACGGCATTATGCCTCAGACCGAGGAAGCGATTAGCCATGCTCGGGCCGCCAACGTTCCGATTGTCGTTGCGCTCAATAAAATCGACCTGCCCGGTATCGATGAAAATAGGGTATTTCAGGAATTGGCCGCGAATGAACTCCTGCCCCGTGATTGGGGTGGGGAGGTTGAGGTGATGCGGACCAGTGCTACGACAGGAGAAGGTCTCGAAGAATTGCTAGAGATGATTCTTTTTATTGCTGAGGATCAGGACTATCGGGCCGACCCCAGTCGCGAAGCCATTGGAACCTGTTTGGAAGCGCAGTTGCACGAGGGCAGGGGGGTCGTCTCCAAATTAATTGTTCAGAACGGCACGATGCGGGTCGGTGATTGTATCGTCTGCGGCAATGCATTTGGCAAAGTCAAAGCGATGTACAACACACTTCGTCCATCTGAGACGGTATGGGAAGCGGGGCCATCAACCCCGATCGACGTTACCGGTTTAGATACAGCGCCAGCTGCTGGCGAACGGTTTTATGTGCTCGAAGATATTGCAAAGGCCAGAGAAATTGCGGCCCAGCGCGATCATCGTACACGGACTGCAGGTCTATCCGTCCCGGTACATGTTACGCTTGAGGGACTCTTTGATCGGCTCGGACAGGATGAAGTACAGACGCTGAATCTCATTTTACGAGCGGATGTTCGTGGATCGATTGAAGCGATCCAACAGGAATTGGAAAAGATTGATCATCCAGAGGTGCGGTTCAAAATACTCCAGGCGACTGTAGGGGGTATTACCGAGGCGGATGTTCATCTCGCCGACGCTTCGGATGCGGTTATCTGCGGATTTAATGTAGTTCCCGACGAGGGCGCACGCATCTTGGCGGATCAACGTGGCGTGCAGATCCGTCGCTACAGCATTATTTACAAGCTGACGGATGATTTACGAGCTGCGCTTGAAGGTATGTTGAAGCCGGAGGAAAGGGAAGCGGAGCTTGGTCGGGCACTTGTACAGAAGATATTTAAGATTTCTCGAGTAGGAACCATTGCCGGTTCGCGGGTCCTCTCTGGTGTGGTGGAACGAAATGCACGAGCACGTGTCATTCGTGATAATACGATCCTCGGAGATTATTCAGTTGACGCACTCAAACGCATTAAAGATGATGTACGCGAAGTACGCGAAGGTTTTGAGTGCGGTATCAAACTGAGTGGCTTCAACGATATTAAGGAGGGTGATATTCTAGAGGTGTACAAGATTGAAGAAATTGCTCGAAAGCTGGACAGCAATTAAATCGAACACTTTTTTTGCCCCACATATTTGCCCCACAATATTATTTTCCCCACAACATGTTCTTTCACTTTTAGTAGTGTTTTATGATATCCCGTCGTATGCAGAAGGCTGCTCAGGCCATTCGCGAAGTGGTTGGCACATCGATCCTCAGAGACTTAATGGATCCTCGAATTGAAAATGTAACAGTGACTAACGTTGAAGTATCGAGGGATATGCGTCAGGCTCGAGTTTATGTCTCAGTGATGGGAGATGAAAAACAGCAACAACTCTGTCTTTATGGTCTTCAGCATGCTGCGGGTTTTTTGCAATCGAAGGTCGCAAAACGAATCGATACCCGCTATACACCTGTATTGAAATTTGTTTTGGATATGGGTGTCAAAAAATCTATTGAAATAAACGAAATTCTTCAGTCTGTATTACCTGACCAGGACGAGGATCAAGTAACGGATGACTGAATGGCGATCGGTTTCTTTTTGTCGCCGGTGCGCCGTTTTTCAAGTTCCCCTAGAAAAAGTGTTTTGAGTAAAACTATGTCAGCGAATCGTCGGGCTCTCTTAGTTAAAACGCATAAACAGCTCAAAAAAAATTACAGCTCAGTCGTGCCGAATCTGCGTCTGCCGATCATGCAACAATTGCTTTACGCATGTTGCCTGGAAGATGCGACGGCAGATCTTGCAGACCGTGCGCTCACCTCACTTGAAACCGATTACTACGATTGGAATGAAGTTAGAGTAAGTACGGCTACGGAACTGAGCGAGTCGATGCATATGTTACCTGCCCCGTTGTCGGTCGGGGACCGTGTGAAAAGAGTCCTGCAAAGTGTTTTTGAGACCCATTATTCTTTTGATGTTGAGCAATTGAAGAAGGAGAATATTGGCGTCGCTGTGAAAAAATTGCATAAATTCAAGGGGGTAACTCCATTTGTGGTTTCGTATGTGACGCAGGTATCCCTCGGGGGCCACTCGATACCTATTGGCAACGGCAGCTTAGAGGTCCTCTACGTGATTGGCGCGATTACGGAAAAGGAAAAGGCTGCCGGAACGGTGCCCGGATTAGAGAGGGCGATACCAAAAAACAAGGGAATTGAATTTGGATCGTTGTTAAACCAATTGGCTGCAGAATTTGTGCGTGCTCCATTCGGACCAGCAGCCCGTAAGATTTTGCTTGCGATTGCACCAGGCGCCAAGGAACGCCTGCCGAAACGAAGCAAGAAGGAGACGGCTTCCAAACAGTCGGCCTCGTCGAAAAAGAAGTCACTAACAAAGAAAGACGCTGCAAAGAAAGACGCTGCAAAGAAAGACGCTGCAAAGAAAGACGCTGCAAAGAAAGCACCTTCATCTACAAAAAAAGTCGCCAAAACGACCAAGAAAGCGCCAGATTCCAAGAAGAAAAAAGTGACCACCAAACCGAAGGCGAAGGGACGTACTACCGTCAAGAAGAAGGCTGTGAAAAAGAAAGCTGTGAAAAAGAAGGTGGCCGTAAAAAAAACAACCAGAAAAACGGCAAGCAGTCGGCTCTCCAAGAGAAAGCCACGATAGCGCCAGTGCGCGTCTCTATCTGCCGGAGAGGGTTCTTGGGGATGTTGGGCCTTCTCCGAGGCGGCGAAAAAAATTTCAGATCGGTCTATGCCAGGAGCCGCAAGACCTCGATCCCGCGCTCGATCGTTTCGTCATCCGCCGCATAGGAAATGCGGAAATGCGTATCGCGCTCGCTGAAGACGTTGCCCGGGATGATTAGTAATTTGTGTTCAATCGCACGCATTGCAAATTCGCTAGCACTTCCTTTGGGAACGCGGGGAAACATGTAGAAGGCACCTCCCGGTTGCTCTATTTCGTACCGGTCGGCGAGTCCTTCGAGCAATCGATCCCGTTTGCCCCGATAGATGTCAGCGGCCTCAGATACGTCAGTATCCATGGCTACTGCGCCTGCCCACTGTGCAGGTTGAGGGGCGCAGACAAAAGTATATTGTTGGAATTTTGTCATTGCCTCAATGATCGTGGCCGGACCATGGGCATAGCCAAGACGCCATCCTGTCATGCCGTGGGATTTTGAAAATCCATCGAGGACAAGCGTTTGTTCATTGAACAATGCAGGGGAAATGAACGGCTCGTCATAACAGAAAGATCTGTAGATTTCATCACTCAGAAGCACGATGTTACGGCGTGCTGCTAGCTCCGCGATTTGTTCGATTTGTTTTTTGGGGGCGACAATACCAGTTGGATTTGCCGGGCTGTTAAACAAAATTAGTTTTGTGCGTGCTGATATGACCGATTCGAGTTTGTCGACATCAATTTGAAAATCGGGGTAGGTGTCTACAAAAACGCAAATACCGCCGACCAAGCTGACCAGGGGTTCGTACATGACGAAGTAAGGATCAAAGACAATGACTTCATCGCCAGGGTTCAGGAGTGCAAAGACAGCTAAGAGAAGGCCACCACTGACCCCGCTCGTTACAAACACCCTGCGGTCGGAGTGGTTGTATTGACGATCGATTTCGGTCTGCAACTTCTCGCGCAGTACAGGCATGCCATGCGTCAGAGCATAACCATTTTTTCCGCTTTGGATGGCATCAACTGCTGCGAGACGAACGTCTTGCGGGACATCAAAATCGGGTTGGCCGATTGAGAGATTGATCGGATCCTCAAGAGTGGCTGCCAAATCAAAGACTTTACGGATTCCCGAACTATCAAATGCGTTCGTTCGATCAGCAAGCCACTTTGGAGTCATTGTAGAGTGGGTGTCAATTGAGGTTGGAAACGGTATTAGCGGACGCGACACTTGAAATGGATAGTGCTTCCCTCGCCAGGAGAGACAGGATCGGTGATTTCCCAGCGTAGGATTAGGGAGTCTCCCTCGTTTCTTGTTGTGATGAAATCGGCCGCAAGGCTGGATGTTTCACTATCCGGCACATATTCCAAGCGCGTTGTCAGGTTGTCAATAATAGTGACGTTGCCGATCGGTTCGTTACCGATATTTTCAAACTGGAGAGTGAATTCGATGATTTGACCAGGCTGAGCCACGTCGGTCGAGGCGACCTTGATCATGCGTAGATTGGGTTTGCTCTCGTGGTCAATCGCGTACGTTGCCTGCGCTCGCGCATCTCCTGTGGCTATTTTTGCGGCGGTGCCGTCAAGAATGACCTGAACGCCCTTATCAATGGTCCAGATTGCGGCGGCTTCAGTCCGCATTGCGAGTTCTGCAAGCTCGGCTTGTTCATACATGCCATCCTGTAAGGAGAGAAGATTCTCGTACGGTTTTTCGCCCCCATGCGCCTCGATCAGGCCGAGATCGTTGGCTATTTGCAGTCCAGGTGCATTGAGTTGTTGTGCAGCAATCCGCTTCGATCCGACCGCACGGTCCGTTTGTGTCTGTTGCAACGTGGTATTGGCTAAGAGCATTTCTTCTTCTGTCGCTATGCGCGTTGGAATGTCATGGCGAACGAGCGATTCTTTGCCCTCAAAGCCATCTGCGCCGAGCACACTTCTCACAGACCCAAAGCGTGGTGCATAAATACAGACTTTGTTGCTAGGCTTTACGAGTGTGCGGCCGTCAAGTGTGTCGAAATGCGCAATCGTGTCTTCCATTTGTATGCCACGGACTGTCCAGTCGGAATCAATCCGGATCGGGCGACCGTGATCCCCACCGTCGCAGATGTATTCGTCTTTGGGCCACGGTTGTGAAATCCCTGGGGGTGTCCACTGCCTGCAGCCGGGAGGATACTGCCCCGACCAAGCGGTCGGTGGCAGACTGCCGTTGGTTGGAATGGATAGATCATTTGCCACAGTATTGGCTAGTGGAATGTCGCCGCTGGATGTAGAAGGAGCAATCGGACGGGCACTGGTCCGACAGGAACAGAGCACAATGGCACCAGCGGCGACCATGGTCCATCGCCACCAAGTCGACCACGTTAGGCCCTGTTTGGTTCTGTATTCCCTGAACTTCATTGGTGGACCTTTCGGGAATCTTCAGCATTCGCTGCCCGCTTCGTTGGGCGCCCTTCCGGAATCACCATCCAAACGGGACAACCAAACAGAAAACGGGCGGTCGCGCCTTGCGGTCCGGGAACGCGTGCTCCGAGCCTGAGGATTGCAACAGGTCGGCCGAGTGTATCAGCAACTTGAAGAGGATCATCTCCTTTGCGGACATCAAATGCATATTGTTGGTTTGGTCTCTCTGCGGCAGGCAGCGCACTTCGAGGGTCTTCAACATAGATGACGCGAGTTACGAGTCTTCCTTGCATTGCCTGGCGCAAGTCATCACTCGTGATTCGGATTTGAATTGGGAATTCGAATTCGCGGCCTGCGGGAGGATAAATCCGATCGATGATTTCGATGGTTGGAAAAACTTCTACCCCTTCGTGCAGTGGGATTTGTGTCACCTTCAAGCGATAGACTTGTCCAATCAGAAAAGCCGCCCGGCGCGAATGCACCTGGAGATCATCAAAGGTTCCGGCTGTAGCTAAAGAGACAGCACAACCATCGGGGGCTGAAATTGTGGCAGGCTGAAAATATCCAGGCAATGGTCCGCCCCGCTGTAGTTGCCATGTGCCAATCGCTCCGGGTGGCATTTCGCTATTGTGGCGGTAATGGACGACCTGCGCAGAGGATGGAACCGCCATGGTCAAGCAGATTGCCATTTGGCAGAGTACAAAGGTCGCCGCCAGCCTCTCGCACCTCAATGGGCGAAAGACTCTCATTGCAACTCTCAAGCGGCGGAGCAAATAGACCATTGTCTTGAATACATCAGCTTAGATGCCACAGGATTAAAAATGCATGTGGCGATCCTTGCAGAGAGGACCCTTTGTTGTTATTGCCATCCGCATACCGACCCAATCCACTGATACATGTCTTGGAAGGGTTGCTTGAAAGCATGCCCATGATCACGTGATGCCTCTTCGACAATCCGCACGCGGTTGGGTGGATCGGGATAGCTGTAGCCAG
>JASMGX010000150.1 GCA_030751095.1 Pirellulales bacterium | reverse complement strand
CAATCTGGGTTTCACTGTGTTGTCCCACGCGATCTGGCTGAGTATCTCGTATTCGCAGCCCTCGACATCTAAGGAAAAATAATCGAGTTCGCTAAATGACGTCAGAATATCATTAATGTCCATTGCAGAAATCATGGTAGGCCGGTCCCGGTTGAGCGATCGGACTCTAGCATCCGCGTGCAAATCTTTGTCGTGGTATCCGACGATGCTCGAAAGTTGTCCCGCGCTGGCGAAGGCAACTTGCCTCTGATTCCGGTTGGGTGCGATGGCCACGTTAAGTAGTTTATCGCCCGAAGACCTATTTAATTGTAAATAGCGAAACTGTTCTCGGTCCGGTTCAACCAAAACTCCGTTCCAATGAAAATGGTTGTGTAGCATTAATGTGTTAGAGGCACTGACTCCGTCCGCACCGCCAATTTCAAGGTACGACCCCGACTGTTTCTTGTCTGATTTAAACAGCACAAATATATCCTGGCTCCACTGTGAATAGCTGTCATGATATTGCGCAGTGTAGAATTTCATGAAATCGAGCAGTTCCGGGTCTTCATCTTCTGGCTTTTGATCCGAGCATTCTGCAATGTACGTCGCAAAGACGTCAGAAGCCCCGGCGAGGCCCATATGCTGTGCCTGCAGGCTCATGAGTGGTCGATACTTATAGACTTTCATCCCCAGTTTCGCCCGTAGGTGCCTCCACGTACGTCGCACTTTTCGCAGATAGCTTCGCATCTACAACCCTTTCATCTTATTTCTTAGAAACACGTCATCCGAATATCGGGTAACGACCTCAAAATGTGGTAACTCACGCAGCAGAGGATTTAATCCAATTTGACCTTTGTAGAGTTCTTGGTTGTTGTATTCTGTGAAGAAGTAGCGTGTTCTTTGCAAAGTTTCTCGTGCTCCGCGAATCAAGTCGATTTTCGCGCCTTGTACATCGGCCCAGATAAAATCAACCGTGCGATCGGCCAAACCGTTTTCTTCACACCATGAGTCTAGAGTTCGGGTAAGCACCGTGATGGTTTGGTCAAAGGTACACCAGGGATGAGTTTTTAGCACCTCCTTGGGTTGACGGATCGATCCTGAACAGTCCCATCCTTCTGGATATTCTTCCTCCGAAGCGTCTGGTGGAAGTCCACCACTCACGTGGAAATCGATTTCGCCGTTATGGTCGGAAATGGCAAGACTGTGTACTGCAGCCCGCTTGCTGTTGATGCGATCTCGGAATTTTCTAAGCGACCGTGGATCGGGTTCGAAGCAATGCACTTCGGCTTCTGGGAATAGCTTAAGAAACCATTCGGTATGACTACCGTCATTGCAGCCTATTTCGAGAATCAAGGGATCGTCGCGGCCGAGCGATTCGGTTAGGTCATCATCGGTGAGTGTGCCTGCGGTACACTTCACCTCCCCGCGCAGCATTCTCTTGATCTCTTTCCTCACTTGCCGTACTCCCCGCAGTAAGTTTTTCATCGATCGATACCCCCTCGTTGCGAGGCATTTGTGTTTATTGAAGAGTCGCAATAGATAGTTGCGGCGGCGGGAACGATTTTACCCTCAAGTGGCGCATTCCCGCAATGAAGATTTCCCCGGAAAAGGTGCAATCGTCACAAGGCAAAGGGGATCGGGTGAAGATGCTTACTTACCCGCCCAAAACATCCACCAAAGTGCGGCGGTGTCGATCGCCGTTCGAGGAAACACAGATTTGACAATCGGCCTCCCAACTTCGAAGGTGATCCGGCGCTGGTGAGGCCAGCGGCCACGACTTGTTGGCCGACCAATTTCAAGGAACAGACAAGTAAGGCAATGCAATTTGACCAGAGGGAAGGGAAATTCAATCGTTCGTTCCACCAAAGACCAAGAGGACGACTCCAAGTACCAGCGGGAATATCCATGCGCGGGTCCAGTGGCCTGGTGCCCACTCAAGCATAGCATACGCACTGCCGATCATCGCAAGAGCGAGTGGAATGCGTATCCATGGGCTGAGGAGTAGAGATTTGAGGATGTCCCACATAGTTTTTTGGCGGTGGACCAACTATAGCGGCGCCCAATGGTGGGTGTGGCCGTCACCGCTCACACCGGGGATTAAAAGTAAACAACCCGTTCATTGTATGCCCGCGTCACGATTGTGCAAAAACATCGAAGGTGACCCGGAAAAGCCGGGCTTTGTGGCCACGACTTGTTGGCGGCTATCTGCTAAACGGTTTGAAAATGAGCTGCACCCCCTTTCTTTATCCCGGCGTACTCTTAGAGAGAGATACAGCCCACACGGGCGGCCGGGGAAACTCCGTGGCAAAGGTTTGTGTTCGACTGGGCACCTGACCGATGGAACATCACAGCTCAACCGGGGTATCTTCGCCGTCGGTTGTAGCCACTTGATCGGTGCTGAGTGTTCTGGCTATCCGTGTGATTTCCTTCAGATTCTCGAAGGGAGCATCGAGAGGGACCGCGCATTCGGGGCCAATGATATCGATTCCAATCCGCACTTTCTCCCGGACATCGCTGCTGACCGATTCCAAGGTGCCGCCTCTTATCGTATTGAGATTGCTAATGCTACCCATCAGCGCCATCTCCTCTCCTGCGAGTTTCCTTGCCTCGGCCATCGAAGGAACCTTGGAGTCGATGTGGAAACACTCGATGCCGGTGTGCCGTATGTACTTCAGCCGATCTGCCGTATCTCCGCAGATGTGCAGCACGAGGGGGCAGCAAATCGTTTCGTGACATTCCTGATGGATCTCGGCGACGAAGTCCCGGTAGCTTTCCGGCGAACATAGATCGCGTGTGCAATGATCCGCGAGGCACAGCGCGTCAGCGCCAGCTTCAATCTGAGCATTCGCAAAAGAGAACGTCACTTCGACAAGCTTCCGCATCACCCGTCGGACGGTGTCCGGTTCAAGAAGCGTGGCGATCAGGAATTCCTGAACCCCGAAGAGGTGATAGGCGAGCGTCCAAGGGCCGAACACCTTCCCTAGGATCGCAACTTCGTCTCCTATCCGATCTTTCAGCAATCGCAAAGCTTCCAGAGGTACCGCGCAGCCTAGTCTTTCCAAGAGATCTTTGGGAATGGCGATGTCGTCCGTAACCGTTGCATAGGCGGGCCTGCCGTCAGGCATGCGGCCCTTAGTCCCCCAGTCCACCCGGCATCCGAGCGCTGAGGCCTCATGCCAAACGCTGAACAGAGGCATGACATTGTCATATCCCAGTACAGTATGGCCAGCGGACGCTAGGCAGGCCATTGTCTCGGAATCTCGATGCGCCTCGGGAAACGCGACACCGACCTCGTCCATCAAATCGGTCGTGACGATGGACGTTGCGCTGCCGACCGCGACGCGCGGCGTGGCCTGTCGCCTGAGACTTCTTAAGAATATTTCCCTTGGCTTCATGTTTTTCCGTGGCGAAAACGTTGCTTTCTGCCAATGGTGGGTGTGGCCGTCACCGCCCACACCCGGATTTAAAAGTTAAGTAACACACTCATTGTAGGCTGGCGCCACAAATGTGCAAAAACATCGAAGGTGACGTGGGCAAAGGTGCGGCCTTGCGGCCACGACTTGTTGGCGACCTGAGATTGAGCTGTGCCCCCTTTTTCTATGCCCCTTTTTCTACCTGCCTTTCAACGCGCAATGACTTCCAAGCCCATACGAAGAGGCCAAGCATTACGAGATCGATAATTGTGAAAGGCTTCCAAATCCAAGGAATATTGGCATCGATCCAGTAGGTCAAGGTGACGCTGCAATAAGCAACTTTTAAGAGGATACCGTAGAGAATCAGTGGTGCATGTTTATGGGGATCTCGCGCGATGTTGAGGAACATCAGACCGAAAATGATCAGCAGCGCAGCAGAAAATTGTACGTAGCCCAGGTGGTTTGGTGGGTCGATACCGTATTTGGTGAATACCCAACTCGGGGCGATCACAAACAATACGCCCAGGAGTCCATCGTAAAGTGCCGCAACGGCAAACAGCCCGCGAATTGTGGTAAGGTTCATACCAATGTCCTCCTGGTTTGGTGCATGTTTGACTTAAGATATTTCAGATTAAAATTATTGCGCCTCCATCGCGAGATTTCCGCAGTATACAGCCTTCGGGCGAGGCTGAAAAACCCAGTACGGAGTTCCTCGACCGACATCGGGTCGGGCACAAAATTGATGTCGAACAACGTCCAGCGATTCCACTCGCCATCATGCAGCAGGCGACCCGCATTCTTCAGCCGCGTGTACAGTGGAGTACCAGGAAAGGGAGTCGGTACGGTGATTTGAATGTCATACAGTTCCGAATCGCGAGCAAATTCGTAGACAGCATCAACGACATCCGGTGTGTGACCATCTAGCCCGATGATAAAGCAGCCGTTTACTCGAATGCCCCGCGACTGAATGCGATGGATCGCCTCCCGGTATTCTCCCCAACGGCAATGTTTCCAGTCGGTTCTCAGTTCAATCCCCGACAAGCCATCCTCGACGGGACTCTCAAACCCGATCAGTACTTCGGCACAACCACTGGCACGCATCAAGTCGAGAAGTTCGCAATCTTCGTAGACTCGGAGATCGCATTCAGTGAACCACCGCAGTCTTCGATTCTGCAACTCGCCGAGTAGTTCCTTCCAGTAAGCGCGGTTAACGAACGAATTGTCGTCAGCAAATTCGATGAACGGACGGTGCCAAAGCTGCTGGATTTGGTCGATCTCTGCAAGTACCTTGGAAATCGGTTTGACCTTGTACTGCGGTGTCAACAAGATTGAGCTGGCACAGAACTCACACCGCAGGGGACAGCCTCGGCTCGTTTGCACTGTGAGTCGATTGTATTTATCGACATCCAGTAGGTCCAACCGCGGCAGCGGTGCATCGTCAAATGAGAAGTCGCCATTCGAAACGTAGCGGGATTGTAACCGTCCGGCAACCCAATCGTCCAGGAGTGTATGCCAGACTGCCTCTCCCTCGCCGACTACGACGGCATCTGCGTGCTGGGCCGCTTCGTCTGGCAGTGCGGTGACGTGGAGTCCCCCCAACACCACCGATGTTCCCCGTGATCGATAGCGGTCGGCAAGTTCGTATGCCTCAAGAATCTGCGCGCTGAAGCTAGAAATGGCAACCAGATCGAAGTGGCCCGGGAGCGTCGATTGGTAGCGGAGGTCGTCTATTTCGATGTACTCGATAACGTGCTCCGCGGGCGTCATGGCGGCGAGTGTAAGCAATCCCAAACCGGGTAACGAAGCGATCGTCTTTCCTCGCTCTACAAAGCCGGGTAGTGTGAGACCGAGCTTGAGTAAATCCGGGTCGCATGCCCGCACGCCGCTCATGGAAATGAAACCGATTTTCATCTGGCTAGACTCACCCACAACAATTCTCCGGTCGCCAGTAACAGGCTGACCACCGGGACAAAAAATAGATAGCGACCCCGATCATCCCATGCAGAAAGAAAACAGACGAGCGGCATCGTCACCGCTCCCACAATGAAAGCAGCGGATGCAAGTCGTGGTTGTGGTAAGACCTCCAGTGCTACAACCGACAGCCCATAACCGAGGTTGAGTAGCCCCGTCCCGAAAAATGAAATGTGTCCGAGTCGCACCATCCGCCTTCGCCACGAGTCATACCCTCCAAGCCAGTCACGCCGGTGAAAAAACAGCCCAATCCCGGTTCCGGAGATCAATCCACAAAGAATCCAGCTCCAGGCAAAGAGTATATTGGTCTGCATTCACGGGATCCATGGGTGATGAGGCTTTTTGTCGGTACACGACATTGGCATTTCGGTACACGACATTGGCATTATGGTCCGCCACGATGTCGCAACCGACGTGCATTCACTTCGTGCCCGCAAGTCGGGTAGTTCAACTGACCAGTGGTTTGAACAGCCGCCACCGCACGTGATCGAAGCGGGCGACTCCAAACCGCTGATTTATTATAGCAGATGAGCAAACGCTGAAACGCCAATGCGGCGATTGACCGTAGGCCACCTTGCCACTGGTATTTGTTGTACGACATACCCAATGTCAATCAAATATGAGAGCCCAGGGATCATTTTTGTTGTTAGGTGCCTGTATTGCTTTTAATAAATGTTTGGCCATTTCGGAATCAGGATGTGACTTTAGTACCCGTTCAATTTCGCTGCGAGCCAATTCGTTTTCACCAGAGAGGTAAGCTGCCAGTGCTCGATTTATTAAAATATTAGAGTCACTTGGTTTCTCCTTCAATCGCTCGTTGTACGCCGCAATCGCAAACCGCAGACGCCGCCTCGCCTCTGACTCTTCGCCCGTGCTGTGGAGACAATAGGCCCATCCGACATAACTCTCAGCCATTTGTGGCTGTAAATTCGAGAGGCGCTCAAAGCACGAAATTGCATCGACGTAGTTTTTTTGACCGATTAACAAATTTGCCTTGTTGCTGTAGGCCACGTAATAGCCGGGGTCAATTTCGAGAGCTTTGTCATAGAGACGAGCCGCTTCATTTTGGTCGATTGTAAGCAACTCTACGGCTTTATCGTTCAGGTCGATCGCCTCTTGTGAATGCGTTTGCTTTGGCCTTTTCGCTGGTAGGGAAACCCCTGGATCATCTAGCAAAGAGGAAGGCATACAGCCCGAGAGACATCCAGCAACTACTAGCAGACACACTAATCGCGCGAGTGGATTCATATACGTTCTTAGTGCATGTGTTGTGCGCCGGACGATACGACTTTAGGAGAAACCATTCGTGAGGACCTGCTTATCCACCACCTCCGGCAGCGGCTCTGGAGCTGGCAGCACGTCGCCAAGCAAGGACCACGAGCCAGAACGCGAAGCAAATAATGGGAAAATCCCACTTTTGATCGCGGACTTCAATGGTGGCGCGACGTGTGAATGCGTGAACTGGACAGACTGTCGCAATTACGTCGCCCGAACGCTCGATACGAAAGCTACGACCGAATGCGGACTCCGCACGAAGCACATGATTATCATTGTGGTCCTGTATCTCGAAAGTCTGAGTGAAAGCATTGGATTTCTGTGCTGAGGCTGTTTGCTTACCTGCATCATCATCTAGCGTCCAATGTCCACTAAACACGCCTTGCTTTCGCACCTCAAAACGTGTTCCGTCTTCCGTAATCTCCCCCTGCTCGCCCGCCCAGTTGAAGTTCAAAGTCGCAAGGTGTCCGTCGCCGTCGAGGTGAAAATCCCATGAACAAATGCCCTTCGGTTTGCATCGTATCATGGTGTGTTCTCGTTTAACTGCATAATCCAATGTCTATGTCGATCGCCCAATGGATTGGCACGGCCGTCGCCGCCCACACCGGGGTTTAAAAGTTAAATCACACATTCATTGTATGGGAATCGGTCAATTGTGCAAAAACAGCGAAGGTGACCCGGCGAAGGTGCGGCCAGCGACCACAACTTGTTGGGAGCCGCTGTGCAGTCGGGTAGGGTTGATTTTTAACTGTTGGCTCTCATTAAGCGTCGATACCCCCAAGAAAGGCCCGCACCAAGCAGATAGCCGATAGTCGCGTTTAGCACGAGGGCGACTGGGAGACCGGTGCTAAGAATTTGTCGACGACTGCCATCGTCACCATGAATCAACCAACCACAAAGTTCTGCGGCCCACAGAACTGGTTCCGCAGGAAACGGCAAACTCTCTCCAGCAATCGCAAATCTATAGAAACTCAGCAGCGTAACTAGCGTGCCTGCAATAGCACCAATCAATGGGACTCTACGGAGCATATAAGATTGAGTTGCCAATGGTGGGTGTGGCCGTCACCGCCCACACCCGGATTTAAAAGTTAAGTAACACACTCATTGTAGGCTGGCGCCACAAATGTGCAAAAACATCGAAGGTGACGTGGGCAAAGG
>JASMGX010000014.1 GCA_030751095.1 Pirellulales bacterium | reverse complement strand
ACACTGCTGGTAGGCCTGGGACTGCCTTTACGTCAGGAAGGGGAAGCGGCAATGGCTACTTAGCGATTGCCACAAAATGAAGGTTCAACGTCAGAATTAACAAACAAACGAACAAAACAAAAGTAAAGTCGCTATGGCAAGCAAATCAAAAATCGCTAAAGCGCTGAGAACCCCTAAATTTTCCTCTCGTATCGAGAGGCGATGCAAATTGTGCGGGCGACCACGTGCCGTATACCGTAAGTTTGGTATTTGCCGGATCTGTTTTCGCAATCTGGCAGATGAGGGTGTGATTCCAGGCGTCAAGAAAGCAAGTTGGTAAACCGGAGAATGTACTGCGATGATGACTGACCCGATTGCTGATATGTTGACCCGTATCCGGAATGCTGTACGGATCGAGCGACCTCATGTCGAAGTTCCCACGTCCAAGGTAAAACGCGGCATGGCAGAAGTGCTTAAACGCGAGGGATACATCTGGGACTGGAAGGAATCGACGGAAACAAAGTTTCCTGCAATTCGACTCGATCTCAAATATGGTCCCAACGGCGAGCGTGTTATTCGACACATCAAACGGATTAGCAAACCTGGGCGGAGAATCTATAACGGAGCGAATAATTTGCAGCCGATTCTCAATGGACTTGGAATCTCAATCGTCAGCACAAGTCGGGGTGTCATTTCGGATCGTGAAGCGAGGCAGCGGAACCTCGGCGGAGAGGTCCTTTGTGAAGTTTGGTAGTCCGTACAACATTTAAATACCACATCTTTGCTTTTGGATTATTAAAAGAATCGGCGGACAGGAATAAAAGATCATGTCGCGAATTGGCAACCAACCGATTGTTATTCCGAGCGGCGTTAATGTGTCGATCGATGGCAGCCTGGTTTCTGTCGAGGGACCGCTGGGCAAGCTCAGTTATTCCCATCGACCGGAGATTACGGCTGTAATCGACGATGGCAAACAAATCCTGATCCAGCGGTCCGACGACAATAAAGAATCGCGAGCGTACCACGGTCTGACCCGAGCACTCGTGCAAAATATGGTGGAAGGAGTCACCAAAGGCTACGAAAAGAAATTGGAAATCGTTGGCGTCGGTTATCTGGCGGCAATTCAAGAGCAGACGCTACAGCTGCGAGTCGGTTTTGCAAACGAGGTCCACAAGGCAATTCCACAAGGTTTGGATGTGAGTTGTCCCGACCAGACGCATGTTCACATCAAAGGCGTTGATAAACAAAAAGTGGGACAGTTTGCTGCAGAAGTACGGGCAGTCCGCAAACCTGAGCCTTACAAGGGCAAAGGAATCCGTTACGTAGACGAATATGTCCGTCGTAAGGCGGGTAAGGCTGTGGGAGCCTAACGAAAACTCATCCATCCGTAAAACGAGAGTTGGTTTCGAAGCCATGAATCATGAAAAAGCGATAAGACGGCAACGGCAGCGAAGGCGGTTTCGTGTCCGTAAACGGGTGCAGGGAACGGCCTCGCAACCCCGCCTGACGATTTTTCGGAGCCACCGCCACATGTATGCCCAGTTGATTGACGATACGACTGGGAAAACTTTAGCATCTGCCAGTACTGTCGAAGCGGAACTGCACAAACAGGTTGCGTATGGGGGAAATATCGACGCTGCCGCATCGGTCGGCAAGGCGATTGCGGAACGAGGACAGGAGGCAGGAATCAAGGCGTGTGCATTTGACCGTGGTCCCTGTAAGTATCACGGCCGGGTTGCCGCATTGGCAGAAGCGGCCCGCGAGGCAGGTCTTGAATTTTGAACGAGGAAATCATTAGTTTCCAGGAGTAGCCCAACCGTGGCAAGAACTGCAGAAAAAGAATCCAAAACGACCGGCGAATTGATTGATAAGGTCGTCAAAATTAAGAGGTGTGCGGCTGTCGTCAAGGGAGGACGTCGCTTCAGCTTTGCGGCCATGGTTGTTGTCGGCAACGGCAATGGACGTGTCGGCTGGGGGTATGGAAAAGCAAATGAAGTGCCACCAGCGGTCGAAAAAGCAGTCAAGTGCGGCACCCGCAATCAAATGGATATCGAACTGGCGGACAGCACCATCCCGCATACCGTCAAGGGACAGTTCGGAGCAGCGAAAGTGATTTTAGTACCTGCCTCACCGGGAACAGGTGTGATCGCAGGCGCGGCGGTCCGAGCTGTCTGTGAAGCGGCGGGAATCCACGATATTCTGACCAAAAGTTTTGGATCCAATAATTCAGTTACGTTGGTCAAGGCCACGATTGCGGCACTCCAGCAATTGCGGTCTCGTGGCGAAATAGAGCGACTTCGAGGAGTTACCCTGACATGAACCTGCATGACGTCAATCGCGGCATCAAGAAATACAAGCAGCGACGAAGAATTGGTCGTGGCCCCGGTTCTGGCCATGGGAAAACCGCCGGTCGCGGACATAAGGGACAACATTCACGTGCAGGATTTTCCTGTCGTGTGACGTTCCAGGGTGGCAGCATGCCGATGGTGCGCCGGATACCGAAACGTGGTTTTAACAACCGCTGGGGATCGATTGTGGCCATTGTCAATATCGGCGATTTACAAACCGCTTTCTCCAGTGGCGACAAGGTAACGCCGGACACCGTACGAGAGAAACGTCTCATCGGGCCACACTTTGACCAGTTCAAGGTACTTGGAAATGGCGAATTGAAGAAAAAGTTAAACGTGGCTGCACATCGATTTAGCAAAAGTGCCGAGGAAAAAATTAAAAAGGCAGGTGGCACGATAACACTCCTACCCGGCAAAGAGCCTGTCGTGAAGAACAAAATGGGAAGTCGCAATACATCGAGTTCATAACCGGTCGCTCTTGCACATACGGGCCCGCCATGGTGACCGCTTGCTTGAAAGAGGACGACTAAGGCGATCGGAAACGATCAAGGACAGATCGCAAAATGTTTGAAAAATTTCGCATCATCTTCACAATACCCGAACTGCGGCAGAAGATTTTTCTAACGCTGCTCTTTTTGGCCATCTATCGCGTCGGCTGGCAAATCCCTCTGCCGGTTGTGAATCAGCAGGCGATGACCGCACACTTCGAAACGGGCGGTTTGGCCGATCTGGTTGCGGCAGTCTCTGTCTTTAGTGCCAGCCAACTGAATCAGGCCACTATTTTTGGCCTTGGGATTATGCCCTATATCTCGGCGTCGATCATCTTTCAGTTGCTCGGAAGTGTCTGGAAACCCCTCGAAGAGCTCAAAAAAGAGGGCGAGAGCGGTCAAAAGAAAATCAATGAATACACCCGCTATGCAACGGTGGTTCTCTGCCTGATCCAAAGTTATTTCTATCTCCGCTGGTTGATAAGTGCCTCGGCGAGTACTGATAATCCCGCAAGCCGACTCATCAATGAAACTGTCTGGGAATCGATGCAGTCCGGATTTCTTGCGAATTTCGGCTGGCAGTTTGCAGCCGTTTTGACCATGACCGCAGGGACCGTATTTCTCATGTGGTTGGGCGAGCAAATTGATGAGTTCGGAATCGGCAACGGCATCAGCCTCTTGATCATGGCTGGTATTCTTGCCCGAATGCCGGGGGCCGGATATCAGTTGATCAAACAGTCGGATTTCCAGTTGGGAGGCGCACCGGGCAACCTGGGCATTGAACATCTGATTGTGCTGGCAGTCATGTTCGTTGCGGTGATTTTTGGCGTTGTCTTTATCACACAGGGGCAAAGGCGGATTCCCACACAGAGTGCAAAGCATGTACGTGGACGTCGCGTGTACGGCGGCACACGTCAATATTTGCCCCTTCGTGTCAATCAAGCTGGTGTGATGCCCATTATCTTTGCCAGCAGCTTGTTGATGATTCCGATGATCCTGTTCAATCAACTGGCAACGCGATTCCCAAACAGCGGAGTCCTCGGTGAATTAAAGGCGGTCTTTGAACGCGGCGATGGGTTTACCTACAACCTCTTCTATGTCGTGATGATCTACTTTTTCTGCTACTTCTGGACGGCGATTACCTTCAACCCAAAAGACATGGCTGAAAATCTGAAAAATTACGGAACGTTTATCCCGGGCTATCGGCCCGGCAAGCGGACCATCGATTATCTGGAAAAAGTCATGGTCAGGATTACATACGTCGGTGCGGGTTTTCTCGCACTGGTGGCTATCATTCCAACGATTATCTCCGCGGCGATGAACGTTCCTCTGATGGTTGCCAGTTTTTATGGGGGGACCGGCTTATTAATCGCGGTTAGCGTTGCCTTTGACCTCGTGCAAAAAATCGATAGTCATCTGGTGATGCGCAACTACAAAGGCCTCCTCGAGAGGTCTTGAGTACCTTCGCACCATGCAGTTAGTGTTTGTCGGACCACCCGGAGCAGGAAAGGGGACTCAGTCCAAGTGGCTGAGCAGCTTTCTCGCTATTCCCCATCTCTCAACGGGTGACATGCTGCGAGCAGCGGTGGAACAGAAAAGCGACATTGGAAAATCGGCTCAGGATTTTATTCAAGACGGAAAACTGGTTCCCGATGATATTGTGATGGAACTTGTCGACGCCCGACTGGATGAAGAAGACTGCAAAAACGGCTTTCTGCTCGATGGTTTCCCACGAACTCTCGAGCAGGCAAAAATGCTTGACCAACTACTCTCCCGCCGCGGTACGCCACTGAGTCTGGTGTTGGAATTAACCGTTGATGAAAACCAACTCCTGCAGCGTCTCGTTGACCGCGGCCGCGGCGATGATTCTCCCGAAACGATCCAAAACCGATTTCATGTCTACCGCAATCAGACCGAACCGCTGCTACAGTATTACGGCGAAAAAGATCTTATAAAATCGATCGATGGTAGTGGATCTCGCGAGGAAGTTCGCGAACATATCCGCGTGGCAGTCCGTCAAGAAAATCTAGAGGCCTGAGATCATTCAAGCCGAACGATACAAAAAAACATTTGTGCTTAGTGGGGATAGAAGAAGGTGTCGGACACATTAAATCTTAAATCATCGCGAGAAATCAATCTGATGCGACCGTCCGGTCTGGCCGTGTGGCAGGCCCTGCAGATCGCAACTACGCTGGCAGTGCCGGGAAAGACCACCGGTGAAATTGATGCGGCAGTTCGCGATTATTATGAGCAACTCGATGCCGAACCGCTCTTCCTCAACTACCCCAACAGTGTGCCTGGAAAACCTGATTTTCCCGGTGTGACCTGTACTTCACTCAACCAACAGGTTGTTCATGGAATCCCGGGCCGTCGCGTTCTTGAAGAAGGCGATGTGCTGAGTATCGATACCGGTTGTCGCATCCATCAGTGGTGTGGTGACTCAGCAGTCACACTACCGATCGGAGAGGTCGATCCGGAGGTCCAACGACTGCTGGATGTTACTGCTGCAACGCTGCAAATGGCGATCGACCTGATTCCCGTCAAAAAGAAGTGGAGTGAGGTTGCCGTCGAAATGCAAACCTTTGTGAACGATGCCGGTTTTACCGCTGTGGAAAACTTTGTCGGGCACGGTATTGGTCAGAACATGCATGAACCTCCACAAGTACCAAACTATCGCAGCAAAAACTTACAGTCTAGAGATGATTTTGAGTTAGAGCCCGGTATCGTAATCGCAGTCGAGCCGATGGTGAATGTTGGAACGAAGCGAGTCATTGCAGAATCGGACCACTGGACGATGTCGACTGCGGATGGTAAGCCGAGCGCGCATTTTGAACATACCATTGCGATTACCGAAGATGGTCTAAGAATCCTTACGGCAGCACCGGTCGATCAAGAAGAGCTGGACTGTTTGCTTCCGATTGCTGCAAAATAACTTATCCAACCACAAAGCACGTCATTTCCATTGCAGGAGCAATCCCATGGCAAACGAACACGCTGGCCAGATCAATACCGTCATGCATGAGGAACGTCTGTTTCCACCACCAGCTGCATTTGCTGCACAAGCCCATATCGGATCGCTCCAAGAGTATCAGACACTCTGGGACGAGGCGGCTAAGGATATCGAAGGCTTTTGGGGAAAATTAGGCAAGGAGCAACTTCATTGGTTCAAAGACTTTGACGAGGTGCTCGACTGGCAGCCCCCACTTGCAAAGTGGTTCGTGGGCGGCGAGACCAATGCCTCCTACAATTGTCTCGATGTCCATCTTTCGACAGATCGCAAGGATAAGGTCGCGATCATCTTTGAAGGTGAGCCGGGCGACAGTCGCACCCTCACCTACGCGCAACTCCATGAGGAAGTTTGTAAATTTGCAAACGTGCTCAAGAGCCAGGGGGTCGAAGCTGGTGATGTGGTCTCTATCTATCTGCCGATGACACCGGAATTGGCAATCGCCATGCTTGCCTGTGCCCGCGTAGGGGCAGTCCATTCCGTGATCTTCGGTGGTTTTTCCAGCGCGGCCATTGCCGATCGCAACAATGACGCTCAGGCTAAAGTGCAAATCACTGCCGATGCGGGCTGGCGACGTGGCAGCGAACTACCCCTTAAGGCGACCGTCGACGCGGCGCTTGCAAAATCACCGACTGTCGAGAAATGCATTGTGCTCCGGCGTACTGGAAGTGAAGTCGAAATGGTCCCGGGCCGTGACTATTGGTGGGACGAACTGATGGACCAAGCATCGGCCGACTGCCCGGCAGCACAACTCGACAGCGAACATCCGCTCTTTATCCTCTACACGAGCGGCTCCACCGGCAAACCGAAGGGGATCAAACATACAACGGCGGGTTACAACCTCTACACGAAAATGACCAGCCGCTGGGTCTTTGACCTGAAAGAGGATGATGTGTACTGGTGTACGGCCGATTGTGGCTGGATCACAGGACACAGTTACATTGTCTATGGCCCTCTGTCCAACGGCTCGACCGTGGTGATGTACGAAGGGGCACCAAACTGGCCCGATGAAGGCCGATTCTGGGAAATTGTAGAGCGATACAGCGTGACGATTTTCTACACGGCACCGACAGCAATCAGGGCTTTTATCAAATGGGGCGACGATTTTGTCACACGATCCGATCTATCCAGTTTGCGTCTTTTAGGAACGGTTGGCGAAGGGATCAATCCGGAAGCCTGGATGTGGTACCACCGGGTGGTCGGCCAGGAGCGCTGCCCGATCGTAGATACCTGGTGGCAGACGGAAACGGGGGGCATCATGATGAGTCCGCTACCGGGTGCCATTGCTACAAAACCGGGAAGTTGCACCAAACCGCTGCCCGGCGTCATACCCGAAATTGTCGACGAGTCAGGCGCAAGCGTCGAGGCGGGCAACGGTGGCTGGCTTGTCATCACGCAACCTTGGCCGGGAATGCTCCGAGGCATTTGGGGAGATGACGAACGTTACCAGCAGCAATATTGGGAGAGTGTCCCCGGAAAATATCTCTGCGGTGACAATGCCCGCTGCGATGAAGATGGTTATTACTGGATCATGGGTCGGATCGATGATGTCCTCAATGTTTCTGGCCACCGACTCAGTACGATTGAAGTCGAGAGCGCGCTGGTGAGCCATCCTTCCGTCGCCGAGGCCGCTGCTGTCGGTCGCCCGCACGAACTCAAGGGAGAGGCGATTGCTGTTTTTGTGACCCTCGCCGGGATTGAGCCTGATGAAGAAATACGCAAGGAGCTCAAACAGCACGTCCGTAAAGAAATCGGTGCACTGGCCCAACCCGACGATATTTACTTTACCGCCGCCCTGCCGAAAACCCGCAGTGGGAAAATCATGCGGCGGCTCCTCCGCGACATTGCCAGCGGCAAGGAAACCGTTGGAGACACATCGACCCTCGAAGACTACAGCGTATTGGCCAAACTTCGTGAAGAGGAGGAGTAGTCCACCTCCAGATTGCCAAATGGCATACTAGGCCGAATCCTCACCGATGAGATGCTCCACCTCCTGGCAGAGTCGGTCCGCCTCTCCGGCGGTTTCGGCTTCCGACATGATGCGGATAATCGGCTCGGTATTGCTGGCACGAACCAGCACCCATTTTCCCGGCCAGTCGAAACGGAGCCCATCGAGGGCACTGACCTCGGCATCCCCGAAGTGGCTTTGCACGCGCGCCATGACATCCGCCAACTGCTCCCGCTCGAGCGGAACTTTTTGCTTGGACATCACGTAGTGGGGTAGTTCTTCTGTGAGCCTACTGATTGGCAACTGCCGCGCTGCCATCGCATCGAGTAGCATTGCCATGGCAATAAAACTATCGCGAACGTAGCCAATCTCCGGGTGGATCACGCCACCGTTTCCCTCACCCCCGATCACCGCACCGACGCGGAGCATTTCATCGGCCACATTGGCCTCGCCGACCGCCGAGCGGCTGAACGCGACACCAAAACGCGCAGCAACATCCTGCGTCATCCGGCTTGTGGAACAATTTGTCACGACTGGCCCCTTACTCTTGCGCAAGAGATGATCCGTACAAAGCGCGAGCGTATATTCCTCTCCGATATAATGTCCCCACTCATCGATTACCGCCAGTCGGTCGGCGTCCGGATCCTGGCAGAAACCGATCGCCGCCTGACTGCCGATCAGGGTATCCAAAACCTCGGAGAGATTTTCTGCGGTCGGCTCCGGCTGATGATCAAATTGGCCATCGGGCACACCTCCGAGCAGAGTGACATCGCAATGGAGCTCCTCGAGAAGACGTACGCCGAGCAGAGCACCCGATCCATGATTGGCATCCAGAAGCACTGAAATGCGAGCCGCTCTGATTCGATCCACATCGACTTGTGCCGCAATTTTTTCCCAGTGCGCCGTCGTCGTATCCTCGCATGGAGAGCTGCTCGGCGTCCGAGTCGATTCGGAAAACAAACAGGACTCCGAACGATAGCGATCGAGTACCTGCTGGCCAACGGAGGCCGGGACAACACGCCCATCGGCCCCAAACAATTTGAGACCGTTGTACTCGGCCGGGTTGTGACTAGCAGAAATTTGGATGCCGCCGGCGGCAGAATGTTCTCGAACGAGAATCCCGGTGGTCGGTGTGGCAGCCACGCTTGCGTCAATCACATCGCGTCCGGCGGCAAACAATCCATCCCGAATGGCAGCGGCCAGTGCGGGACCGGTCGCACGGCCGTCCTGACTGATCACGAGCGGGCCATCCTCCAAACCGGCTGCAAATGCTTGAACGTAGCGGACTGCGATCTCTGGCGTGAGTGTCTCGCCAACAATCCCCCTCAACCCCGATACACTGATAATCAGTTCGGCCACATTGTTCTCCATTCGACTGTTTCACCCGACCCACAAGCCGGCAATTTTCGTCCCGGCAGTATACGTGTTTGTCGGTGCGGCTACAAACGACTTCATCTCAGCGGATTGGTACCCTTTTCGCTCGGCGCTGTGCGCGGCACAATGCAACCTGCTTCATTGCACACTGAGAATTGTTCCCCACCCACGACCACGGACGCACAACATGGACCAAGCGGACAACGCCCTGAGTCACCTGACTGCCGCACGCGAGGCGGGACAGATATCACCATCTGCGGCAGAAAACATTCGCCACTGGCTTTCCGAGCCGCGGTACGCAGATTATGTCGGGAGTATTGGCGAGCATCTTGCAGAGCAAAAGTTTGCCGAACTCAACGAGGCCTTTTGGAAAGTGCTGGAATTCGGCACAGGCGGGCGAAGGGGCAAAATGTATGAAATCGGCACCGCCGTCATCAATGAACGCACGATGGGTGAAAGTGCCTCTGGCCTGGCAACCTACGTCAAGAGTCAGGCCCGCCCCGGTGCGAAGCTGGCCTGTGCGATCGGCTACGACACCCGTCACCATTCGCGCACATTCGCCTGTCTGAGCGCTGAGATTATGATCGCTGCTGGCTTTGAGGTCTATTTTCTCGATGGCTACCACAGCACCCCGAGTCTCTCGTTTGCCGTTCGGCACAAGCAGTGTTCCTGTGGGATTATGATCACCGCAAGCCACAATCCACCGAGCGATAACGGGTTCAAGGCCTACTGGGACACAGGAGCCCAATTGATACCACCCTACGATGCGGGAGTTATCGACTGCGTCATGAAGGTGGGGCAGATCGACCGCGTGGATTTCGAGACTGCAAGGACCGATGGCCGGATCATCTTCTGTCAGGAAGAAATAGATGCCGCATACATGAAGGCCGTGCTCGAGCAGGCCCAACCCGGTCCGCGCGGGGCAACCATCCTGTATTCGCCACTCCACGGCGTTGGCTCTTCGGCAGTTCTGCCCATATTGGCCGGGGATGGATTTGAAGATGTTGAAGAATTCGGGCCACAGGCATCACCGGACGGCGATTTTCCGAACGTGCCCGGTCACGTCTCGAATCCCGAGAATGCTGTCGTTTTTGACGCCCTCATCGAGCGGGCCAAGCAGATCGGAGCCGATCTGGCACTGGCAACCGATCCGGACTGCGACCGCATCGGCTTTGCGGCTCCCAAAACCCTGGACCATGACGGGGAATGGGAAATTTTTACCGGGAATCAAATTGCCGGACTGCTGGGCGACTATGTTCTTTCCAAGCGGCAGCAAGCGGGAACCCTCTCGGAGGACAATTTTGTGGTCACGACACTCGTCACCACACAGCTTCTCCGAAGGATTGCCGATGGGTATGGGGTCAAGACGTATCGGAATCTTCTGGTTGGATTCAAATGGATCGCCATGGCGATCGATGAGCACAATCCCCTCGATTTTGCGTTCGGTGCAGAGGAATCGTATGGCTATATGGCCGGCCACTATGCCCGCGACAAGGATGGCCCGGTGGCGACCATGCTTGCGGCCGAACTGGCGGCCGATGTCAAAGCGAATGGCGAGTCGCTCCGCGACCGGCTTCTTACTCTCTTTCGCCGCCATGGCTGCCATGCGGAAAAAACGGTATCGGTCTACAAGCATGGCGAAACCGGCATGGAGGAGATGAAGGCCGTCATGACCCGCCTGCGCGAGGCGCCCCCGCAGGTGCTCGGCGAC
The DNA here is from genome assembly GCA_030751095.1 of Pirellulales bacterium. GTDB lineage: Bacteria > Planctomycetota > Planctomycetia > Pirellulales > UBA7805 > UBA7805. The sequence continues at coordinate 25,227 of JASMGX010000014.1, read as the reverse complement.
ATGCAGGTGATCCAGTCGCGCGACTACCTGCACGGGACGACGACGTTCGCCAATGGAAGCACGGAACCCCTTTCCGGCCCGGTGGGCGATTTGATCATGCTCGATTTCCAGGCCGATGGAAACTATGTGGCGGTCCGGCCCTCCGGGACGGAACCGAAGATTAAATTTTATATGTTCGCCTACCACCCTCCGGAAGATGGCGCGGAACTCTCTGCCATCGAGGCGATGCTCGAGCAGCGTATCAGCAGCCTGGAGCACGATCTGCAAAAATATGCTGAAGGCTAAGAGGGGCATCGGCACCAGAGCCGATCTTTCAGGATTGCCGACCCTGCCGCAGCCTGTACGCAATAAAACAGTTTGCTGGCAGGCTAGGCCGTCTGTTCAGTCTCGCAATGCCCGGTGGCTTTTGGTTTTTCGATGCCAGGGTGCGCCTTTCAAGTCGTTCCAAGAATAAATCGTATGACACACATAGCACTGTTTGATACTTCGTGGTTTCTTTCCCAGTGATTTGGCACACATCGACGTGAACATCGAACTCAAGTGGCTCGGAGGCGTCTTGTGGCATTGGGCGCAATCCCGTGAACTCGCCGGCGGATGAATGTATTCCGGTAGTGTCCAGTTGCTCGTTCCATGGCAGACGGCACAGTCGTTTCCGAAATACCCGGCGTGAGGATCCTCCTTACTATGGCAGGTGACACAATTGAGAATCAGTTCTTCACGCAGGATGTGCGCGTTGGGTAGGGGCTCGTGCTGGATGTACTCCAACGTAGCACGCAGTTGAAAGAGTCGCTGTTTTTCCTCATCCGGATTATCGATCTGGGCTTGCCAAACACCGACCTTCGCAAAGACCGCATGGTCCATAGTGGTTGGCCGCTTGTCGCGCCCCCGGTGCTCAGGGTGACAATCCTTGCACGTCCCGACGTGCGCATGAAACGCCGTCGGTTGGCTTTGGAGCAATGTCTGATTGTCGGCATGACAGGCAATACAGTTGACCGGATCGACTCCGGTCACCGCCGTGTGGCAGGCGGAACAGTTGTTTTCAAGCGAAGCGTGTGCGACCGAGAGATGTCCCGGAATTGCGGCCCGCTGCCATGTGTTGGACTTTTTGAAACCAGCATCGGAAGGGGTCAACAACCACACCAACAGAAGCAGCGCTATGGCACCAAGCGAAATATAGAGGCGCGTTGTTTTCTTCTTTTTTTTTGCCATATCAGTCTTCTAATCCGCTTGCGCCGAATCGTTCAGCGTCCAATCGTGCTTGAAGTACTCTAACTTGACGTCATTCTGGTTTTGACGAAGCCAATCGACCACATCGTCCGGAGCGTAACGTTCGACGAATTGTAGGATCCCTTCTTTTTCGCCATTACCGAACAATTTTCTGTCAGCTTTGATAATCCATGAGAGCGTGAGTGTTTTATTCGCCCGGTCCAAGCGGAGCCCCTTGTCGGGGTTTGTAAACAGACTGCGGACCATTGCGTCAAGCTGCGCGTCAAGATCTTTGCCGCTAAAGATCTTGTCCGATCGGTCCGGACAACTGACCGCTGCACAGCTTACGGCAAAGACAATACGTGGATCTTCAAATTTTGGCAGAAGAACATTCTTTTCGACTTCGCGGAGCGAATACCCTCGCCCCCCGACGTCGATAGCGTTCAAGCCCCATGGGTTCGAGATCAGACTTACTTTTCGATCGGTAATCGAGTTGATGGGGTAGTTGTCCGCTGCAATCCTCATCGCCCCAAAATTGTAGACATTCAACCAGAATGCTTTGGCGTCGTTGGCAGTTTTAAAGCGAAATGGATCTGTCTGCCTAAGCGCGACGACGGCCCGTGAAAAATTTGAGGTGGGTCGTTTTGCCGCAGCCGCCATTGCGGAATAATCAAAGACCGTTGTCTCAATACCGTTCACGCGGGTTCTCGGACGCCAATATTCCTGGAATGCGCGGCCAAAATAGGTCGAAAACTCCTCTGCCTTTTCGGGCGAGGTCATGATCACCGGACCCCGGTTCAAGGTCGTAGGCGTCCACGAGTCAAACCACCGCAGGCCAAAATGGATTCCAGCCCAGACGTGAAGCAGCAGTAACCCGTAGAGCACGAATGAAAGCACAATATGCAATTTGAGCCACTTTCTAAACCACAGTTTGAACTTCTCGTGCATCGCGATGGCATACTCTACATCCGCAATCGAGTCCGTTATCCGCAGCAACATTGATGGCGTTGTCTGCGAAGCGGTCGCGGTCTCGTCCGCCAGAAGAAATCTGCCAATCAATCGAGATGCGATACCGGAAAAGGAGCGTACCAAACTTGCCTGTGCTGGATTCTGCGCCAGATCGGTCCGGGCGCGGGAGTAGGCGGCTTGGAGCGAGGCGAGCATGGCCTTCTTTTCCCGAATCTCTGTAGAAAACTGTGCCATCAGGTATCGTCCTACGAATCCGCTGAGCACCACGATCATTGTCAACGTCATCAGCGAGATTCCCAACGCGCTTTCAAACTTGTGGCCGGAATGCAATACAACAAGAATGGGTCCGACAATGCCGGCATATATGTGCCATGCGAGCAGGGTTTTCATGGAAACTCGTTTTGTGACGCGCGTCTTGAGCCACTTGATGCGTTTGACCGCCATGTAAAGGAGAGGAACAAACATCAATAGCGAACCACTGACACCCAGTACGCCACCCCAGAAACTGCCGGCAAACGACTGCGAAACATGCACTATGAAGCCGAACAACAGAATCAGCATCAGGAGCACAAGCCCAGTCGCGACGACTTTTTCTTTTTCCCTCATCGCTCGCTCGCTGTTAAGCCTCGACGGATACATCCTCTTTTGACTTCGCCTGGCACGCAAGGATGATCCCAGCTTCTTCGTCACCGGGCTCAAGTCCATCGGTGACCTCTTGCGTTACTTCGCCAGCCAGTTTCTTAACGCGGCAGACACCGCACACACCGACGCGGCATGAATAATCAATGTTGACACCGATCCGTTCCGATGCTTCCAACACCGACTCATCGGCGCGAAGGTCGGTCGATGTTTCCGAAGTTGTGAACGATACCGTGGCATCTGGAGACGCCGCCGAACTTGCTTGCTCTGGCTGCGGTTTTGCCTGTGGCTTCTGGGAGGAGCCAAAGTTTTCCGAGTATATGTTTTCTTGAGACACACCGAGTTCGGACAGCATTTGTTTTGTAGAATCCATCATGGAGGGCGATCCGCAGATGTGAATCCGTTTTGTGGTGATCTCCGGAACCCACTCAACAAGCAACTCCTTGGACAATCGTCCGCTGCGGTATCCGTCGACTGGCTCTTTTAGTCGGCTCATTGCAGCGAACAGATGAAGATTTGGATAACGCTCCTGCAACCGCTGAAGCTCTGATCGGAAGATGAAGTATTCGGGATCCCGTGCTGCTGCGATGAAATAGACCTCACCGTCCCATCCCATGTCGAGCAGGGCGCGAGTGACGCTCATCATCGGCGTGATCCCGACGCCACCGCCAATGAGCACAACGGAGTCATTCTCTTTGCCCGTAAAAGTGAATCTGCCGCTTGGCGCCTCGACAACCAGTTCGTCTCCTACCTGTACGACGTCGTGCAGGTAGCGAGATCCTTGCCCCTTCTCTTCGCGCTTGACCGTAATTTCGCAGTAATATCCCTGCGTTGGGGAAGACGACATCGTATAGCTTCGACGGATCGGTTTCTCGCCTACGGGCATTGTCACCGTAAGAAACTGTCCCGGCAGGTAGCTAAAGGGGATGGCGCCGCCGTGGCAGCAGATCAACCGAAAGGTCTTTACGTCGGGTGTTTCTTGAACAATTTCCACGACTTTAAGGTTGCACTTCTTTCGCCTCACGAAGGGCAACAAACCTTGCGCCGACTCATCACTGGCCAGCAGTGTCCCTGACGGGCAACAGTCCGTTTCAATCGATGCGAGTGTGTCTGGTTTGTCTACAGACGCGTCCGCTGCGCTCGCAGTTGCTCGAGCGAGACTCTCATCACCCACCTCGCCCGTTGCGAGAGCTTTTAAGAGGGTCGATGCGCGTCGCATCTTGAAGTAATACATGGCGACCATGGTGATGGCGAAAACGATCAGCAGAAACATGACAAACGTGTGAAACAGTCCCATTCCCCACAACGTTCCCTCCGTATCTTCCGTTATCGGAGGGGCTAGGCTCAGTTCCTGTTTTAGCCAACGAAGCGCTTCATTGCGCGGCGCTACCCCCTCGACGATCGCACGTTGGGTCGCCAGTCCGGTTTCGAATTGCGTCACTCCCTCGCGCAATGCCGAAGCAGCACGCTGCATGCCCACATAGTCATCCGAAGCAGCCGACGACAATGCGTTGAATCCTTCGGACATGAGCGAGGTTCCGTCGACCATCCGCTGATGGGCTTGCGCTTCCAATCTCGCCCGATCCTCCGGCGTCATTTCCGGGAGCGACATGAGATGCGGGTACAACTCTTCGCTCTGCAGGGACTTCTCATCATCATCGTCATCGTCATCATCCTTACCCTTGCCCATTTTGCCCTTGCCCATCTTGCCCTTGCCCATCTTGCCCTTGCCCATCTTGCCCTTGCCCTTCTTGGCATCGTTCTTTTCACCGGAATCCTGCCCGTCGGAGCTGCCGTTATTCCCGGTTTGGGCCTGATGGTGTTTGGCGTGGTCCGGCTCCTCCTGCGCGGGTGCTTGCTGCCCGCCCGCAAAGAATCCGAGCATGAAACCGATGGATACAAGCTCCAACAAATATCTGCTTCTGTGACGTATGATCGATCTCATCGTTCGTGTTATCCTTGCCACTTAGGTTGAATCAGATGGTTTTGTAGCCAACGCCTCTTCTGTGCCCTGCTGCTCCAACAGACGCTTTGCCTGCCGCAACGCCCGCCGGCGGGCGACCAGACGCCGGATCAGTTCATCGGCAGTCACACCCACAAGCAGCACAACGCCGATAATCACAAATTCGAGTGTCTGATTGATATGTTTGAGCACAATCAGATTCTTGAGCAACTGCATCACCGCCGTGCCGATCACGACACCAAAGATGCCCCCTTCTCCGCCACGCAGCGAACAACCCCCGAGTACTGCCGCGGCGATCGCGTAGAGTTCGTAAAAATTTCCAAATCCGGATGGGGAGATGGAATTCGCATCGACCGCAAAGAGCATACCCCCGACCGTGGCCAGAACGGTACAAATGATATAGGCCAGAATAATCATACGGTGGGTATTGATCCCCGAATAGCGGGCCGCCTCTTCGTTGCGGCCGAGCGCCCGGATATACCGGCCCCAGATGGTCCAGTTCAGAAAAATAGCGGCCAGAATAGCCGTGATGACCATGATGAAAAACATATAGGGGATCCCGAAAACCGGAGTCCCGTCGGGTGAAGAAAAAAGGACCAGTTTTCCGTTTGCGAGGATTCCCAGTGAACTGTCGTATTCATTCCCAAATCCCTGCACCTGATCATCCACGAGCCAGCGGGCAAAGCCTCGGTAAATAAGCAGTCCGCAAAGTGTGACCACAAACGGTTGCAGGTTGGCTTTGGTAATGAATAGACCATGGATCATCCCGAGCAGTGCACCGATTGCAAGGACCAATCCGATCGCTGCGGGGACCGACATCCGCTGCTGCCGCGCGACGGGAACGGCGGACCACTGTTTGGAAAATCCGCTGCCCAATCCCCCATCGAGTTCAATTCGCGTCGCCTCCCCCTGTCGCTCGGATCGCAATACCGAGATGGTTTTAATCCCACCCTTTGGGTTCACCAGGGTAAGCTTATCCCGCTTGCGGAGCGCCGAATGGTCGCCGGCGATCGTCACCGATGTCTCTGTTCCGGTACCTGCTGTATCCGCTTTTTCGTCCTGAAAGGCTGTTATCTCATGAATCCTCGCGATCGCACCGTGCGTATCGTCGCGAGAGATGCCCCCCTCGAGGCCGATCGCCGTCACCTTCTTTTTGACCCCGTCAACAGACGCTTCGGTCTGCTCCACATGTTTTATCTTTAAGAGGGCGGTCCGCGCACGCCGGCCTCCGTAATAGCGCACGCGATCCCCTGCGTGCCACTGCGAATCGCCCGCCGGGAGCAGGATCCGCTGCGGGTCGGCCTGAACCGCAAGCACCGACTCTTCTGAAACAGGCCTGTAGTCGACGTCGAGAAAAACGGCCAGCAGGCTCGCCGAGAGGCAGACGATCGAGCCGATCGAAAGGTCGATTCCACTGGTGATGATGACAAAGGCGACACCTATCCCGAGAATTCCATACGTTGCCGTCCGTCGCAACACATTCTCGATATTGTTACCGGTCATGAAGGAATCGGTACTCAGGGCCAGATAGAGACAGAGCGCTATCAAGAGTGACAAAATGCCAAAAATCTTTGCGTTCATTATCCGATCGACCCTCGCTACGCGACTAGCGTTCCACCTGTCGCCAGTTGCATGATTGCCTCTTCGCTCAGCGCATCGCGCGCCAATTCTCCAGTAATCGCACCTTCGTGCAGGACAAGCGTTCGATCCGACATCTCAATAATCTCTTCCATTTCGCTGCTCACAAACAAAATGGCCATACCCTGTTGTGCAAGAGCTTCCATCAGTCGATAGATTTCTTCCTTGGCCCCAACATCGATACCGCGAGTCGGTTCATCGAGCAACAGTACCCGGGGCATCAGTGCCAGCCACTTTCCGATCACCACCTTCTGCTGATTGCCGCCCGACAGGTAACGGACAATCTGGCGGGTCGAGGGCGTTTTGATACTCAGCGTATCGACCATCTGCTTGGTGTCGGCCGTCTCCTGGGAACGATTCAAAAAACCCCCGGGGTAGCGGTGCCGCGATAGCCCTGCCAAACCTATATTTTCTCGCACGCTCATTTCGAGAACGATCCCGTGTCGTTTGCGGTCCTCCGGCACCAGGCCCAGACCACGTTCAATCGAGCGAGCGACACTTCCGGCAACCAACGGTTCTCCCTCCAGTCGAAGTTGTCCACTCAATTTCGCATCGACACCGAAAATGGCCCGCAACATCTCCGTGCGACCAGCACCCATCAGTCCCGCAACCCCTACGATTTCTCCTGCCCGCAGTGAGAAATTGAGCCGATGCTCCGGCCAGGCCATCGTCACCAGATCGCAAACCTCCAAGACTGGCTCACCGATGGGATGAGTCTGGCGGGCATAAAACTGCGAGACATCGCGGCCTACCATCAGTTGCACGAGGTTGTCGTGACAAATTTTCTCGTCCGCCAGCTCGCCGGCATTCTCTCCATCCCGCAAGACGACAACCCGGTCGGCCAGCTCGCGAACCTCACCCAGACGATGCGAAATATAAATAATGCTCACGCCCCGCGCGCGGAGCGATCGGATCACTTCAAAAAGATATTCCGCTTCGTGCATCGAGAGGCTGGAGGTCGGCTCGTCCATAATCAAAATGCGGGCATCGACCGAGAGGGCTTTGGCAATTTCTACCAGTTGCTGCTGTCCGATCGTCAACTCCGAGACGAGACATCGGGGATTGATTTTGAGTCCGACCATTTCAAGATATTGGGAACTCTGATGGTAGATTGCCTTGTTGTCGATCAAACCACCGCGGAGCGGCTCCCGACCGAGAAAGACATTGGCACCGATATCGAGGTTGTCCGCCAGGTTCAACTCCTGGTGGATCAGTGCGATACCCAACTCGAGTGCCTCGGAAACGGAGTCGATCTGGACCTCACGGCCATCGAGCACAATCTCTCCTTCATCGGGAGCCTGCACCCCGGCGAGAATCTTCATGAGTGTGCTCTTGCCGGCCCCATTTTCGCCCACCACGGCAAGGACCTCACCTTCATGAAGCGTGAGGTCAACCGTATGAAGTGCCCGCACGCCGGGGAACCGCTTGGAAATCGCCCGGACTTCGAGCAACGGCTTGTCGGTTTCTGCGGGCATGGCAGGAAATGGGGAGTGGATCAATTGCTTGGGAACCGGGTTTGGAACTTCTTGAGGCGAGTACGATACGGAGCGCAGCCTGCCGACTACCGACGGGAAAACTGCAATCCGATAGGTTTAGGTTTTCTCGTCTTGGTCCTCCATCACAACAACCACACCACCTAGGCCGTATTGTCTGGCATCGCGCCGGAGCTATGTCCGGCCACTGCCGGCCGGTTTTTGCGGCACCAGGGCAACGCGCCACCAAAGGTGAGTCCCAGGGAGAATAGCCCGGACAACACCACCGCCACTAGCGCGATCGTACCGATGTCTGCCGCCACTTCTTTGTCCGCCTCCTGCTTTACTTCCTGTTTGAGCCTTGCGAAACCAGCATCACTAGCTAGAGATTGCTTGTTTTTCTCTGCCATTTTCATCCCGACCTCTGCGCCAAGGAACATCCCGCCGCCAAAATAAAAAATGCAGAAAAGAACAACAAATAAAACAGCCGCTGTGGTCAGGCGGGTGAAAAACATGGTAAACCCCCTTACGGATCTTGGCCTACATTAGGGATCGGAAACATGGACGTGCGCCCAACCTGAACATTGCTCTCGTGTTAACCGCTTTTCTTGGCCTTCAAATCGTCCCAGAAACTATCGACATTCTCCTTGGTGATGGTGCGGGCCTCGATGTCGATAAATTTAGAATCCGGGATCACCGACCTATCACCTTTGAGCAAGGCATTGAGAACCTTCATCGACTCATACCCGTACCGATAAGGATTTTGCACCACCGTCCCCACACAATCACCATCCTTGATTGCCTGAAGTGTTAGCTCGTTCTCATCGAAACCGACCAGCTTGATCTGACCAAGCTTCCCCGCTTGTTTGAGTGCCTGAATGCAGGCGGGCGGGTTGTATTCAAACAGACAGACCATCGCATCCATGTCGGGATGTGCATTGAGCGAGTCGGCCGCCTTTTCCTTGCAGCGATCCTGTTTTCCCTGGTCGAGCTGGGTACCGAGAATGGTATATTTTTCCCCCTCCAACACACCCTCTACGGGATCGTAGTCCTCGGGCCTGGAGTCCCGGCCAAGCAGTACATCAATCACACCCTGACGCCGCAGCTGGGAATTGTTCTGCTCCAAGCGACCGATAAAGAGCATCACCTCTCCGCCATCCGGCAGTGCCTGCTCCACGAGTTCGCCTACTTTGCGTCCGGCGAGATAATTATCCATTCCGATGTACATGATCCGGTCTGTCCCCGGGGCGTCCGAATCGTGCGTAATGAGAGGAACTTTGGCCGCAATCCCATTGAGCCATTTCTTCTGATTTTCTGCATCGAGCGGACTGATGGCGATCGCATCGACGCCACTGGTCACAAGATCCTCGACAATCCGCTTCTGTTCGGTCACCTCGGATTCGGTCGGCATCCGCACATCAACAATGATATCAAAATCTTTTTGGGCATCTTCACAGCCCGCCTTGGCAATATTCCAGAAGTCGGCAATCTGATTGGTCACAAACGCAATGCGAGGTGGATCATCATCGCTCTTCTCAGCAGCAGCCTTTTTGCAATCAGAAATGAACACCAACGAAATGGCACAAAGAATAGCCAACGCCCAGCCCGCGGTAGTCGCTCTCGATCGGTCGATCCCCATTACAGTGTTCCCTTTCGAATCCAAATAGTTTTTTGGTAGATGATTGCAGTAAAATTACGCGCAAGCGATGATTTTAAGGCGGTTTTAAGCGGGAAACAAGGGTTCGCATGCCTTCGCAAACCCGATCGTCGCCCCACTTTCCCACCTAGCTCGACTCAACTTGCACCACCTATCCGGTCGATCTTCACTATCTGGAGCGGGTTCATCTCTCATCCGGATTGTCCATTGGTTCCGCGCCATCATGAAGCCACATGCGTACTCAACAACGACGGCCGATTCTGCAGTAGCCGGGCCGCTTCCCGAGCAGGAGGCCACATCGGGAGACCGAAGAGTTGCCCACCGTTTCGGGGACTGGCAACTCGCCGAGACACTCTCGGTAGGTGACCTGACCGCAACGTATACGGCCTACCCGTTCGGCGCGACTCCTGCGTGTCACTACGTGGTCAAAACATTAGCCGAAAACACCTCACATGCCGATTTGGCAAGAACCCTTCTCCAACGGGAAGCATTCGTCAGCCAGGAAGTTTCGCATCCGCATCTCATTCCGGTTCTCGATTCGCAACTAAGAAAGCCTCCCTATTTTCTTGTCACACCCTATCTCACAGGTACAACACTCCGCACGCTTCTCAACAGTATGGAAAAACTTGATGTGACAACTTCTCTCTGGGTCACACGGCAAGTTGCCCAGGGTCTGGCGGCCCTCCATAGCCAAAACTGGATGCACGCTGACATTAAACCGGAAAATATCTTTCTCGCACCGGACGGCCACGTAACCCTGATTGATCTTGGCTTTGCTCGCAACTTTAAGGAATCGGGGTCGGCTTGCAATCGGCGCATCCAGGGCACGTTTAATTATATCGCGCCTGAAACAATCACCTCCGCCCATAGGAACGGTGCTGCATGCGATATTTATAGCCTCGGCGCAACACTCTACGAGATGCTTTCCGGCAAACCACCCTTTCAGGAACATACCTTGGCGGATCTGGCCAGGGCCCATCGAGAGCAACGCCCTACATCGCTGCGCGAGTTACTACCGGAAGTGGGCGAGGCCGTTTCCTCTCTGGTCGTTCGGATGCTTGCCAAACAGCCTGTCCGCCGGGAATCCTCCACACCAGCGCTCATCGATCAACTCGTCAAACTTGAAATCGATGGCTTGGCCCGCAGCGCCTGACAACCGGTTGTGACCCTGCAAGCACTGCCGTGATCCTGTAAGCACTTTAGTAGGCAGCACCGCTTTTGCGGACATGGACCATCGGCTCTCCATTGCCGCACAACGCGCCATCGACAACTTGGGCTGCAAAGACGCGGTGTTCACCTGTATCGAGGTGCTCCGTCGGGCGACATATCAAATAGCCAATTACGCCCTCGCTCAAGAGCGGGGTCTCCTCCGGGCCGCGTTTCAATGACAGCCCTTCAAAAGCGGCCTGCCCCGGTTCAAAGCCGCGACCGAAATGGGCTAAAAGCGACTTCCCATGCACACCGACGACATTTAAGGCAAAGACCGTCCCCTCGCTCAGCCAGTCTGCTAAATACCGTTTGCGTTGAACGGCAACGGTGAGCATCGGTGGATCGAAATCGGCCTGCATGACCCAACTGACGAGCATCCCGGTTTCCTCATCGCCGTGACGGGCCGTAAGGATATAAATTCCACTCGTCACTTTACCCAGGATTGAATAAAGCGGGGCATCTTTTGAAACTGCATCCATCGAATTCCTTTATTCCTTAATGCGTGAGTATCGCTCTAGAGAATCAACGGGACTTTTCTTCCACACAGTATAGCGGGACGAAACACGCAAAACAGCCTTTTCGAGAACCTGCGCATCTTGACGACCTGCCAGAGTCATGCTACACAAATCATTGGCATTTCGATACTTCTATCATAAAAATTGGGAGGTTCTCCGGTGGGCTGTAGTGAACGTCGTAAAGAGATCAAACGTCGTCGACATCGCAAGAAGAAGATGGCCAAACTTTCCGAACGGAGCCAGAAAGCGACTGTCTCGGAAAAACAGTTTATTGCGGCTAAAATTCGCAGCCTGACTCCAGGTGCTGAGAATATCATTTCCCGTCTGGAACTTGAGAACCGCTGAAAACGATCCGACTGGCCTGTGACAAACTAGACTGTGACAAACTAGATTGCGCTGTCCAGTAAAGCCCTGTCCAGTAAAGCCCTGTCCAGTGAAGCCCTGTCCAGTGAAGCAGAGCGAGGGGCATGCTGCCCCGGGGCGATTAACTGCTCGAAACCCGGCTGGCGGAATCTGAGGATGGACTCCCATCCTCCGCGAAACTGAAACCGCCGTTTGCACAATCCACGGTAATCTCCGCAGCATCTCTAAAGGTGCCTTTGAGAATTTCGGTGGCCAGCGGGTTTTCGATCTGTTGCTGAAGAACGCGTCGCAGCGGTCTGGCCCCAAAGACGGGGTCGTAGCCCTCGTCGGCAAGGCGTTGCATGGCAGCTTCTGTAAGATGCAAATGGAGATGCTGCGCGGCGAGACGTTTCTGGAGTAATTTAATCTGCAGGTCAACAATTTGCCGGATATCTTCGCGCCTGAGCGGATGAAAAATGATTGTCTCATCAATCCGATTGAGAAATTCGGGCAGGAACCGCGCCCGCAGGGACTCACTAACCGCTTCCCGCATTTCCTCGTCACTGCCACCCTGCTCGGTAAGTTCCTGAATCATCTGGCTCCCCACGTTCGAGGTCATGATGATCAGGGTGTTTGTGAAATCGACCGTGCGTCCCTGATTGTCGGTAAGCCGGCCATCATCGAGCACCTGCAGCAAAATATTGAACACGTCGCGGTGCGCTTTTTCGATTTCATCCAGGAGGACAACACAGTAAGGACGCCGACGAACCGCCTCCGTCAGCGCACCTCCCTCTTCATAGCCGATGTAGCCCGGAGGTGCACCGATGAGTCGACTCACAGTGTGCCGTTCCATATATTCGCTCATATCGAGACGCACCATCGCCGTGTCATCATCAAAGAGGACTTCGGCAAGTGCCTTACAGAGTTCGGTCTTGCCCACCCCGGTCGGCCCGAGGAACAAAAAAGAGCCGACAGGTCGATTGGGGTCCTGCAGTCCACTCCGACTCCGCCGTACGGCGTTTGCAACTGCCTCGACAGCTTCATCCTGTCCCACCACGCGTTGGTGGAGTCGATCCTCCATGATAAGCAGCTTTGCGCGTTCGGTTTCCATCATCCGAGTGATCGGAATCCCGGTCCAGCTAGCAACAACCCCGGCTATTTCATCCTCCGTAACCTCCTGACGCAGAAGCCGTTTATTGGGTGATGTTGCGCCCGTTCCTTTATCCTCGGGAGCGACCTGATTCGCTTCGAGTTCCTCAAGACGCTCTCCCAATTGCTTCCGCTTAACATCCAATTCGTACAGCGCCTGATAATCCTCCTCGGAAATCGCTTTACCGGAGGACGCGGTCTCTTTGATGGCCGCATCCCGCCGTTCAAAATCTTGTTCCAGTTTGACCAACTGCTCGCGAACTTCCTGGACGTTGCCCAATCCCGATTTTTCCGCCTCCCACTGCTCGCGCAGACTGGCCCGTTTGCGCCGCAACTCCTCCATTTCCTTTTCGATTTCCGCAAGTTTTTCCTGAGCGTGACTTTCGCTCTCTTCCGCCAGTTGGCGCTGAGAAAGCTCCAGTTGCGTAAGCCGCCGCTGGACCTCATCAATTTCGTGCGGAACGCTTTCCAACTCCATTGCCAAGCGACTGGCCGCCTCATCGACAAGATCGATCGCCTTGTCCGGAAGGAAACGATCCGTAATGTAACGATTGGACAACTCCGCCGCGGCGACCAACGCCGAGTCCTTAATTTTGACCCCTTTATGATGCGCTTCATAACGCGGCTTGAGACCGCGAAGAATAGCAATGGTATCCTCGACCGTCGGCTCTCCCACAAAAACCGGCTGGAATCGCCTTTCGAGGGCTGCATCTTTTTCGATGTATTTTCGATACTCATCGAGTGTTGTCGCACCGATGCAACGCAGATCCCCGCGTGCCAGCGCGGGCTTGAGAAGATTTGCCGCGTCATTGCCACCTTCTGCGGCACCTGCTCCCACAACGGTATGCAATTCATCAATGAAAAGAATGATGCCGCCCGATGCATCTTCAATCTCGCGGAGGACCGCCTTCAAACGCTCTTCAAATTCGCCCCGAAATTTTGTACCTGCAATCAAGGCTCCCATATCGAGTGCGATGACCCGCTTATTCTTCAAACTTTGTGGCACATCCGCCTGGACAATCCGAACCGCCAGCCCTTCGGCAATGGCCGTCTTGCCAACGCCCGGCTCACCGATCAGGACCGGGTTGTTTTTGGTGCGGCGCGAGAGAACCTGGATCACCCGCCGGATCTCCTCATCCCGACCAATGACCGGATCAAGCTTGTCCTGGCGAGCGCGCTCAACCAGATCGATGCCGTAGCGCTCCAGAGCCTGGAATTTTTCCTCGGGATTCTGGTCGGTCACCCGCGTGCTACCGCGTACCGCCTGCAAGGCTTTTAAGATATCCTGCTCGTCGATGGCACAAAGAGCCAGGATACTTTTGGCCTTTTCGTCGCTCTTTGCCAAGGCAAGGAAGAGATGTTCTGTCGAAAGGTACTCGTCCTTCATCGTCGCAGCTTCTGACTGCGCTTGCCCGATGAGTTGCACAAGGCTTTTTGCAATCGCGGGTTGGCTACCGCCGGCCGCTTTCGGCAATTGCGCCAGTTCGGATGCAACAATCTGCTGCAGCTGTCCGCGGTTGGCACCAATCCTCTCGATGATAGGGTTGACGATCCCATCGTCCTGGGACAACAGGGCCGCGAGCAAATGCACCGTCGTCACTTCCGGATTGCCTTCGCTGCCGGCAAGAGCCTGGGCAGCCTGGATTGCCTCCTGGGCCTTGATCGTCAGTTTGTCCATTGGAATCGACATGTCTGGTCCCCACTTACCTCAAGATGGTCTTTCGCGAGAATATTTTCAACCGATCAAACCAGCGCACGTTGCTGTGCAAAAGGGATCGCCGAGATTGTGCGAGTTAGAGAGCCCCAACCCAACCAAAAAACAGGAGCCATCCAAGCTCGCCGACCAAGACAAGGTCCCTCTCAAGCGAACGGGCCGCACCGCGAGCTGGCAGCTTTCACTGCCGGCGAAAATGTCTAAGAGCTCTTAAGAATCCTTGACCTCAAAATCGGCGTCAATCACATCGTCTCCAGAACCATTCCCGGCGTCTGCTGTCGCCTCCTCCGGAGCAGCAGCGCCCGCCTGAGCACTTGCCTCGAGTGTCTTACCGAGAGCGTGGGAGGCCTGTTCCAACTCAGTGATCGCCGCTTTGGTCACATTCACATCATCGCCGGCGGCTGCCTCGCGTGTCTTGTTAATCGACGCTTCGAGTGGAGCTTTATCGGACTCCGAAAGCTTGTCGTCATTGTCTTTGATCATCTTTTCTAGTTCAAAGCACATCGCCTCCGCTTTATTACGAGTCTCCACGACCTCTCGCTTTTGACGATCTTCTTCGGCATGCGACTCCGCATCCTTGCGCATTTCCTCGATTTTTTCATCACTCAGACCACTCGTTTGTTCGATACGCACGGTCTGTTCCTTGCCCGAATTCACATCCTTTGCGGAGACGTTGAGGATACCATTCGAATCGAGATCAAATTTCACCTCGATTTGCGGCACCCCACGAGCTGCCGGAGGAATTCCCTCTAAATTGAACTGACCGAGCAGGCGGTTGTCTTCCGCCATCTCTCGCTCTCCTTGAAAAACGCGAACCGTTACCGCTGTCTGGTTATCATCGGCAGTACTAAAGATCTGCTTGCGTTCGGTGGGAATGGTCGTATTTCGTTCCACAAGTTTGGTAAACACACCACCGAGAGTTTCAATACCGAGCGACAGGGGCGTTACGTCCAGCAACAAAACATCTTGAACATCTCCGGAAAGCACGCCCCCCTGGATCGCCGCGCCGATCGCGACCACTTCGTCAGGATTCACACCCTTGTGGGGTTCCTTACCAAATATTTTCTGGACCAATTCCTGCACTTTGGGAATGCGGGTCGAGCCACCCACCAGGATAATCTCGTCGATTTGGTCGGGGCTAAGTTTGGCGTCTTTGATCGCATTTTCCACAGGACCTTTGGTGCGCTGTACAAGCGGGTCGATCAGCTTTTCAAATTCAGCGCGAGAAATACTCTGCTGCAGGTGTTTGGGACCATTGGCATCTGCGGTAATAAACGGAAGGTTAATATCGGTCGTCTGCGCTGTGCTCAATTCCTTCTTGGCCTTCTCGCAAGCCTCCTGCAGTCGCTGTAGGGCCATGCTGTCACTACGGAGATCAATCCCCTGCTCCTGCTTGAAGGCATCGGCGACATGATTGATCAACACATCGTCAAAATCGTCTCCTCCCAGATGCGTATCGCCATTGGTGCTCATCACTTGAAAGACACCATCGGCAAGCTCCAGAACGGAAACGTCAAATGTTCCGCCACCGAGATCGAAAACGACAATTTTTTCGTTTTTGTCTTTATCCAGACCGTATGCCAATGCAGCGGCTGTCGGCTCGTTGATGATCCTTGCTACTTCGAGTCCAGCAATCTGACCGGCGTCCTGCGTAGCCTGGCGTTGTGAATCGTTAAAATAAGCAGGAACGGTGACGACAGCTTTGTTGATTTTGTGCCCCAGATACGCTTCGGCAGATTCTTTGAGCTTGCGCAGCACCAATGCGGAGATCTGAGGTGGTGTATATTCTTTGTCACCGACTTTGATTTTTACAAAATCTTCAGGGCCTCCGGTGATTTCATAGGGCACCATCTTCTCTTCGGACTCCACTTCGTCGTGGCGACGACCCATGAAACGCTTGATGGAATAAATGGTACGGGATGGATTGGTTACCGCCTGACGCCGCGCGGGCTCTCCAACGAGCGTTTCGCCTTTGTCGGTATAGGCAACCACACTTGGCGTTAATCGATTGCCTTCAGCGTTGGCGATCACCTTCGCTTCTTTGCCCTCCATGACCGCCACCACAGAATTGGTCGTGCCCAAATCGATGCCAATTATTTTTTCACCCTGAGCCATGCATCCCTCCCTTTCTGCACTCACTGACAAATAAGGTCGCCCTGTTGCCGACCGCATACAATCCCCGAATGGGAATCCACCGGGCTGTACACTTTTCTTTTCGCAAACCCTGTGCCAGCCATCTCAAGAGCAACTTAAGCCCTTAAAAATAAGTAACTTATGAGACTCCCGGTAGATTGTTTTTGGCTCCCGGCGACCAAAGTTTCTGCCAAATTGACACGGCACATCGGCCCAGCAAGGCACGACTGCCCATTTGGCAGTTTCTTGACAGGTCAAAATGCTCCAACTACAAGTGACATCACCATTTTGAACAAATCAATGTGGTTTTATGTCTCGTTTTGTAGCAGGTGTCGAGGACGCAATCCGATGGCCAAACGGAAACCCGCTAAGAAAAAGGCCCCGCCGCCGAAAAAAAAACAGCCCGCAAAGCGGAAAACACTCCCCCGAAGTCCATCTCTGACGATGCTCCGTCGCCGGATTGACCGACTCGACCGGGAGATTTTAAAGCTTATCAACGAGCGGGCTACCTTGGCCCACAGTATCGGCAAAATCAAAGACGCATCGCAGCGGACCGTCTATGCCCCGGATCGCGAAGAGGAAGTCCTCTCGCGTGCCGTCGAACTCTCCGATGGGCCCCTTTCGGAACAATGCATCCGCGCAATCTTCCGGGAGATCATCAGTGGCTCACGAGCCATCGAAAAAATGCTCCGCGTGGCGTTTTTGGGACCGCTCTACAGCTACAGCCATCTGGCGGCGATCCACCGCTTCGGGCAAACCGTGGAATTTCTTCCCGTAGGAACTATTGGCTCGGTCTTTGAGGAAGTTCATGTCGGTTTGGCCGATTACGGTTTGGTCCCCGTCGAAAACTCCACCGATGGCCGGATTGCTGACACGCTGGACAATTTCATCCGTTATCCGGTGAAGATAAGCGCTGAGGTCCAATTACGAATCCACCATAATCTCCTGGGAAGGGGAGCCCGTAGCGAAGTCAAAGAGGTCTACAGTCGCCCCCAGGCGCTCTCGCAGTGTCGTGGTTGGCTCTCAACGCACCTACCGCTTGCCCGCACCATCGAGGTGACCAGCACCTCCACAGCGGCGCAGGTGGCCAGTGAAAAACCAGGGGCTGCGGCGATTGCCAGCCTTCAAGCCGGCATCCATTACGGTCTCGATCCCATCGCAACCAATATCGAGGATAATCAGGAAAATTTGACCCGTTTCGCGGTCATCAGCCACCAATCCGCACCACGTAGCGGAAACGATAAAACAGCCATCATGTTCCAACTGGAGCACCGGCCGGGAACGCTCGCCGATGCAATGACCATCTTCAAGCGAGGTCGGGTGAATCTTAGTTGGATTGAGTCCTTTCCAATCCCCGATTCTGGTGGCGATTACCTCTTCTTTATCGAACTGCAGGGGCACCAGCGGGATGTTAAAGTCAAACGGGCAATCGCCTCTCTGGGAAAAAAGTCTGTGCGGCTAGATATCCTCGGATCGTATGCCGCGAGCGCACCGATATCGTAGTGCGATGAATAGCCGGGAGAAAAAAAGATAGCGTCTCGCGATACCATCCCCATGCCTTTTTCTCACCGAAAACGCTATAGTTCGCACGTTCGGATGTCCCATTGTTTCTCTGTCAAAGAGTAAATCGTGATTATTATTCTTCGCGCCGACGCGACCGACGAACAAATTGAGCATGTCCTCGAACGCATCGAGCGGCTCGGTCTCACAGCCCACCTGAGTCGAGGGACGTATCGTACGGTCATCGGCATCATTGGAGATGAAGCCAAAATCGCCGTTGCGCCGTTGCAGGCGATCCCGGCAGTGGCCCAGGTCGTTCCGGTCCTGCCCCCCTTCAAGCTCGCAAGCGCCGAAGCACATCCTAAACCGAGTATTATCGAGGTGGGACATGTCAAGTTTGGTGGTGGTTATGTGGGGATGATTGCAGGACCCTGCGCGGTAGAAAGTCGCGAGCAGATGGATGCGATTGGATCTGCAATCCGCGACGGGGGGGCAAATATCCTGCGTGGCGGTGCTTTTAAGCCTCGCACCAGTCCATACTCTTTTCAGGGACTCGGCGAAGATGGCCTGAAAATACTTCGCGATACCGGCAATAAATATGGCATGCCGGTAGTGACAGAAATTATCGATCCGCGGCACATTGATCTGATTCATGAGTATGTCGACATGTTTCAAATCGGTGCACGGAATATGCAGAATTTTGTACTGCTCACCGAGGTTGGTCGTACCACCAAACCGATATTGCTCAAGCGAGGCATGAGCGCGACCGTCAAAGACCTTCTCATGTCAGCGGAATATATTCTTTCTCAGGGTAATCCGAACGTGATTTTATGTGAGCGGGGTATCAAGGGATTTGACCCTGAAACGCGAAATCTTTTTGATGTCGCTGCCGTCCCGGCAGTCAAAGCCATTTCCCACCTGCCGATTATTGTCGATCCAAGCCATGCAACCGGTCGGCTCGATTTGATTCCCTGTTGCGCTTTAGCGGGCGTAGCGGCCGGCTCTGACGGCGTTCACCTTGAAGTGCACCACTGTCCCGAAGAAGCGCTATCAGACGGCCAACAGTCGCTGCGCCCCGAGCAATATGCCCAACTGGCGGGACAGATACGCGATCTGGTCACACTGTTTGATAAAAAGATTTCACCGGTTGGAGAGGCATCCCAATGAGAAAGCCCTTTATCGCCGGGAACTGGAAGATGAATCTTGACAGCAGTGGGGCGGTCCAGTTGGCGGCAGAGATTGTCAAACACTCAAGCGCCTTTCAGGGGATCGATATTGCGATTTGCCCGCCAGCCGTTTACCTGCTGGCCGTAGGTGGAGAACTTGAAAACTCGGCAGTCGCTCTCGGTGCCCAAAACATGTATTTTGAGCCCTCCGGTGCGTTCACCGGAGAAATTAGCGGCCCTATGCTGCGGGATGTCGGCTGTCGCTATGTCATTCTCGGGCATAGTGAGCGGCGTCACATTCTCGGGGAAACCGATGCGGAAATAAACCGTAAGATCGATGCCGCTCTGGCAGTCGACCTAAATCCTATTTTGTGTGTGGGCGAATTGCTCGAAGAGAGGGAGGCGGGTGAGACAGAAGCTGTCGTGGAGAAACAGCTCTCAGGTTCGCTCCAGGGAATTTCGGCCTCTCAGATGTCCTCCGTGACCATTGCGTATGAGCCGGTCTGGGCGATCGGCACCGGAAAAGTCGCCACCCCAGAGCAGGCCCAGGAGGTCCATGCCGATCTTCGCAGGATGATCCGGGACTGCTACAATGCCGAGACGGCCGACGCAGTCCGCATCCAGTATGGTGGCAGCGTAAAGCCGAGCAATGCGGCCAATTTGCTTTCCCAGTCTGATGTCGACGGAGCACTCGTTGGCGGCGCAAGCCTGAATATTGAAGATTTCCTGGGAATTTTGGCGGAAGCCACCTAGCGGTCCGGCCTTGTCCCTGAATGAACTATTACTACTACGGAAAATGTATCTGCGATGAAACTTTTCTTTATCATCATGGCGTTGATCGGCATCGCCCTGTTCTTAATTCTACTGGTGCTGGTCCAGCGAGGACGCGGCGGTGGACTTGCCGGTGCACTTGGTGGAGCAGGGGGACAGAGCGCATTTGGTGCTAAAGCGGGCGATGCCTTTACCAAGATCACCATGTGGACTGCGTTCATTTGGATTGTGTTCTGTGTTGTCGCTGTCCGTATGTTGAGTGGTGGTAGTGAACCGATGATCCCCGAACCCCCTGGCACTGCGGGGGCGGGTATGGCAACAACGGACGAGGGCAACGCGGCAGTTCCACCAGCAACGGGCGAGGGATCAGAAAAATCTGCTCCGAAAAAGGCTCCGCCTTCTGAATCGGGATTGCCCGCCGATACAAATCCCGCCAGTAGCAATGATGCGGGCAGTGACAACTCGAGCGGTGGTACATAGCAAGGGACAGGAATCGACACAATCCACCCCTTCGCACTTCGAATTTGCTAGGAGTTTCTTTTGCTGATAAGCATGACCGGGTACGGCGAGTCCTGCGTCGAGAGTGACAATTTGTCAGCTACGGTCGAAGTCCGCTCGATCAACAACCGCCACCTGAAAATCAATACGCGCGTGAGTGATGGCATTGCTGGACATGAAACGCAGATCGAGCGACTCGTGCGGCAGTACATCAAGCGCGGTACTGTCCACATCAGTGTCCGTCTGCAGCAACTAGGTGATCGTGTTGCCTACCAACTCAACGAAGAGGTTTTAAACCACTACCGCGAGCAGTTGCAGGCGTTTCACAAACGTCACCCCATGGATGGAACCGTTTCGCTCGCCTCACTGCTGGTCTTGCCCGGTGTTGTTGAAGATACCAAAGGCTCCGGCCCCCCAGAAGAAACATGGGATTTAGTTCTAACCGCCACCAAAACCGCCCTCGAGAAGTTAAACGGCATGCGCTCCACCGAAGGGAAGGCGATGGAAACCGACATGTGTGCAAACATTGCAACTATTAGCGATAACCTTGACACGATCGAAGTCCGAATGCCTGCTGTTGTGAAGGCGTATACCAATCGCCTGACCGATCGCATCAACGGTCTGCTCTCACAATATGACGCAGAAGTGGGACCGGGCGATGTGGTGCGTGAAGTTGGTTTGTTTGCGGAGCGGAGCGATATTTCCGAAGAGGTTGTTCGTTTGCGGAGCCATCTCAGCCAATTTCATGATGCCTTGGACACCGATGACGGCAATGGACGGCGATTAGAATTTGTGACGCAGGAAATGTTTCGCGAAACCAACACGATCGGGTCAAAAGCCAACGATGCAGAGATTTCAAAGCATGTGATTGAAATTAAAGCAGCCATCGAACGCATTCGAGAAATGGTACAAAATGTGGAATAACAGATAGCAATTTTGGCTGTTTCACAGAACTACCGTTGCGAGACACGAACCAACATCATGACTAAAGCCGGCAAGCTGATCATCGTTTCCGGTCCTTCGGGCGCGGGAAAATCAACTTTACTTGGAAAAGTCTTCCGTCAGAGTGGCCTGCCGCTCGAGTGGAGCGTGTCTGCCACAACGCGAAAGCCACGCCCCGGAGAAGCGGAAGGGCGCGACTACCATTTTCTCTCCAGTAAACAATTCGAGAAAAAACGTGCTGCGGGCGAGTTTCTCGAATGCTTTGAGGTCTACAGTCGGGGCCATTGGTACGGAACCTTACAAAGCGAGGTCGCCCCTAGATTGGAGGCTGGAAATTGGGTAGTCTTGGAGATTGATGTTGAAGGCACGATGGCGGTCTTCGAGCGGTATCCAGATGCAATCACCATCTTTGTGCGGCCCAGTTCCCTGGAGGAGCTCGAACGCCGACTCAAAGCCCGCGGCACGGAATCGGCGGAAGACATTGAACAGCGAATAAAGGTTGCAGGCCGTGAGATGGAGTCCATCGACTTTTATCGGCATGTCGTGATCAACGACGATGTAGAACAGGCCACACAGCAGCTTTGTGAGATCCTCAAGCAATACGACCCGGAAACAACACAGACACACTGAAAATTCGGCACACTGAAAATTCGGCACACTGAAAATTCGGCACGAACCGTGTGTCTCACTTTTCTAATCCCCCTCTGAACCTGGGAGCTGGCAATTCATGTTGGATGAACTGCGAGAAGAAGAAATCGTCAACAAAGTTGGTGGGCGTTTCAAACTATCAACACTTATTCAGAAACGGCTCGTTGCGCTGAACGGAGGCTCTCGGCCGTTGGTGGATATCAAAACGGATGACAAATTGAAAATCGTCGTTCAAGAAATACTACAGGACAAGATTTTCTTGGACTCCTCCTCAAATGTTCGCGTCGCCGAAGAAGTCGAAGATGCGGGCAGTCCACCCGAGCTCGATTTGGAGAATCTCTAGTTGGCAAACCGCTCTCAAACGCGAAGCCTCACGGGACTTCGTCGTCCACCCGATGAGAAGTCGGTCTGGAGTACGTTTCCCATTGTATAGAGACCGGGTTTGAGCCTCTCCGACAGGCTGCACATGAAAAACCGAGAAATTCTCATCGGTGTTACCGGCGGGATCGCGGCCTATAAGACGGCCT
Source organism: Pirellulales bacterium (assembly GCA_030751095.1). Classification (GTDB taxonomy): domain Bacteria; phylum Planctomycetota; class Planctomycetia; order Pirellulales; family UBA7805; genus UBA7805. The sequence continues at coordinate 2,569 of JASMGX010000014.1, read as the reverse complement.
CACTGGTGAGCAAGTTAGTCCAAGCGGATGCGAAGGTCTCTGTCGTTATGACTCGCTCCGCGCGTAAGTTCGTGGGAACGGCAACCTTCTCCGCACTTACCGGACGGCCGGTGAATACGCGGGCCTTTTCAGATGATGCGCATCCGTTAGGCGCCCACATTGAACTGGCCGAGCAAGCGGAACTCCTCTGCGTTGCACCTGCAACCGCCAACTTCCTGGCCAAAGCTGCAACGGGAATGGCTGAAGATTTACTCAGCACGCTCTACCTCTCCTGCAATTGCCCGATTCTGCTGGCGCCCGCAATGAACAGCGCGATGTGGGAAAAGTCAGCCGTACAGAGAAATATCCGTCAACTCAGTGAGGATGGCGTCGATGTGGTACTGCCTACCGAAGGCTGGCTAAGTTGTCGGCAGACCGGAGTCGGCCGTATGGCGGAAGCAGAAGTATTGTTCGCCGAGATCCAACGTAGATTCGATAACTGAGCTCTTTCGCCGCGCGGTATGTCACGCATCCTCATCACCTCCGGACCCACGCGGCAATATCTGGATCCGGTACGTTATCTTACCAATGCATCGAGCGGGCGGATGGGTAGCGCTCTTGCTGTAGCAGCCGTTGCCGCCGGACATGACGTCATCGTGGTAAGCGGGCCAGTAGCAATCAGCTATCCGCCCGAAGCGAACGTTCATCGTGTCACTTCCACCGAGGAAATGCTCGAACGCTGCGAAACATTATTCTCCGAATGCGATGGGCTAATCGGCGTGGCGGCGCCGTGCGACTACCGCCCAAAAAAAATCGAGCCAAACAAAATTGCAAAAACCGGCGAACCTCTACAGTTGAAACTGATCGAAACGGAAGACATCGTTGCCACCCTAGCCAAGACCAAACAGCAGCGATGGGTGGTAGGATTTGCTTTGGAAACAGAAGATCCCCGGTTTCGCGCCTTGGTCAAACTCGAGAAAAAAAGTTGTAACCTGATGGTACTCAATCAGGTTGAGGCAATGCATTCGCAGAATAACGCGGTTGAAATCATCGCCCCGAGCGGAGAGATCATCGCAACGTTCGAAGGCCGAAAAGAGGCGGTCGCCGAGCAAATTTTCGGGGTCATCGAAGAGACTCTGATTCGCGAGCCTTGAGTCCTTTTTGAACCGCACAGGGCGAGGAACCAACTTCTATAAAGAGTGGCTATGAAAGAATCGGCCGTTCTCTGGGTTGGTATTTTCAGCAAAAACGGCACTTCCGGACCATCTATCTGCTATGAGGAAAAAAAATCGCCCTCACTTTTGGAAACGGAGGGCACGTTTATTTACAATAAAGCGGAGCGTCTGAACCAGCACGAATCATCATCCAGAGTGTCTTTGGAGAAGTTTGAAATGTTGTCCACCATTGCCCGCTATAGCCTTCGATCCCTGCTCCTTTTTTCATGCTTGGCTGTCGCAGATATCGCTTTCTGCCAACAAGACGATATTCTCAGCCGGATCTATGGCATGGGAGTCCACGCCTATTTCGGAGGAGACTATCGACAGGCCCATGAAAGACTGACCACGACGATTGAGAGTGGCAACCGGGATCCCCGCGCATATTATTTTCGTGGACTGACTTATCAGAAACTGGGACGGCCGGAACAGGCAAAGCAGGATTTTGCGAAGGCTGCAGATATTGAGGTGCAAGATGGAAATTTAGCCGATCCGGTCAGCCGGGCACTAATGCGTATTCAAGGGCCGACTCGCCTGGAGTTGGAAAACTATCGGACCGAAGCAAGGCGCAAAATCAACAAGCGCCACGGCGAAATGGATCAAGACCGATTCACGCCCCGAGGAAAAGAAAGACAGAGTCCGGAGCCTGTTTTGGAACCGGAAGAAGAGGCCTCGGACGATAATGAAGACGCAACGAGTAGCTCAGAAGAGGAAGCGGACGATGCCTCCCAAAAAGACGAAGGAACGGACGAGCCAGAAAAACCAAAAGACGAGCCGGAAGATCCCTTTGCAGAGGACGAAACGGACGAGCTAGAAAAACCAAAAGACGAGCCGGAAGATCCCTTTAAAGAGGACTAAACGGACGAGCCAGAAAAACCTGAAGACAATTCTGAAGACAATCCATTTGGATGAATTCTAGAGGCCAAAACCACGAGGATTGGGGCGAGCAGAAGTAGCCGGCATTAGTAGCAGCAACGGAGATGTGGCAACGGAGATGTGGCAACGGGGGACGTGGCAACGGGGATTGTAGCTGGAAACCTAGCCGCCGCAGATTGGTTTACCGGGGGCCGCTCATTCCGGACCGTTCGCGTAAAACCGGCCTTCTCGAAAAGCGGCTGCCATCGCCCGCGGTACTTCAGCCTCGGCGAGCACCACATGGGCCCGGTTTTCCGCCACTTTCGCCTTCATTGCCTGCTCCTGCGCAACCGCCTCGGCCCGTCGCCTTTCCGCTGTCGCCTGAGCAACCCGGGTATCGGCCTCAGCCTGATCGGCCTGCAGACGGGCTCCGATATTTTCGCCCACATCAATATCCGCAATATCAATGGAGACAATTTCAAACGCGGTTTGCGCATCGAGGCCCCGAGCCAAGACCGCCT
>JASMGX010000149.1 GCA_030751095.1 Pirellulales bacterium | reverse complement strand
GCGGCCCCATGGGCAACCGCCTCATCGGCAGAGAGACTACGATCTGGCGCTTTCCCTGAAAGTTTTTTGAGCATCTGCTCAACCATCGGCATGCGAGTGGAGCCACCGACCAAAAGGACCACGTCGATCCCATCCCAATCCAAACCCGCTGCCTGGAGTGCCTGCTGGGTGGTAAATTCGGTGCGGGTGAGCAAATCTCGCGTCAATTCTTCAAATTTTTCTCGCGAGATTTCCATCCTCACCGCCTGCCCCCGATAATCGCATGCTACCGATACCTTGTTGCGAGCCGAAAGAGTCCGCTTGGCGTCCTCGCATTCCCGCCAGAGTCGGCCGAATGCGCAGGGATCCTCACGAGGATCTAAGCCGTGCTCTTGCATGAATTCCTCGGCAACAAAATCGACTAACTTTTGATCCCAGTCACGACCTCCCAGCAACACGTCCCCATCTGTCGACAACGCATTAAAATCCGCACCCTGAATCTCCATCACAGTCACATCAAAGGTGCCGCCACCGAGATCGTACACCAGGATTTTTTGTGGCGAGGCATCTCGCTGTCCGGTATCGAGAAAACCTTTCTGGTAACCGTAGGCAATCGCCGCAGCCGTCGGCTCGTTAATAATGTCGAGCACCTCCAGGCCGGCCATGTATCCACTATCTTGCGTTGCCTTACGCTTCGTTTCATCAAAATAGGCCGGTACTGTAATAACGACCTTTTCGAAATCTCCAATTTGTCGCCCTGCATCCTCTTTAAGCTTTTTCAACACAAATCCCTCAATCGCCTCGGGGGGATATTGCCGTCCCTCGAGCAATTTATGGAATGTCCGACTGCCGAGATCCCGCTTGGCGCAGTCCGCCACCTGCTCAGCATCGGTCGCCACTGCTTTGATCGCCTCTTTGCCGACGATCACGTTAGGGCCATCGAAGAGCACCGCACTGGGAGTTACTAAGTCACCCTCGGCATTGACCAGAGTCACCGGCCTGCCCAATTCGTCAATCCGCGCAACCGCGGAGTAGGTCGTACCCAAATCAATGCCGATCGCTTTGTCGTTAGCAGCCATATTCGTCGTGTCGGACCCGTCAGGAAAAACTGGATGGAATCTGCGAAAAAACCGCTTCACCCCCCACCATGGTTTCCCTAGATTCTAAAACAATCGGCAACGCGCCGAAAGTGATGCAGACGCGCCGAACCGGCAGCCGACTGTCAACATGCCTTGCACAGGTTGCCCCGGCAACAAACAACCCGCGAGAGAACCAATCGTTGAAAACCAGCTCTCCTCATACCGTTTTCTCTGAAAACTTCGCCGCAGGCTATCGGCGGTACCGCTGGCTTAGCGGCACCACAGCACGTTACAATAGGGCGCCTAAGGACGATACAACCACCGCTGGGACAAAACGTTTGACGGGCCCAGTTTGACCGGCCCAAGGGAATATGCAATTAATCAAAGTCGCCGCTGCAGCGGTCAATCAAACACCTCTGGCCTGGAACGGAAATGCGGCGAATATCCTCACAGCCATAGAGTCCGCTCGCGAACAGGGAGCCTCGATTCTCTGTTTGCCCGAACTCTGTATCACCGGATACGGTTGTGAGGATGCATTTTACGGCTCCCATATGCACGAGATGTCTGCCTCAATACTGGGCGACATTGTTCCAGAGACCCGTGGGATGATTGTCAGCATCGGATTGCCGCGGCCCCATAGCGGCGCCCTTTACAACACCGCATGCCTAGTCGCGGATGGCCACATTGTTGGTTTTGCAGCCAAACAAAATCTGGCGGGTGAGGGGATCCACTACGAACCCCGCTGGTTCAAACCCTGGCCGGCTGGAGTCCAAGCGGAAACGGTCATTGACGGGAAGCACTACCCGTTGGGCGATTTGGTTTTCAACTGCGGCGGGATCATGATCGGTTTTGAAATCTGTGAGGATGCCTGGGTGGCGGAACGTCCGGGCCGCGACTTGGCCAGTGCTGGAGCGGATATTCTCCTCAATCCGAGTGCCAGCCATTTTGCATTTGGCAAACAGGAAATCCGCCGCCGCTTCGTCCTCGATGGTTCGCGGGCGTTTGGTGTGAGTTACGTCTATGCCAACCTGCTCGGGAACGAAGCAGGTCGGGCAATCTATGATGGTGGCACCCTGATTGCCAGTGGTGGAAAGATGCTCAGCGAAGGACGCCGATTTTCATTTGCCGATGTAGAGCTCACGACTGCGGTTATTGATGTCGATGGCACCCGCGGCCGACGATCCCAAATAAGCAGCTACCAGCCGGATGTAGCGCAAGTGGCGACCGGAGTTGTCCATTGTGATTTTACCTTTCCCCCGGCGACCCCAGAAAGCGATAACGACACCGAAGAGGCCTGGGAGACCTCTGCCCGACTCAAAGAGGAGGAATGTACCCGCGCGGTGGCCCTGGGCCTGTTCGATTACCTGAGAAAAAGTCGTTCCCGAGGTTTTATCGTCTCGCTCAGCGGCGGTGCCGATTCTTCGAGCGTTGCCACCCTGATCTCGCTTGCGGTGCGACTCGGCATTGCCGAGTTGGGAAGCGAGGGATTTAAAAATAAGCTGGCCTACATTGCGAGTCTGGACGATTGCGAAGAAGAAAAACAGTTTGTCTCCCACCTTCTCACTTGCGTTTACCAGTCGACCCGCAACAGCGGAGAGACGACCCGTACGGCAGCAGAGACTCTCAGCCGCGCCCTCGGTGCGGAATATCTGGAGTTTGATGTCGATGCTCTCGTAGAGGGTTATACCGACATGGTGGCCACAGCGATCGGGCGGCAACTCACGTGGGAAGAGGACGATATCGCGCTGCAAAATATTCAGGCTCGTGCGCGGGCACCGGGCATCTGGATGCTGGCCAATCTCCGCGGGGCTCTACTTTTGAGCACGAGCAATCGGAGTGAGGCGGCAGTCGGCTATGCCACGATGGATGGTGACACGAGCGGAGGTCTTGCACCGATTGCGGGCATCGACAAGGCGTTTCTCCGCACTTGGCTCCTCTGGATGGAAAAGGAAGGTCCCGCAGGATTGGGACCGATACCGGCCTTGGCGCTCGTCAATGAACAACAGCCGACTGCCGAACTCCGCCCTCCCTCCTCCGGCCAGACCGACGAGGCCGATTTGATGCCCTACGAATTGCTCGACGCGATCGAGCGGGCGGCGATCGGGGCAAAGCAGATGCCTCTGGACGTCTATCGCCTCATGCAGGTCCAGTTTCCCCAGTACGATGCGGCACAACTGGCCGAGTGGGTTGAACGCTTCTTCCGACTTTGGACCCGCAATCAGTGGAAACGGGAACGCTACGCCCCCTCGTTCCATTTGGACGACCAGAATCTGGACCCCAAGACCTGGTGCCGTTTTCCAATCCTCTCCGGGGGTTTTGAACGGGAACTGGCCGAACTTCGCGAGTGGGTCGCAAAGCAGTAAGGCATCTGGCCACTAGGGCATCTGGGCACTAGGGCATCTGGGCGACCACGGCAGCTGTCTCCACCACCGCCAGCAGATTCATGATGGCATGGAGCAGAATGACCAAGCTCGTCGATCCGGTCCGTTCGCGCACGGCACCGAAAAAAAGACCAATCAAAAAAATCCAGAAAATCAGCACCATGTTGTACTGAACGTGCATCAACGCCCAACAGGTTGAACAGATGATGATCGCAGGCGCAGCGCCCATGCCGGCAACCAACCCGCGATGCATGAAGCCGCGAAAGAAAAGTTCTTCCCAGAGAGGAGCAACGACAATCAGAGCGAGGTAAAGCAGCGGCAGAAAACCCGCGCTCTGGTAAACTCTCACCATGAAATCAGTGCCCTGCTGCTCGGCAGCACCGAGCGAGATGTGAGAAACGGCCAGAATGACCGCCAAACCGATAAAACTTGGCACCGCCGCTCCGAGAGAGCATCGTCGCAGGGCAAGATATTCCCGCCAGGGCCAGCGGCGGAGGTGGGACCAAAGGACCACCAGCCCGATCGCAACGAGGCCACCGACAAAAGTACTCACCGAAAGCACCAGGCCATCGGAGGTAAAATGCTCTGCAAGGGCCGCCATATCGTCTCTTTGTGCTGCAGGCAGACTGGCCATCCGATAAAGCATCACCGGCACGCCGCCGACCATCTGGGCAATGGTCACCGCAAAGGCGGTAGCGAGCGACAATCCGAGCGTCGGCCAGACTCCCCACGGACGTGGCGGTACGAGTTCGGCCAATACCACGCCAGGCGCTTCTGGAATTCCTCCCGCAGATGCTGATTCAAACGGATCCATCTCGGTCACGCTGGTACTCTTTCTTGTTAAACGGACGGCAACCGTGTCGGACCACCGCTATGATACTCCGCAGGAGTCGGCTTGTGGGCAATCTTCCTTTGCCATTCTGAAGGCCATACGGGCAATGAAAAAGACGACAAAGACAGCAAGAACAAGGCCGCCGATCATCAGCACATAATGCATCAGCGGGTAGCTCTCGTGACCGGTGACTCGGCGGCCAATATGTTTGGCAACGTTTCCGGCATAGACCGTGCAGAGATTGCCCGGCAACACCCCCAGTACCGCCAGCAGGTACCTCCAAAAACGGACGCCGCTTACCGAACAGATGTAATTGAGAAGAGAAAAATTTGCGGGCGCAAGTCGCATTAAAAACATCAAACGAAAACGCCTTGCAGGCGTGGCCCGATCAAAGATCCCCAACCGTGGGTGTTTACTGAGTAGCCCCTTCACATAACCGCGAAAGAAATGTCGTCCCAGAAAAAAACTGATTGTGGCTGCAAGCAGTTCGGAAAGGACAACGTAGAGCAAGCCCCAGCCGATCGGGAACAGCATGCCCCCGGCAACCCCTGTAATGGCCTGCGGAATGAAAAGAATACATAACAAGGCAGCCCCCAAGACAAAAATGACGGGGGCCCAACGCCCCATACTCTCAACCCAGTGATCGATCGATGTCGTGGAGTCATCAACGTAATGGGCCAGCAACGCAATCCCTACCAGTAGCAACGCGAAGCCTATCAGATACATCGAGAGGTAGACGTAGTGGTGACGGACCCGAAATGCAATGTGCTGTGGCACTTCGCCCTTCCTCTTCAAACATGATTCAGCATGCATCATCACAAAATCCCTCAACGTGTGCAGGTAGGCTGCGCGGTTTCTAAAAATGCGTGACCGAACTCAGGTCGTATTGTAATCTCGCGGACGGGATATTGTCACGGGAACATTTTGCTGCGACTTCCGCTCTCGGACATGCAGCGCCTCCCTAGACAGAAACTGTAGGCTATAGATAATCGACCGGAAAAGGAGGAATTTTTTTATGAGTCTTTGCAAAGAACTAATTTCGACGCAGCACGGAGATGTCCGACTCGAGGGGCATCTCATCTATCCGCAAGGGTCCCCAACCCCACTGCCCACAGTGATCGTCTGCCATGCCTGGGCTGGCTGCGACGCATTCGCACAGCGGGCCGGTGAACGACTGGCCGAATTGGGATACGCCGCTTTTGCGGCCGATCTCTACGGAGAGGGCCGGGTGGGCGAGTCCCAGGAAGAAAATGCAGCCCTCATGCAACCCCTCATCGACGATCGTACGCTATTGCGCGATCGGCTGGTGACCATCTATGAATCGCTACGCAGTCTCGAGCAGGTCGATGCTGAGAAAATAGCCGCGATCGGTTATTGTTTCGGCGGGCTCTGTGCCCTCGATCTGGCCCGCAGTGGAAGCCCGCTGCTGGGATTTGTGAGCTTTCATGGCCTCCTTGCAGCTCCAGAGGGAATCCCGACGGAAAAGATTGCCGCCAAGGTGCTTTTGTTGCACGGCAATCTCGATCCGATGGTCCCGACCGAACAAGTCCTCGGTGTCCAGAAGGAGATGACCGAAGCGGGCGCGGACTGGCAAATGCACGTGTACGGCCAGACGATGCATGCCTTTACCAATCCGGAAGCCAACGATCCAGATTTTGGTACCGTCTATAGCGAATCTGCAGACAAGCGATCGTGGCAGTCGCTGGTCCAGTTTCTCGAAGAAGTCTTCTAAAACCGAAGTCTTCCTAAAACTCAAAGGAAGTCGATTGCATCACTGGCGGACATCGTAGCAGTGTAGCATTTCCTGATCCCGTAGAAAGAGTTTTCCATCGACGATGACCGGATGGGTCCAGATCCGGCCCGACGGTTTGCGGAGTTGGGTCTGAGGCTCGAGCAAAAACTCTCCGTGGGGTTGCCAGCCCTCTGACGCAGCATCGATCAAGACAACCCGACCATCGTTTTCATCGACGCAGTAAAATCTGCCGTCGGCATAGGCAATGCAGCCCTTGCCCAATGCCCGTTTCTCGCTCCAGATCTTTTTGCCGGTGGCAAAATCCTGACACAACCAGCCAACGCCATTGGAATAGCCGTAGAGGTGGCCCTCAAACAGAATCACGCCGCCATGGTGGTTTTTCATAACCCGGTTGGCATAGACTTCTTCGGCCTCATTCTCCGCATTGAGCCGGACCCGCTTGCAACCGACTCCGTATCCCGAGGAAATATAGACCGACGCATCATGAAAAATGGGGGTGGGTACGACGGCAACCTTGCCGGGCCAGTCACTGCTCCAGAGCAACTCGCCATTGTCTGCATCGATCCCGACCAGATGCTGCTGCGTAAGCTGCACATATTGCCGCTTACCACCGTTTTCAATCGCAATGATCGAGGCATACTGGGCACCGTCCGTAAAATCTTTCGATCGCCACTCCACGTCGCCGGTGTATTTGTTGAGTGCCGCCATCGCCCCCTCGCTTCCACCCGGTGTACAGACAACGCGATCACCGTCAACGAGTACCGATTCGCAATAACCCCATTTTGGCACTTCACCACCAAAGTCTTCGGTAAAACTTTTTCGCCAGCGGAGTGCGCCGTTGCGTCGCTTTACACAAACCAAATCACCCAGGGCACTGAGAGCGTAGACAAACTTTCCATCGACCGTAGGCGTGCTTCGCGGACCGTTGCCCCAAGGGTTTTCAAACACTTCCCCCACTTCAGTAGCCCAAATCTCTTTACCGGTGTCGACATCAAGAGCAATCAGGTAAACCTTCGCCGCGTCGCCGATTCCGGTCGCCCCGCCATCGTCACCGACTCCTGCCGCCGAGAGTGGTCGCACGCCCATCGTGTAGAGTACGCCATCGACAACGGACGGACCGGAATAGCCGATGCCGACATCGCGAGAGAGCCAGAGGCGCTTTGGGCCTCCCTCAGGCCAATCCTGCAACAGCCCGGTCTCCTCGGACAGGTCGGTCCGGTCTGGCCCGCGCCACTGCGGCCACTGGCTGTCCTGCCGGGAACCTCGTTTCTTTGCCGCGACCGGAGAGATGACGGCTTGTTCTCCAGAAGCCTGCGACTCTGTAGCTCTCGCCGCCACTTTTTCGGCCCCACTCTCGCTACATCCTAATAGCGCAAAAACCGAGACGAGAACAAGCTGGTAGTATTTCATCGCAAAAATCCCTCATTCTTCTCTGGTACATCACCGGGTATCCGGGCGGCTTTCCTCCAAGCAACAGAAGGATGGCATTCTACCGGCGGTACCGATGCAATTCAAACGGCCTGAAAACGGAGACCCGCACTCCAAGACACCGCCAGGACCGCAGGCATCGTTGCCGAGACGCAGGCGAGGCCCACGGAACATTTTTGTCACGTCCGAGCTCAGGGGTTTTTTAACGCGACCGCAGAGAGAGCGGCCAGAGCTGCCGTTTCCACACGCAGCAGCCGCGGCCCCAGGTTTACCGGGTGCCAGCCGGCAGTGCGGGCCAGGGCAAATTCCTCCTGGCTAAAACCCCCTTCCGGCCCGATGGCAATATCAACCTTCGTTAGCGCATTGTACACCAACAAATCCTGAATCGGTTTCGAGGCCGCCGGATGTGCGAAAAGCCGCAGCCCACCAACTGGCGT
>JASMGX010000148.1 GCA_030751095.1 Pirellulales bacterium | reverse complement strand
AACGCCCGCTGCTCGTCGGCGTCCGCATAATCATCCACAGCGAGTTTTGGAAAGTAACGGATGTAACCTTCGCTATCGGTACCGAGCCGGTCGATGTCGAATTCGTAGAACGGGCTGATCATTTTGGTGCCATTCATGCGGTCCACATGCCCATCAAAAGGGGCCGCCGGGTTGTCACTGAAGCCGACGAGCCAGAAGACGAGGGCGTTTCCCGGATCAAAATTGGTATCGACTTGCGCTGTGGTCAAATCCGCTGACAGATTAGAAATGTCATAACGCGGAAATGTGCGGCTCACGAACTTGTAGATTTCGCTCGTGGATTGATTCGGATTTCGCAGATCCGCCGGCGGGTTGCCGGTACCGTATTCGGCCTTCAGCGACTCCATCGCCATGCTCAACTGGCTCGCCTCGCTGGTGATGGCAAACTCCTTGGCACTCTGTAGGGCGGGAAAGACCGCCGCCGATACGAGCGCGAGCAGTATCCCGATAATCACCGTCACCACCAGGACCTCAACCAGCGTAAACCCGCTGCGAATGACTGCTCTGCTCATCACCTCAAACTCCTGTTCTTTAAAAAGACCCCGTCCGCAAATGTGCCGCCACCTGCGTAGTGCAATGCCCCGCTACACGATGCATCGTCAAATATGCATCGCCAAATACGGAGACCCGCCGCTGGAGAGGACGGAGCGGAAAAAGAAAAAATAGAAATGCAGTGGCGTGTTCCAAAAAGCGCCGTACAAGCTGGTGCAAAAGTGCACCACCCTGCCACCGGTTTACATCCAGCGGCCCCTCATCCAGCCTCCCCTCATCCAGGCCCGCAGCTCGACAAGCCCGCGACAGCCCACACCGAACCCCATGCACTGCGGCACGCAGGGCCGATAGACCCAGTATCGCGAGTTTTCTCCCGTATGTAAAGCAATTTCCAAGCGGAATGACAAATTCTCCCGGTTTTTGCACCCCTGCCAACTATTTTTTCCAGGCGGCAACAGTGCCGCTAGGAGAGACTCTTGATCAGTTCGATCAGCGGCAGGAACAGGGAGATCACGATAAACCCGATGGCCAGACCGAGACCCACAATCAGGATCGGTTCCATCAGACTCACGAGACTCTCGGTCAACACCGCCACCTCCTCATCAAACGTATCGGCCACCTTGTAGAGCATCGTGTCGAGCTCACCCGTCTCCTCCCCCACGTCGATCATGTTGACCACCAAATCGTCAACGACCGGCGATCGCATCTTGCCCATGTAGAGCAGCACCCCGATCGGCCCACCCATAAAAATGATCCACAGCGCAGCAGCAACCGGATGAAAACCAAGAGTGGAAAACTCTTTGAGCGGTTTGGCGATCGATTCGCCCTCGCGAATCGACTCGATCACCTTGCCGAGCAGCCGCTCAAAGACCGCGTTGCCACTTGTCTCTTTGGTGATATTGAGCGCCTCAAGAATCGGCACACCACTGGCCACCAGTGTCCCGAGTGTCCGCGTCGTACGGGCAAGAATATTCTTTTCGATCAGAGCGCCGAAAACGGGAACTTTGATGACAAACATATCCCAGCCCATACGGCCCATCTGAAATTTGCGCAGCAGCTTTATCCCCAGCCAGATCCCCACAGGGATGACCGGAATGAGAAAGCCCCAGTTGACGACCCAATCAGAAATCACGATTAGGATTTTCGTCGGTGTCGGCAACTCCGCTTCGAAATCGTCAAAAATTTTCTGAAACGCCGGCACAATCTGCCACATGATAAAGGTCAGAATGCCGACCGCCACCATCACGACCACGATCGGATAGATCATCGCACCTTTGACTTTTCGCTTGAGCGCCTGGGCCCGCTCCTGAAACTCGGCAAGCCTCCGCAGAATCACCTCCAACGCACCGCCCGCCTCGCCGGCACGAATCATATTCACGTAAAGGCGATCGAATGCCTTGGGTGACTTAGACATCGATTCAGACAACGTCGAACCCGCTTCGATTTCGTCGCAGACATCGAGGAGACTATTCTGCAGACGGCCCGGTTTGCATTGGCCCTCAAGAATTTTCAAACTGCGGAGAATGGGCAGGCCGGCATCCTGCAAAATCGAAAGCTGTCGCGTGAAGGCAGTCAGCTGCTTGCTGCTCACGCCACCGATGACAAACGAATGCCCTTTTTTTCGTGTCTTGGTTGCCGCAGCCTGCTTGGCGGTTTTGCGACTCTTTTTGACGGCAATCTTCGTGACGAAGTAGCCCATCTTGCGAATGGTCGCTTGGGCTTCCGCCTGATTTTCAGCATCGACGACATCCCGGATCTCTTGTCCGGTCGCGTCCATCGCCTCAAACTGAAAACTCGGCATGACAAGCTCCTGTCACGTCACGTGCCAGGTGTCCGGCCTGCCAGCCGAACAAACCTGCAACCCTGTCCGTCCCAACGCCCCTCGCTGCCAATCATAACAAAAAACAGCACTCTGAATCAAATTCACCCTCTCCCGGGGAAAGAAGCGCCGGCAAACTGCTGTAAACTGCTAGGCTCCCGAGCACCTAGCCATCGAGAATGGTTTCTCGCATGACCTCTTCGATCGTCGTATAGCCTTCATACACCCGCTCCAGGCCCGCCTCGCGGAGTGGGATCATGCCGTTGCGACACGCCGCCTCACGGAGCACTTCCGTCGAAGCTCCGTCGATAATCAGATCCCGGATCTCATCGTTGACCGATAATATCTCATACAATCCCACCCGACCGCGATAGCCGGTGTTGTTGCAATGGTCGCAACCCCTGCCTTTAAAAATTTGTTTGCCCGCCAATTGCTCTGCCTTCATTTCCAGTTCACCGAGCATCTCGGGGGTAACGTTCGTCTCCTCTTTACATTTACTGCAAATCCGCCGCACGAGACGCTGAGCAAGAATGGCCTCGAGGGTGGCGGTAATCAAAAATGCGGGTACCCCCATATTCTTCAGCCGGGTGATCGTACTCGGTGCATCGTTCGTGTGCAGCGTGCTGAAAACAAGGTGACCGGTGAGTGAGGCCTGAATCGCAATCTCGGCGGTTTCGAGGTCTCGAATCTCGCCGACGAGAATCTTATCCGGATCCTGTCGCAGAATGGCCCGCAGGCAACCCGCAAAGGTCACGCCAATCGACGCATCGATCGGGCACTGCACAATGCCGTCGATATCATATTCGACCGGATCCTCCGTGGTAATCAACTTGTCTTCAATCGTATTGAGCTCCACCAGGGCGGCATACAGGGTCGTTGTCTTGCCCGAGCCGGTCGGTCCGGTCACGAGAACAATGCCATTGGGCTTGGCGATTTTTTCGCGAAAGCCATCGAGGACGCGTGGGTTGAGGCCGAGATTTACAAGATCCAAATCGACAACGGTTCGATCCAGAATCCGCAACACAACACTCTCCCCGAACATCGTAGGAAGCACCGAAACGCGCAAATCGACCGGGTGGCCCCCCACCGACAATTCAATGCGACCATCTTGCGGCAGGCGACGTTCGGCAATATTCAGATTGGCCATCACCTTGATCCGTGTGGTAATCGCAAAGGCCAGATGCCGGGGAGGCGGTACCATTTCGTAGAGAACCCCATCCGCCTTCACCCGGATGCGGAACTCATCCTCAAAAGGCTCAAAGTGCAGATCGCTCGCCCGGTCCCTGATTGCCAAAAGTAGCACCATGTTCAGAAGCTTGCGGACCGGAGCGCTGTCTGCAACCTCTTCAGCCGCCGTTAGATCGAAAGCGGCTTCATCTTCAAACGAACCGGCCACCTTACTGAGTTGATCGTCATCCTCCATATCCGCAACCAGCGTTTCAAAACTCTCACTCGAAGAGGCGTAATAACGCTCAAGAGCTGTCACAACACTCTCTTCGGTGGCTACCACCGCACGGATGTCGTACCCTAAAAATATGCGTAGCTCATCGAGAATAGAGAGCTTCTGCGGATCGCACATCGCAATGGTCAGCACATCGTCCTGGAAGGCGATCGGGATGATCCGATAAAGCTGCGCCATCGGCTCGGTGATCTGGGCGAGTACGTCCGGCTGCAGCGCGATTTCCTCGAGCTTGACAACCTGCAAACCCATCTGCTCGGCGAGTGCGTCGGCAAGCTGGCCATCGGTGATGAGGTCCAGCTCCATCGCGATTTGACCAATCAACTCATCGGAACGCTCCTGCTGCTCCATCAGCAGCTTTTCGAGCTGTTCTTCATCGATGAAACCGAGGTCCACAAAGATCTGGCCTAGCTGTCGGATTGCCATAATCGTTCGATTTTCTTCATGCCGGTTAAGGCCGGATTACCATTCTCCAGCCGTTTCTTCACAAAGCCCCTTTTCTCATAATTGTCTCGCGCGGTGTACCGACTCAGCGGCAACGCACCCCGCGGTCAATCTGCAATTTCTTCTTCATCTTCAAAAATGCCGCGCTCTGCATTGGCGATCCGCTGGGCCAACTCGGCCGCATCGTGCGCTTTGCTGAGCACATCTGTTTTTTCACAAGTCTCCTCCTGCCACAACTTGAAAAGTGCATCGTCGAGCAGTTGCATTCCGTGCTTTGTGCCGGTCTGAATCGACGAATTCATTCGGAATGTCTTGTTTTCCCGAATCAGATTCTGAATCGCCGGGGTCATCACGCACATCTCAAAGGCAGCCACGCGACCACCCCCGATTTTTGGCAACAGCGACTGGGAGAGGATACCGATAATCGATGTCGATAACTGGGTACGAATCTGCTCCTGTTGGTTTGTCGGAAATGCATCAATGATCCGATTGACCGTGCCCTGTGCCCCGGTGGTATGCAATGTCCCAAAGACCACGTGACCTGTCTCTGCCGCGCTGATTGCCGCCTCAATCGTTTCTAAATCCCGCATTTCCCCCACCAGGATCACATCCGGATCCTGGCGCAACGCCCGCCGGATCGCCTCCGCAAAATTGGGAACATCGATTCCCACTTCCCGCTGATTGATGGTCGATCGCTTATGTTTGTGGGTAAATTCGATCGGATCTTCGACCGTAATAATATGATGGTCTTCGTTTTCATTGATGTAGTTGATCATACTAGCGAGCGTTGTACTCTTGCCCGATCCGGTAGGGCCGGTGACCAGGAAGAGTCCCCGCGGCCGCCCACAAAGATGGGTGCATACCTCTGGCAGACCCAATTCTTCCATCGACCTGAGTTCACTCGGAATCTGACGCAACACCATCGCAACCAGCCCCTGCTGCTTGAAAACAGAAACCCGGAATCGGGTATCCTCTCCGAATGAAAATCCGAAATCTGCACTACCGACTTCCTGGAGTTCGTTTTGCCAGCGTTCTGGAGTAATGCTTTTCATGAGGCCAACTGTGTCCTCCGGCTCCAGAACTTTGGTCTCCAGTTTTCGCAACCGGCCACTGATACGCAGCACCGGTGGTTGCCCTACCGTCAGATGCAGGTCGCTCGCTCCCTGTTTGACCACCGCCTGCAACAATTTTTCAATCAGCACTGTCGCCACGTCGAAACTCCTCTCTCCGGTTTCCGGTACCGATCGGGTGTGCGATTCACGCCTCCGCTACCTCATCTCTTTTAGCAACGCGATAGACTTCGTCCAGTGTGGTAATCCCCTTAAGCACCTTGTTGATCCCGTCCCAGTACAGAGTCGCCAGGCCGTCCTTAATCGCTGCCCTGCGAATGTCCTGTGTCGAAGCGTTTTCAAAAGCAAGTTGCCG
This sequence comes from Pirellulales bacterium, assembly GCA_030751095.1. Lineage (GTDB taxonomy): Bacteria > Planctomycetota > Planctomycetia > Pirellulales > UBA7805 > UBA7805. The sequence goes on along the minus strand of JASMGX010000148.1, from coordinate 2,322 downwards.
TATTTTCGGGGTCATCGACATCAGTTCATAAATGCCTATTCGGCCCCGGTACCCGGAACCCTGGCAATTTCCACAACCTTTTCCCTGCATAAAGGTCGCCCCCCTGGCCATCTCAGGGGTGATTCCGGCTTCTTCCAGAACGGTTGGACTCGGTTCGTAGGGCGTTTTGCATTTGGTACAGACCACACGGACCAGACGCTGTGCCAACACGGCCATAATACTGCTGGCAACCAGATAATTCGCAACCCCCATATCGACCAGTCGCGTGATTGCGCTCGGCGCGTCATTGGTATGGAGCGTACTGAAAACGAGGTGGCCGGTCAGAGAAGCCTGAATACCCATCTCCGCAGTCTCCGAGTCACGCATTTCACCAACCAGAATGATATTGGGAGCCTGCCGCAACACGGCCCGGATAATCCTCGCAAAATCGAGCCCGATATTGTGTTTGACCTCCACCTGATTGATCCCCGGAAGGTAATATTCGACCGGATCCTCTGCAGTAATGATTTTACGGCTTGGATTATTCAGCTCGTTGAGTGCCGCGTAGAGCGTCGTCGTTTTCCCGGATCCTGTAGGACCTGTCACAAGAAAAATTCCGTTGGGCCGCTTGATCAGATTGAAAAATGTCTGAAACGCTTTTTCTCCTAGCCCCAACTGCCGCACGCCGATCTTGATATTGTCTTTATCGAGAAGCCGCATGACGCAACTCTGGCCGTGGTTGGTGGGCAACATGCTCACTCGTAAATCGAGTTCTTTCTCGCCCACAGTTACCTTGATGCGACCGTCTTGCGTCCGTCGCCTCTCCGCAATATCCATGCGGGCGAGAATTTTAAATCGTGATAGCATCGCCCCCAATAAACGACGAGGCACGTCCGCATCACGAACAACCAAAATTCCATCGATCCGGTAGCGGACCCGTACTTTGTTTTCGAATGGCTCGATATGGATGTCCGAAGCACGCAGCTGGACCGCCTCATTAATGAGCAGATGCGCAAAGCGGACAATCGGGGCACTATTCTCATCGATCGAATCATCTTCGTCACCGCTCTGCATCGGATCGGTTTCGGTGAAGTCGATCGTCGTATCGGTGAAATCCTGCAGCATCGAATCCGCACTTTCACCTTCAATAGCGCCATAGTAGTTATTGATCGCCTGGAGAATATTCTCCCGTGGTGCAACGACAATTTCGATTTTGCGATTGAGAATGAATCGCAACTTGTCAAAGGCGTCCAGATCAAGCGGATCGGAAACGATCACCTTGAGGCCACCATCTTCTTCCGACATCGGCAGGATGACATTTTCGCGGGCGACCGATTCGGGAACTAATTCGATCACCGCCGGGGGGATGGTCACCTCATCGAGATTGATGAAATCGAGGTGGTGTTCTTTGGCGACCGCCTGCATCACCTCATCGCCAGTCGCGTAGCCTAAACGTACCAGGCTGTCTGTAATCTTTGTTCCCGATTCGAGCGCCATCGCCTCCGCTTCGGCAATTTGGTCCGAGCTGATGACACTTTTGCGGAGGAGAATTTCAGTGAATGTTGCCATAATTGTTGATGGATCGGCGTTGCCACCACCGCGGATCCTGGCGACCGGGGGTTCCCCCTGCTGACCCGAATACCCCGCATATGAAAAGCAAATAATGCGGGATCTCGTCTGGTCGGTGCCAATTCGCCCGTGAAGGCAACCTGTTCCGTCTTGACCTCTGTTCCCAAGCAGTACGGAAAAAAGTTCCAAACTACTTCCTTGTACAGCCCTTCAGTTCGCAGCGGCCTAACGCCAATTGCGATCTAAAAAGACCTAAACCTTTTGTACATCTAGACTAATAGGCGACAAACCGTTCGTCAACTAGAGACCCGCCGCGGGGCGAATCACGCAGAAAAACGACCTCTTTTAACGGGCCTGATGCTCAGCCCTTGAGGGCAATTGGGACTTGATCGACTTTTGCCGCGAGAATGAAATCATTCTCCGAGAGTCCGCCAATGGCGTGTGTCCAGAGCTCCACCGAAACGTTCCGATACCCGGCAATGTGCAGATCGGGGTGATGACCGTCCTGTTCGGCGATCTCGGCGACCTTGTTGAAAAAATCGAGACCGGCGAGAAAATTTTTGGCGACCCAGTCCTTGCGGATCCGCTGTCCATCGTACGTGGTGTACCAGCCTTCGAGCAACTCAAGCTGCGCTTCGGTCTGCTCCGGAGTATACGGCTCAACACCACCTTCGCAGGGTCGGCATTTTTTTCCGGCAAGCAATTCGCAGGACATCGCCTCCATGAAAGATTCTCCAGAAAAACAATTCGGACAGGACCATCGGGGCTAAATCG
>JASMGX010000147.1:4692-8048 GCA_030751095.1 Pirellulales bacterium | reverse complement strand
CACACACCTCAAACGAGGCGGCCTGCGGGAGGGAACTGTTTTTCGGTTGGATCTCTGTGGGGAGTTGCTCGCAGAGGGCCGCAAAGAGTGTGCGGGCCAGTTCGTACTGTCCCCGGAAATTGAAATGGACGTGCTCAAAAAAATAGTCCCCGCCTGCGATTCCCGTCGCAGAATCCTCATTGAACGCCCGCTCCACATCGACCAGGTGCACGCCGCGGCCGGTTTCCGCACCGGCAACGCTGCGGATGATTTCGTTGATTCTTGCATCGGCCCGGAAGCGGAGCAGATCGAGATCGCGGGCACTGGCAAGAGATTCTGTAGCAAGCTCGGTTTTGCCCGCGGCAAGCTGGCAGCGACCGAGCAGATAGTGGAGCAGGGCGTTTTCTGGTTCGGCTGCGAGACGTTCTTGAAGCGGCGCAATCCAGCGAGTCGCATATTCTTTTGTTTTTCCTCCATCACCCGTTGCGATCTGTTCGGCCAATCGTTGCGTCTCCCCCTGCTCCTCCCCACTGCCGGAACCGGAGGAGGCAAACGGGGGGCAGTCTTTTAGGTTGACGGCCACACTACAGAGCAGCACCTTCGCGGCCACCCTCTCACCAGCCCGGCAAATCGCCGTGAGGTTGGCTGCAAACTGGCGATATACCCGCTCGAGTCGCCCATCGTCGGATGCGACTCTGTTATTGAGGAACATCTGCATCCCTTCCCAATCGCCCGCCTCTGTAGGCGTATCGGCAAGTTCACCGGCCGACTGTCCCAACCGGGTCCCCTTGAGCCACAGGCTCGCCCGGATGGCCCAGAGGTTGTCTGCCAGGGCCTCAAAGACGCTGGCCGGTCCGAACGGTCCGACCACCTCGTTGTTGCCCAGGTAAACGATGAAAAGATCGGGGTCGTACTCGGCACACTCTGAGGCAATATCCCGGACTACGTGCGAGTTGATCGCGGTGAGGGCCGTGTTGACGACTTCAAACTTTTGATCGGGATAGGCCCGCTTGAGCATCACCTCCAGAAACCGACTGAAACTAAAGTCGGGGCTCGGGACACCCATCGCCGCACTGCCCCCGAGCACGAAAATGCGGTAGGTGTTCGGTGGTTTTTTTTGCGGTAGATGGACGATGTTGGTCGTCCTGGGCTGCATCGCCCTGCCAAAATATCTCCAGGGAAATCGGGGATTGGAAGTCACGTGATGCTCGTCTGCCGGGACAAAAAAGGCGGTCTCGTACCCCACGCCAAAGAGTCTTAGTAACCCCTCACCCGCGCCGAGCAGCAGACCGAGAATCAGCACAGCGGCGAGGGCCGCATAGAGTAGTTTACGTGCCAGGGGGATCGTGCTGCGGGTAGCAGACGTACGCTCCGCGCCGGATTTGGCTTTCGTGGCTCGTTGCTTGTCTGTACTCATGCAGCCATTCTCAATTCAAACAAGACACCCTGCGAGTGGTCGCCAAGAGGAGGTTTGTGAAAAATGCGATTCGATCAAGCCCCATTGTATCTCTCTGTGCCATGATCGAGAGCCTCTGTTTTTTCAGGCCGAAAAACTCTCAGTGGGGTCATCACTGACCGAAAACAACCGCAGTTCTGCCGTCTGGGAGGCTCGCCAATCAATTTCCCCAAACGAAAAACTGATCATTTCGCAAGAAGAACAACCAGTCACTACCCCCCCGAGAGTGGCATGTCTTAAAAAAGTCGGATTTTTTCTACAAATTGCTTGATATATATGCTCCTACAAGTATGATGAGGGGCGTGAAGAATCTCATGGAGAGGGTCTATCACAAGAGGGTCCGTTGGGGACCAGAAAACTCGGAGTTAGCTAATGTTGTCTCGTTGGGTTAAGAATTCAGAATACCGGGAAGATCGCCGTATGCGGAGATCTTCCCGTTGTTTTTGCGCTCAGTCGGATATTCTCCTCTCGGCGAGGGCAAGCTACAGCGGATTATTGTTGTAAAGCGGAATTATTTGCTTTGCGTTTTATTTATTCTTCTTTAGTGCACGAAGGAGATGACTAATGAGAAAGGAGATTTCTATGGGCAAGATATTCGGATTCTTGTCTGCTGCTGTGCTTGCGGTCGCAATGACCAGTTCGGCACAAGCGGCCAACATTTATGGAGTGTCGAACTCAGTGAGAGTTCTCGACGCCGTTGACACACCGCATGCGGCGGAAGTCGGCGCTTACGAGTACATCTACGATGTATTTATGGACGCTGAGAGTCAGTTTGCCAATATGCAGATGGGTGGTGGTGGTTTTGATGCCGGTGGCATTATTAACCAACATCCCTTCAGCCATGGCTCGGACACTGGAATTCTGACCCAGAAATGGGATGGGTATTCTGCGGATTCCGGCATCAAGAGTTGGGACCTCTCTGCGTATGGTTCTTACAACAGTGGTGGTGCCTGGACTATCCCCGGCGGCTACGGTGGTATTGGTGAAGGAGTTATCAATGCTTGGCATGGTACTGGCGATTACGAGGGCAGCAGCTCTTGGGCTGGTGTTGATCCCAAGTTCATCGGTCCCGGTCAGGTTATTGACATGCCTGGCAGTGGTGGTACAGGCGATGCGTTTAATTTCAACAATCGCGTCACCACGGGTACCAACTACACCGGCTTGGTATTTACCGTCCGTATCGTGACCAAGCAGGCTCCCGGTACGATTACGTTCCGTGCGTACTCTTTTAATAACGCACAGGTCTACACCAACACCATGGTTGGCCCGAATGCGGGTGGACCAGCTGTACCTGAGCCTTCCACACTGGCTCTCCTCGGAGTTGCCATGATCGGCATGATGGGTCTTATCCGTCGTCGCCGTAACGGCTAGGAGTTGGTATGATCAACGACTTCGGTCGTTGTAAAATCCATCCCACAGCCGCTCAAAGTGAGCGGCTGTGGGTTTTTTTGTGGCCCGGCATGGCCCTCCCACCCTCTATTCTGTCCCCCCTTAGTCAAAGATTTATTGACGATCGGGCGAGAATCCGATAGTTTGGAGGGTGGTAGAGGTACCGACTATCGCACAAAACAGGGGTGTTTTGGGACGATGTTTTCCCGCAGGCGTCCCTAAGGAACAGAACCATGTTCTCTGGCTCTTCGCGCTCTGATTCTTCGCGCTCTGATTCTTCGCGCTTTTGGGGCGGCTTCACGCTCGTCGAGCTTCTGATCGTGATCGGTGTGATCGTGGTCCTCATCGCGCTGCTCCTGCCAGCAATCGGTTCGGTCCGCTCCCGCGCCCGCACGGCGCAGTGCCAGAACAACCTGACCGAGCTTGGCCTGGCACTGAAGATGGCCAACAATAACCGCCCAACGCCGGTCGAGGCCAATAAGTGGGTCGAGCAGATCGAGCCTTTTTTGGGCCGGCAGAGTGCCGATCTCTT
>JASMGX010000147.1:0-4592 GCA_030751095.1 Pirellulales bacterium | reverse complement strand
TGCCCCGACGATCCGCTAGCCTCGAACTCTTCTGCCAGTTTTGCAGCCAACAGCCAACTTCAACGATTCGGGGGCGGTGATGGCGAAAAGGTGACCCTGCTCGATTTTGGCGATGGGGACGGTACAAACGATCCGGTGTTCCATGTCACCCCACCTGGCGCGAACAACGACTGGGCCAGCGACCCGGATGGGCAGGCGGCCTGGGAGGCTGGAATCAATGAGGCGGGCAATCGTCATGGTGGCAATGTGAATGTACTGCACCACAGTGGCACGGTGGAAACCAAATTGAGGGACGATCTGATCGACAACGATCCCGAGGCCAATCCGAGCGATTGGACCCCCTGGCGGGTCTCGAATTCGGAATGGGACTGCCCGAACGGGGATTGCGGTACGGAGAACGATCCGGTCGACTCGGACTCCGATGGGATCGCCGATGACGAGGATAACTGTCCGAACACACCGAACCCGAGTCAGGCCGATTCCGATGGGAACGACATCGGCGATGCGTGCGATTCCGATTTCGACACGGATGGCGACGGGGTTCCCAACAACGAGGATAACTGCCCGAATGATCCGAATCCCGATCAGGCCGATTCCGATGGGAACGAAATCGGCGATGCGTGTGAGGAGAGCGGCGAGGACAACTTAGGCCACGACAATGACGAGGACGGGATCTATAGCGATGGCGATGGCGATGGTTCGCCCGGCAGCAACCCCTGCACGGATGGCCAGACCGAGGACTGCGACGACAACTGCCCCGACACCTACAACCCCGATCAGGCCGATGACGATGACGATGGTGAGGGGGATGCGTGTGGAGACTCCGGCCCGGAGAGTTGCTCACCCGGTGTGGAGGTGATTGTCAACACGCCCACACTGGTCGGGGATTGGAACCTGATGACCGAGCCGCGCACCATGAGAGCTGAGCATCTCTGGGAGTCGGACTGTTACTGGAATGACCAGCAGAACGGGCAGGCCAGTGCCACCTTTTCCGTGACGATCACCGAAGCAGGTCGTTACCGGGTTTACGTCTGGTGGGATGGCCAGCCCTTCAATGCTAGCGAGGTTCCAATCACGATTCACCACAAAAACGGTTCAGATACAATCATCGTGGACCAAAAAAGCCACGGCTACGCATTCTGGGAACAACCGGTAGGAACGTATGAATTTGAAGCAGGGGATGGCGCAACCGTCATGCTCACTAATGACGTCAGCGGCCCGGGATTCAATCGTGTCTTTGCCGACGCCGTTAAATTCATCTGCGACGAAGAGGCCGAATCGGGCGCCGAATCGACCGGCCCTGATCCCTGCGACCCGCCGACCGACCCGACCGGATCGGTCGACCGGGCCCTGGAATGGTTGGCCCGCCAGCAGCGAGATGACGGGAGCTGGGACTTTGACGGCAGCTCGAGCGGTCCGGGCGGTGCGACCGGTTTGGCTGTGCTGGCCTATCTGGGCAGCGGCAACAGTCCCTACAGCGGCACCTACCGGCAGAACGTATGCGATGGAATCAAATTTCTAATCAGCTACCAGAACAATCCGGGAAAGTCTGAAAAAGGTGGCTCGCCATTTGGATATTTCGGGCCCGATCTGTATTGTCATCTGTTTGCCCACTGGGCAATGAGTGAGGCACTTATCCTCAGTCAGGAGGCCCACGAAGGTGGTTGTGCAGAGTCGTGTGATTTGACGATGGAACAGATGCGGCAGTCGGCAGAGAGCGCAGCGACCTACACAAATTATGCGCAAGCTGGCTTGGGAGGCTGGGCGTACACCGCGTTTTGGGGTAACAAAGGCCCCATGTATCCCGGCGACATGAACAACCCGAAAGGCGATATTTCCCATCATGCGTTTGTGATGGCCGCTCTGATTGCCACGCACAAGGCGGGAATCGAGATCCCGAATTTGGAAGGACAGTTGAATGCGGGGAAAAAATTTCTCGATGAGTGCGGTTCCTCGCCGCTTACCGATCCCACATCTGGTCTTTCAATCAACTCAAAATATGCCTACGCCCCCCGGAATCCGAACGACATCTACCCCCGCGCAGCATCCTGCGGACTCCTCTCCCGGGCGTACGCCTACAAACTTTCACCCAGCTTTTCCGTCTCCGGAGGAGTGCCACCCGATCATATTGCGATACAAACTTTTTTTGATGAGAACCAACCCGACACGGTGAATGGCGACGTTTATTACAACCAGCATGGAACACTACTGGCGTATCAGTTGGGTGGCGATGTCTGGACAAACTGGATCGGCATGCTCGAACCGTTTCTCCTCGCCGAACAGACGGCAGGGGGGCCGGATGACGGTAGCTGGCTGCTGCGGGGCGATTTCGCGGGGGCTGGTGGCAGGCTCTACTGCACCACCTTTGCGATTCTTTGCCTAGAACCTGGATATGCCGGTTTGAAACTTTTCGAATAAGTAGTGGGACCCATCTGATGCGACTGCAATTTTTTGGAAAGGCCAGTCTAATTAATCAATGGCTGCTTGCAGCTTGGCGATCGCTCCATTGCGATAGTGGGCGTTCATTCTCACAGGCTGCTCTTCTTGTGATAGCGGCAAGTATGCTTGTCAGCTGCTCGGAGACGGAGGAGCCACTTAACGCCCGTGCGGGACGAATTCCTCCTGAAGCATTGAACGAGATCTTACAGAACCGTTACGCGGCCACCGGTGATATCCAGCAGCAGCTTGCAAAGGCGGGTGGCCGATTAAAGCTTTCGATTGACTTATCCTATAGCAAAATCACCGACGAGGATCTCAAGCTCCTTAAACTGCCCGCATACCTTACCCATCTGAATTTGGAAGCTACTGCAATCACGGACGAAGGTGTTTCTCATCTTCTGGGATCCGAAAATCTTGAGATACTTGATCTCGGTCGCACCGAAATTACGGAAAATTGTTTAGAGACGCTCCGCAAGCTTCCCGGCTTGAAACAGGTCGATCTCAACGGGACTGGAATTCCATCCTCTGCGCAGCTGGAGATGGTACGTTTCCTTCGCACGCGGCAGCCCAAAGCAGGGGGTGCTCGCAGCGCGACTCGATAGTGTTGCCCGCGGTGGGCTCTCTGAGAAGTACTTACCGGGCGATTGTGCTTATTCTCCTTATATTTGCATTGGTTCTGAGGCCTTTGTTAGGGGCGGTCAGGCGGGCGCAATGCGAAAAAATCGCATTTTAAATGCGACTATCATGCTTGCCGGATTCTTCTTTTTTGGAGGATAATACAACCGTTGTGCGATCCGAGACGAACGCTTTTCTATGATGCCGTGCCATGGCAGTCCGACTTTTCACTACTGGCAGTTTCGCCGTCTACGGCTTGTTGCTCTGGGCCGTGGTGATTTTCACGAGTAACACGGCGAACATTCTCGCTTGGGGCATCTTTGAATCGACGACTCAGATTGCCAGCGATTTTACCACCGTTATTATCTATGAGGCCGTTCACACGAGCGGCGCACTGCCAGCACTTGCGCTCGGTTGTTGGGCCGCGGTTCTTGTGCCGCTGGTCAATACTTACCGTGCGACGGAACCCATCAAGGTTATCCCGCGCTTCTATTTAACGCTCGCCGTTGTCTTTGTCGCGTTTTTGTGCGTTGCCATTTTCTGCAACCTTCATCTGATGAGGTTTCCCGGTGACAAATGGCACACCTTTTGGGCACATACCCTGCTGGAGAGCCCATCGGAGTTTCCCTGGCTTACATATTGGCTTTTTGTCGCACCGTTGCCCGTCATGATCATTGCATCGTTTCGACTTTGGCACGAGATACATTGGTGGACATTGGCTGCGTGTCTACTGGCTTCCCTTCTTTTAATCTTTCCGCTGGTTCTACGAACCTACATAGCCCACCACTATTTGTGCTTTTCTAACCCAGAGATCTATTCGGCCACGCTATCTGCACTATCTCCGGTCTTCTTCATCCTGCCGATTACCTTTGTTGCCTTCCTTGACCGATGCTGTACCAACCGTAGTCAGACGTCTGGCGGAGGGTCGCACAACAATGGATAGTGGCAAGGTGGCTGCGCCATCGCCGCCTAGGTGATTCAAAGCGAGTCCGGTTTGTTACAATACTTGGTGAGTCACAGTCGTTCGCTCTGGTGACGGGCGGCGACCACTATTCAAACCGTTGGACGATCATGACGTAACGGATTACACGGCTCAGCGCAAGCGAAAATTACGCTGGATTCCTCTTGCAGTTCTTGCCGCGGTGCTTTGCGGCCCGTTTCTTGTTGATCTGGCGTGGTGCATGTCCGCGTTCGTCGCGACCTCAACCGAATAACTTCTGGGATGGATGAGGCAACAGTACTTAGCGTTATGGGGTCTCCGACCGGGCATGGCAAATGGCATTAGACGATTACGGCCGTCGACGTCGACGCCAAGTGACCAAACCCAACTACAATAAGCCGATCATTGCCAGAGTAATCGCCGAGGATTCGGGCATGAAATAAACCACTGCTGCGCCGACATCACCATTCTTCTTCGAGGCGATCCTGCCTTCGGCTACGGCTTGCCGAGCCGTGTGACTTCGGCGAAAAACGTCTCCGCTTTATCCAAGCCCGAGCTCCAGGCTGTGTACACATGGCCGTGCCGGTCCACATGAAGG
>JASMGX010000146.1 GCA_030751095.1 Pirellulales bacterium | reverse complement strand
ACGGCAAACGGGACCGTCCGCAACATCCGGAGGGTCATTGCGTTGATTATCCACCGGACCATCTTGTTATTGTTCTGCTTTGGACTCACTCTCGTGCCCAGAGGCTGGGACCAATACATCGCAACGCAGATAGATTATTCGTTCGCTGGTGAACAACACCACCTAAAAAGCACCCAGCCTACTATCGTTCAAGCTGCAGCAAAGTCCTCCACATTCATTATTCGGGGCCAGGAACCCGACTATGGTGGCTATTATGTGAAGGAACTCCCTCCAGGCAAAGATGCCGTGAGGGCTACCGATGACCCTCGTTACGGCACAACGACTCCACAGACTCCCGCCGCCGGCCCTCGTTACCCGGCAAAGACAACGACAAACCCGGCAACGACAACACCACAACAGCAGCCAGCCCGTTATCCCGCCAGCAATCCTCGTTATCCGACGACAACCACCACCACCACAAATCAGTCTCCTGTTGCCAACAAGACACCTGTAACCGTTTACCCTGCCGGGGCCGGAATCAATGAGCCCGTCAATGAGCCCGTCAATGCACCCATAGGCACCACTCCGGGTCCTCCAAGGATCCGACTGGCCCAGACATCGGGCAATGCTGCTCGAAACGCAACACCATTTTTACCCGAGACTCCACTGGTCGAAACGCCCCGGCCAACCCCGATTGATCTCGACGTAATGCTCGAAGAAGCACAAACCGGTCGAGTGATGTTCGGCGTCGGCGTGAACTCCGACTCCGGTTTGGTCGGCAACATTGTTGTGGACGAGCAGAATTTTGATTGGCTCCGATGGCCCACAGGAATTGATGACTGGCTCAACGGAACCGCCTTCCGAGGAGCGGGACAACATTTCCGTCTCGAAGCGCTGCCGGGCACCGAACTACAACGATATTCGATGAGTTTTGCCGAGCCCTATCTATTCGGAACATCTGTGAGCTTTGGTGCAAGTGCTTTCTACTACGAACGTCATTATACGAACTGGAAAGAGCGCCGCTGGGGTGGACGTCTTAGCCTGGGCTACATCTTTCCAGATCGACCGGACCTTTCTACAACCTTTGCCACCCGCTACGAAGAAGTCAACATTTCAGATCCGAGCGTGCCGACTCCACCCGTTCTTGCCAGGGTTGTTGGCGAAAATCAGTTGATTGGATTCCGCTGGAATATTGCTCACGACACACGAGACAATGCATATTTGCCGACCGAAGGCCATCTTGTTGAATTGGCTTTTGACGAACAAATTGGTACTTGGGTTTATCCGCGTTTTGTCGGTGACGTTCGCCAATATTTTGTAACTCGCGAGCGACCGGACGGATCGGGGCGCCATGTATTGGGAATGGCCGGTACCCTGGGCGTGACGGGTGGCGACACACCGATCTACGACAACTTTTTTGCTGGTGGTTTTGCAACCCTCCGTGGTTTTACCTTCCGTGGGGCATCGCCAAAAGATGGCGATGTCACCGTCGGTGGCCATCTTGAGTTAATCACCAGCGCGGAATATCTCTTTCCTCTGACCGCAAACGATAATGTGATGGGCGCCTTTTTCCTCGATGCCGGTACGATCGAAAGAAACATGAGCATCAATTGGTCCGACTTCAGAGTGACTCCCGGTTTTGAATTACGACTCAATGTTCCCGCGCTCGGCCCCGTACCGCTTGCCGTTGGTTTTGGTATTCCAGTCCAACATGCACCGACAGACACCATCCGAAACTTCCACTTCTTTGTTGGAGTCAGTCGCTGAGGTGCAACTGCGTGAGTCAGGACTTCAGGGGGGGCAGCGGCCAGATCGGCATCCAGCCTAAGGGCAACGTGACACCAGAGATCCAGCGGGCCTCCGATGAGGCCAAAAACGCTACGGCTGCCGCAACGTCTTCCGGGGTACCGATGCCAAGTGGGTGAGATTTCTGGATTGCTTCCCAATCCTCAGCAGCCACATGCTCCAGGCATGGCAGAACCATCGGGGTTCGAACTAGAGCGGGGGCAACACCCACCACGCGGACTTTTTGCGGGGCAACTTCCACGGCCAGAGTCTCTGTAAGACCATTCAGTCCTGCTTTTGCCGCACCGTACGCCGCTAGCCCCGATGTTCCGGCCAACGCGGTGGCCGAAGAAACGTTGACGATGACCCCCTTTTTTCTCTGAAGATGCGGTAACAGCGTCTGGCTCATTTTTAAGACGCCGAGCAAATTGACTTCTAGAACGCGCCGCCAATCCTTTTCATCCATTTCTACAAAGGGACCTGCTGATTGGATTCCTGCATTGTTTACCAACACATCGATTTCTCCAAACTCGCGCAGGCATACTTCCGTTGCGTCTGCGATACTATCCCCATCGGCAATGTCACAGGCATTCCAGACAACATTTGTCGATTGCCCCCTCAGTTGTTCGATCAGCGCATCGGGAGTGCTTCTCGAAAGCAGGGCGAGAGACGCCCCCTCATCAGACAATCGCTTGGCAATAGCGCCACCAATACCACGTACACTCGCCCCGGTGATAACCGCCACCTTCCCTTCAAACCGCCGAGTGGCAACCGGAGATTGTGGTTTTGGAGAACTGTTTTTTTTAGTCGGCTTTGCTGTCATCTGTGCTCTTACTCGACCTTCAAACAAACACTTACCTGGAATCCACCATTCTTAGAGACCCGATAGTGACTGTCAACAATGCTCATATCTGATTCTCGCATAAAGAACCGGCTACATCTCCGGTGGCCCGGCGGGTGGCAATTTGACGGCAGCGGGCCATTTGACAAAAAGCCTGCATCATGACTTTTTCGACAGGCTCGGCAGGCAGCCGATCAAGTGAACATTGCCTTGTGGTGAGACAACCGTGTTGGCCCAATGCTACCGCGCCAAAAAATGCTGGCAGCGAAGGCAATTACAGTCGCTGGCATATCCGATTGCCGCATTTTGCAACAGAACTGCTGCAACGTACGATTATCATCTTGACCGTGTTTCTTGGTTTTTCTACCCTCTGCCGTCCTCGCCAGAGTTCTGCGGGACTTGTCGACATTATTTTCTGAAATATTGGGCCCGAGCGTTTTTCCCAAAGGATAGAACCTTTGAAATCATTGTCCATCGCTTTATTGTTTATCGGGATGAGTGTCTCGCATATGGCAACTGCGACCAACTCTCCAGGTCAGGCGCAGTCGCCTCCGGAGCAAATCATTTTGTTGTCCAACGCACAAGTACTACGTGGCAACGTAACCCTATACGGGGATCGTTATTTAATTACACGCGCACGCAGTGAATTACGAATTCCTGTCAAACAGGTTGAGCGTATTTGCCATGATCTTGATGAAGCCTACATTCATCTTAATAAGAAGGCTTGTTCTGGTTCCGCCATCGATCACTTGCTTTTGGCTCAATGGTGTCTCGACGAGGGCTTGCGGTATTGTGCACATACACAACTTGATCTGGCAATTAAAAAACAACCAGATCATCCCCGGATACCCCTCATCCGTCGACAACTCCAGTCACGCATTTCGCAAGAGAATAATGTCCAAGCAAGCATCGCAAAGCCGGCAGTTTCGCGTAAAGATCTGGATGCCCTCGTTCATGATATGCCAAAGGGTACTGTCGAATCCTTCACGCGAACGGTACAGCCACTCTTAATGAATAGCTGCTCCGCACGTGCCTGCCATGGAATTGCGGGGGCCAACGATTTTCTTTTACATCGTTTCACCCGCAAGCAATCCATTCCACGCAGGGGAACTCTTCGGAATCTACATGCGGTGATGAAATGGATTGATCGTGAACGACCTACAGAGAGCACTCTGCTACACTATGCCAGTACGGCGCACGGCACCAAAAATAATTCAACCAGCCGAAATCCACCACTCGCTTCCGGTGGGATTCCCTTCCAACGTCTCTCCGGCTGGATTGCACAATTCCGCAACGGCGATTTGCCGACAAACAATGCACCGGAGAGACCACAATCGCTTGCAGTCGGGACATCTTTCGCTAGCGATGCGGGGAGCGTCAAGTCGCCCTCTCTGTACAACCGAAGCCGTGAGCAACAGAACAAAAAAATTAGTCGCCTCTCAGGCAAGCCCTCTTTTAGCCCAAAAAAGCCTCCGTATTTTTTGCCAAAGGACCCGTTTGACCCAGAAATCTTCAATCGGCGCCACCACCCATCACAAGAGAGTTCCGGAGGGAAATGAGCCTATTGGGGACATAGATCGCCCCGATACATCCTTCGCGTGGAGCACCCAACTGGATGGGACATTCGTAGCATCGGCTATTTTGCATTGTCGGGTCGCACTTTAGAGCCCACCATAAAGGCAGGCCTCTGGGAGTGTCAAAAATTGCCGGCACGCCAATGGACCAGACGAATCAGATATGTCATTATTAACGGTTCGGACTGCGTCCCCTTAACTTGGAATATCGTTTGCGGTCCTGCAACGAGCTAGGAATCGTCTATGAAGGTCCGTCTCTGGATTTGTGCAGCTATTTTACTAGGCATCTCTGGATGCGGTGGAGAGGATGCCTCACAGCCAGCCACCACAAATGCGCCCGCCACTGAGGAGCAACAGGGAGAAGCTGCGCCTGCCACCCAACAGCAAAGCAACCATTTGATTAGGCCGAATCCCATCAATGCCTTGAGTGAGGTTGGGCAAATCCCGCCAACACCTCAATTTATTCAAGCGCAGAAAGTCGAACAGAACTATCCGAATGGCCAACCTCAACGCAGGCTAACCATTCATTTTTATCGAGATGGGCCAAACCTTTTTCATGGAGACTTTAAGGAATGGCATCCCAATGGCATCCTCTGGAAACAAGGAACCTATGATGAAAATCGCCGCGTCGGCGAGTGGAAATTCATGGATGAAGATGGCACATTAGCCAAGCATGCTTTCTATAGCCCCGATGGACTCCCTGAAGGCGAATGGACCTATTTCAATGGCGATGGTTCTAAAAGGCGCGTTGAACATTATCACAACGGGAAAAAGGACGGCACATTTCTTCGATACGGTCTAAATGGCATGCATTTGTTGACCCAGCATAACTATGAGGATGATAAATTACATGGTAAAGTGATCCGCTGGTTTCCCGCAGTGGACAGCGGTGAGGAACCCCGGGTGCAAAGAGAATCTGTGTTTATCCATGGAGATCGCGATGGAACAGCGACCGAATGGTATGAAAACGGAGTAATGCGAAGCCAGGTCGAATTTAAGGAAGGGAAGCGGCATGGCCGTACCCAGCGGTGGGATGCCGAAGGCAATCTTGAGCTCGATCTTAAATTTGTTGATGGCGAGCCTGTTGAGGAGCCTGTTAAAGAAAATTCCGCGGCAAAGGATAGCTCCACAAAGGACGAGCCCGGTACACCAAACGCGGAAAATTAAATCGCCTCTCAGCGCAAGCTCACTTCCCCAATCGTACCTAGTGGTATAACCCAGGGATCGTTCTTCCGCGTTTCAAGAACTGCTCTATGGAAAATTCGCCAAACCAGCAACAGCCGACGCCCCCTGCTCGATCGCGGCCAAACGCCACGACGATGATTTTTCTTTTTGTGTTGGCCATTGCCTTGGCAATGATGTTTTTTACCATGCAGGGCCCGGACCGTTCGCCTATCTCTTACAGCTTTTTCTATTCCCAGCTTCAAGCAGGCAATATTGCGGAAGTGGAGATCGAAGGCCAGCAGGTCATCGGTACGTTTAAAGAACCACCTCTAAAAGAAGAGACCAAACCGAATAAGGGGGGCGTTATTCAACCGCCCCAATCCGATGGTGCAGACAAAACAACAGCAAAGACTATAGATGATGCAAAGCAACATTATCAAGAATTTTTTTCCACAATTTTGACGCCGTTTGTCGGGGAAAGTCTCGACCAGGAACTACGAAACCAAGGCGTGAAGATTGTTTCCGTTGCTCGCCAAGACAGCACTTTTTTACTCGTGTTTGTTTACCTGTTTGTTACGGTGTTGTTGTTTGTAGTGATCTGGATCATGTTCCGACGCGCTCGCGATCAGTTTATGGGCGGAGGTGGTTTGTTATCTGGATTCACAAAAAGTACTGCCCAGAAATATGATGCTAACAAACAGGCGGTTACGTTCGACGATGTTGCTGGCTTGGAGGGTGTGAAAAAGGATTTACAGGAAGTTATCGAATTTCTGGAAGATCCAGAAAAATTCCAAAAACTGGGAGGCCGTGTGCCAAAGGGTGTTTTGCTCAACGGCCCACCCGGCACTGGAAAAACACTTCTAGCTCGGGCTGTGGCGGGTGAATCTGGTGTTCCCTTTTTTTCAATCAATGGTTCGGAATTCATCCAGATGTTTGTTGGTGTGGGAGCCGGACGCGTTCGCGACCTGTTCAAAACAGCAAAAGAGGCAGCTCCAGCCATTCTCTTCATCGACGAGATCGACGCGGTTGGCCGCCACCGCGGAGCCGGACTCGGCGGTGGGCACGATGAGCGAGAGCAGACATTAAATCAGATCTTGAGTGAAATGGATGGCTTCGAACCAAACGAATCGGTCATTGTTATGGCAGCGACAAATCGCCCCGATGTACTCGACCCGGCACTGTTGCGACCCGGCCGTTTTGACAGGCATGTGACCGTCGATCGACCTACCCAGAAAGGTCGCGTGGAAATTTTTGGCGTTCACGTTCGCAATGTGCCGCTTGCGGATGATGTTGATCTCAAAAAGCTGGCCGCAGGTACGGTTGGATTGACCGGGGCGGACATCCAAAATCTCGTCAACGAGGCGGCGCTCTGGGCAACCCGGCAGGGAAAAGACCAGGTCGATATGGAAGACTTTGAGCATGCGCGTGACAAGGTATTAATGGGCGCTAAACGCGAAGAAGTCCTCTCCGAAAAAGAAAAGGAAATGACCGCCTACCACGAAGCCGGACACGCGGTGCTGGCGTGGCTTGTGCCTGGAAATGATCGGTTACACAAAGTTACGATTATCCCTCGCGGTAGGGCTCTGGGCGTCACGCAACTCCTGCCAGAAGAAGACCGCCTCAACATCAATGAGAATGACCTCTATGCGAGGCTTGTTTTTATGTTGGGTGGGCGTGCTGCAGAAAAATTGATCTACGATCAATATAGTGCCGGTGCTGAGAATGACTTATCCCAAGCAACGAATCTGGCCCGAAGGATGATTGCCCATTGGGGCATGAGTGATCGCCTCGGACCCGTCGCTTATCATCTTAGTGAGGAACACCCATTTTTAGGAAAAGATATTCACGAGCAGAGGCAGTTCAGTGAACACACCGCACAGCTGATCGACGAGGAGGTCGCGCAACTACTGCGCAAAGCGGCTGATGAGGCAACACAAGTTCTGGAGACCAATCGCGATAAATTGGTGGTCGTTGCCGAGGCTCTCATCGAACGAGAAATGTTAGATGAAGAGGAAACCACGAAACTCATTGGTCCCTCCGTCAACTCTCAAACCTCCGAAGTGAATAGTGAGCCGCAGGCGACTACAAATTCACCAACTGAAAGCTGAAACCCCATATAGCAGTTTCTCATGATGCTCGGTCATCACGTCTATTTTTCTCTTCACGACTGCTCGCCACATGCGGCTGATACTCTGATCGCATCTGCACAAACACTCCTTTCAAATCATGAGGGCATTGTCTCCTTCGCTGCCGGGGGGCGAACACCTGATTTAAATCGAGATGTCAATGATCAGCAGTTTGACGTGGCATTGCAAATTGTCTTTCGCAACCGCACTGCTCACGATGCGTATCAAAACTCGCCGATGCACCACCAATTTATTGATGAAAACAAAGCGAATTGGAAACAAATTCGCGTTTTTGACGTCGACATTCCAAACGACCCGACAGCAAACAAAAGCGCCGATTAAGTAACTACAAAGACTGTTGGCACGCATCCAGCCCTGTGCATATTCGATTTTTGTCTACATCATCTGACAAGCCTCAGCATTGGCCCCACTTACTTCTGATTGCAGGCCCCCTCGTACTGTTGGCCTTGGAGGCCGCGCTGCTCACACCGTTGGTCGAGTTTTCTGCGGGGTGGATGGGTGTTCTGGCCAGTCCACAACTTTTTAATGCGGTGTTTTTAGGATTCATTCTCTTTATCCTGCTGAGCATCCATGACCTGTCTGCTTCCCTCAGGCCGCAACGATGGTCGCGGAGAATATATTGGATCCTCGCCAATATCCT
>JASMGX010000145.1 GCA_030751095.1 Pirellulales bacterium | reverse complement strand
CCATCGCCTGTGTCGGTAGCGCGATACGAAAAGGATGCTCCGCCGAGGTGGCCGGAGTCGGGCGTAAAGCGGGCGGTGTAGCCGTCGGGCAACAGCTCGGCGGTACCGCCGGAAGGAGCTTCGAGGGCGAAGGAGAGGCTCGCTGTGGCTGTTTCGGTGTCGCTCGCAAGCTGCGAAAGATCAACATCGACCGGCACATCGAGCAGGCCATAGCGACTGGCGGAGCTCAAAACGGGCGGATCGTTCACCGCGGCAATACTGAACGTGACGGTCGCCGAATCGGTTCCCCCGTAGCCATCGTTGGCCTCGTAGGTAAAACTGTCACTCCCGTTGAAATCACCATTCGGGGTGTAGCTGAAAGACCCATCTGCCGCGAGGCTGAACGATGCGGCGTGAGAGGGTCCGCTCAGGAGATTGGCCGTGAGCGCCTGCCAGTCTGGATCGGAATCGTTGGCCAGCACGCCGGCCGCCGCGTCGCGCACTAGCTGCGCATCTTCGGTTCCACCAAAACTGTCATCTGTGGCGGTCGGGCTGGTATTGGCCAGGGCCGCGTAGGCGGCCATCGTCGCGGCATCGGCGCCAACTTCAACGAGTCGGTCGCCGAGCAGTGTGTAGTCGATGAAGTTGATAATGCCATCGCCATCCAAGTCGCCAGAGGGCGAAAACTCGCTCCCCTCATTTCCCATGAACCACGAGAAGGTGTCGACATCATTGACGTCGTAGACGCCGTTGTAGTTGAGGTCTCCAAGCCCAGCTCCGAGGCCTTCGATCATATTGCCCGTTAGCCTCTGGATATTGCTCGTACCGGTTTGTTCAAAGGTGACTACCGTAAAGACATTGTTGCCGCTGCCGAGACCACTGATAAACGATTTGAAATGGCTGGTATCGACCCGCGTTGCCGATCCGCCACCAGCATTTGCCATGGCCATAATCTCGCTGTCGGTCATGGTGACCGGGAGGTTTGCAAAAACGTGGACGCTGTCGGCAGTCGTATCGGTCGACGCGATCACGATGTCATGGTCCCCGGAGCCGGACACATTAACGGCGTTCGTTTCAAAGACGGCCGACTCGGGCGCTACGCGATCGAGATAGAACGATTTTTTCCAGGTCGTAAAGACCGGCGGGCCGCCATCGGTCCGGTGCCGGAACGCGCGGGCTTCGAGGAAGTGCAAGCCGTCATCGAGGCCGGTGGTATCGATCGACTGCAGAAATTCCCCATCCCCTCTCGGGCCCGCAATGCCGCTTGCGCCAATAAGTGGATCGGATTTGTCCAGGAAATACTCAAACCCGTAGGTGGTCTCGCCGGGTGTGGTCACATCAATCGAACCATTGCTATTGAGATCGACGCCGGCGTCGAGTTTGAGCATGGCATGATCGCCATCGGCCCAAATGTCGCGGAGTTCTTCAAGTCCGAGGTGACGGACCTCCGCAGTTTGCAGTCGCACGTCAAGAGAGTCCCCTTTGACCACATAGATGTCTGTCTGCCGGGTTTTTCCGTTTTCGTAGTCGTTGGTTATTTCGCTAGAACCGGAAAGGACAGAGTCGACGCCGGTCAGCTCCAGTCCCGCGTCGGCCTGGGGACTGCCGAGTCCATAGATCACAAAGCCGAGCTGGTGCTCGGTGCCATCGGCGTTGAGATTGCGCGGTACACGGATGGATGCATAACTCTTGCCGTCTCCCCCATCGAACACGGTGACGACCTCGGGGATATCGTTGTACGGGTCGACCGTGGCATTGGCTGCATTTCCAGTGAGCTCCACAAGCAGCGTGCCTGGTGCAAAGCCGACCTCCACGGTCCGTTCATCAAAGCCCCAGTCACCCCGATTGGAGAGGCCGACAACGGCATTGCTCACCCGTTCGAAAATATAGACGCCTTCGCTGTCGACCCAGCGTTCTTCGTAATTGCCCTTTCCGTGGGTCTCGCGAATTTCGACGAGTCGCGTAGTCACGCTATCGACACCCATCGCATCGGACCGCCCCTGTTTGGGAAATTCGCGCTCCTCACCAAACTCCCCGCCATTAAAATAGACGACCGCATTGCCGGGCAACATCAGCATCAGGGCATGGGCGACGTTGTGGAGTTTGTAGGGTTTGTAGACATCGTGGTTCTCGACAAACTTGATGCCTGCCGATCCGTCGTGCATCCCGTTGTGCGACACGTCCAGGCCGGCATCCTTGACGTTGTGCCAGGCACCTCCCTGGCCGTACTGTTCGAGGTTGTCCTTGACGGCGAAATACCACTTGAAGTCGAGCGTATCCCTGTTGCCGCCGATGGTTCCGATGTCATTCGGGTCGATCGTTTTCTTGACGTGCGGCAACAGCACCGCAGGATTGGCATCGTATGTTTCGGTGTACGAGAAAACATGTTTGGGGCTACCGTCGAGTAGTGTCTCCGGATGGGTCCGATAGACGGCCCGGTCGAGATAATCGAACGTAAAACCCTGCATATGCTTTCCGGCGTCGATCCGTAATCCGTCCACACCAACGGTCTGCACGAGCCACTGGGCGCTGCGCATCATGTAGCCCATCGCATTTTCGCTCGTCGCATCGCCCGCCATCGGATCGCCGGTATTGAAAGAATGGACCGGAATGTCCGACTCCCCGGTCATCGGGTCGAAGACATAGATGGTGTTGTGGCCGATATCGGGATAAAACCGACGATTGTCCTCATCGGGGATATTGGCGAGCCGACCAAAGGCAGGTATGGTCCCTGCCGGAATATTGGCCGGATCGGCAGGATCGACGGGGTTGCGGATGAACTGGTAGTTCTTCTCCTGGGCGACATCGATGAGGCCGGCGAGCCGTTCGTATTCGTCGCCGTACCAGTAAAAACCATGAAAATCACCGTCGATATCTTCCGGAAGTGTGATCGCAAGCCCCGGATAGCCGCCGGCGTCCACAAACCCGGGAGTGCTGTAGGTTGAATAACCATTGTGGTTCATGATGAAGTCGACGTGCAGATCCTTGCCCGCGCTGCTGAGCGAATCGGCAAGTTCTTTAAGGCTCTCTTCGGTACCGTAGAGCGTCGGTTTGTTCCACTGGCCCAAGTCGAAGCGATCGTACACGTCGTACCCCACGGTGTAGTCACTCGTGTCACCGCGGTAGGGCGGTGGGGTCCAGACAGTACCATAGCCGGCTTGAAAGAGATCGGGTGCACGATCGATCATGGTGTCGTGCGAGGACTCGAACCACTGGAGGATCGGTGCAGGGGAGGTGTCGACACTCAAAAGCCGGCGCGGCTCGAGGGCCTGGTAGTTGAGCTGGAGAGCTCGCGAGGAAACGCGTTCGTTGGCAAGACGAACTCGTGTAGAGGGGCAGAATCTATCGCCGGAACGTACAGCGAGCGCACCGGGAAGTGCACATAGCCAGCGGAGCAAGCCAAAGAGGGCTCGTACGATACTCACATTAGCTCACATTCTTCGCGCAAAACGATCCATCCGCAGCGCCCGCCGCCCACCGGGGTGTACGCCAACACAGCAGGCCCGTACCGCAACGGACGAGCCTACATGTACAGCAGGCCGCTGAGGAAAAAATACTGCAGTAGCCTCTTTCCATCGAGTCTATTTGCAACCGATAAATTTGTCGCTAAACCCTTCTAGATTAGCAGTTATGGCTATTTTTTGCAAATTTTTTGACGCACCATTCGCACTAATGGAATCTCGACGTGCTGGTCCTTTTTCGCCGAAAAATACCCCGACGCTAAATTTGAACCGAATCTATCCCCACCAGGCTGGCAAAATATTGAAAAAATGGGTCTTTCGGCTACATTAATGGTGTTTTATGTATATGCTGCCAGAGGCGGCTTCAGCATTCACGCCACTGGTCCGTGGATACGAAAAAGGGAACACAATTGGAAAATGGGGCAGATATGTTCGGCTATGTTCCGCCGCTCAGATGCGAATCGCCAGATTGGTTGCTCTGGGCCTTTGCGAGGGGCATAACAAATCGCCACCGGCCGATTCGGGAATGAGTAATATATTGTTTGGCCCTGGCCAATGCTGGGGCCCGTCGCACGTATGGAACGGCCTATGGATCCTTACCATAAATGGTTCGGTATTGCACCTTTTGAACAGCCGGCGAATCATTATCGGCTGCTTGGCATTCGCAATTTCGAGTCGGATAAAGACGTCATTGAATCGGCAGCCAATCAGCGGATGGCCTACCTGCAAGAACTTTCCGGTGATCCGGATTCTGTTGCCGATGCGCAGCGACTGCTGAATGAAGTCTCCAATGCCCGGTTGACACTCCTCTCCGATGAAAAGAAGCGTGCGTACGATGAGGGCCTAAAACATGGCCTCGATAGCATGCCGATCGCGAAACATTCCGTTGAAGCAGTTAGCGATCTTGAAATATCGCCAGTACCGCCTGCATCTCGCAGCGAAGGCGCAAGCGGCAAACGTAGAACAAACAAAACCGGCTGGCCCGCACCGGCCCTCGTGAGCATCGTTGTATTAACGGCCACGATTGTGGCCCTGGCGGGCGTGCTCCTCTTTAGAGAAGAGGCGGTACCTGCAAAGCCACCGAGCAGACCGCCTCCTGCCAAGATTGCACTCAAAAAACAGAAAGGGGTTCCGGACGCCCAGGACGATGTTGCGCCACCTCGGCAGGAAACAAAAGAAACAGATCGCCCAGCCAGGAAAGCTGATCATTCTACAACGAGCGTAAAAGACAAAGATACCCAAGCCCCAGAGACTCCTGCGGCCACAGAAGAGCATCCGCCAAAAAATGAAACGGACGCTGAATTCCCGATTGGCGGCTTGATCGATACACCGAGCGAGGCGCGCGTTGCTTGGCAAGGTGTTAATGAGCATGTTCATGCGCAACCGTCAGGCGATCACGTGCGTTGCCGGTTCCGCCTGCCGGGATTCGATGATGCGCACGAAGTATTTCTGGTCGGCAGTTTCAATGGATGGAACACCACCGCGGAACGGATGCAGCACAACAACGGCACCTGGGAGACGATCGTATCGCTCAAACCGGACGAGTACGAATATAAATTCATTGTGGACGGTACGTGGCAGCCCGATGGCGAAAATAATAACTACCGACTCGAACTTGTGGCTCGCGATGTGCCGAACAATCGGCAACCGGAAGTCGCTGACTTGTCGCGCGAACAAAGTCGGGAAGATGCCCTCACGATTTTAGATGGCGCCGGACTGCATGAAAGCAAGCCGGGCGTGTGGTCTCTCAACAAAACAACCTCCTTCGCCCAGAGGGACTACGAGCGACTCAAAAAGGACCCTGACGTCAGGCGGGCGCTAAAAACGGTTGGAGGAAGGCTACCAGGGCAGTAGTAAACGGCCGTTCCTTTATACCAGCAACAATCTACTCCCATTTTGCCACCGCCGCGGCATCCGCTCGCCGGTTATTTGATACACTGAGCGGTCCATGAACACTTTCCTTTTTGCGACAACACCCATGAATGTGCACCCACTTCCATCGTTCCGAAGTCACCATTTCCCCGTCTTCTATCGGCACCTCGTTTTTGCTTTCGTGATTGCAACAATCACCGACATCGCACGGGCCGATGATGCTGCGCGCGTGCCTCTCTGGGCACACGATGCGATCTTTTATCAGGTCTTTCCCGAACGATTCCGGAACGGCGACAGCACGAACGACCCGACCCACGAATCGCTGGAATTTCCGAAACAAATCCCCGAGTCGTGGAAGGTGACTCCCTGGACGCAACAGTGGTACCGACGCGATGACTGGGAAAAGGAGATGGGCCCCGACTTTTACGAGCATGGCGTCTTCCATCGTCGTTATGGTGGCGACCTGCAGGGCGTGATCGATAAGCTCGATTACATCCAAAATTTGGGCGTCAATGCGATTTACCTCAATCCCGTCTTTTACGCCCGTTCTCTACATAAATACGATGGCAACAGCTTCCATCACGTCGATCCGCATTTTGGCCCCGACCCCAAGGGCGACTTTGAACTCATGGCCAAGGAGACCGCCGACCCCGCCAGTTGGCACTGGACCGAAGCGGATAAACTATTTTTGCGGCTGATTCGCGAAGCGCACGCCCGAGATATCCGGATTGTGCTCGATGGTGTGTTCAATCATACGGGGCGTGATTTTTTTGCGTTTGAGGATATTCGCAAAAAAGGTCGCGATTCAGCATATACCGACTGGTATGTGATCCATCAGTATGACGACCCTGCGACGGAAGCAGACGAGCTAAAGTACCAATGCTGGTGGGATTTCGAGACGCTTCCGGAGTTTGCCAACAATGCTGACGGCGGCGATTTGCACCCTAAGCCGAAGCGGTACATCATGCAGGCGACCGCCCGCTGGATGGACCCGAATGGGGACGGTGATCCGAGCGATGGGATCGATGGCTGGCGGTTGGATGTCGCTAATGAAGTGCCCAATCAATTCTGGCGCGATTGGAACCGGCGGGTCCGGGCAATCAATCCGCAAGCCTACACCGTGGCGGAATTCTGGCAGGACGCCGAGGGGTATTTGGCCGATTGCGGTTTTTCGGCCACCATGAATTATCACGGCTTTGCCTATCCCATAAAGGGATTTCTGATCGATGAACGCGTCGGAGCGGCGGACTTTGGGAGGATGTTGGTCGATCGGATGAATCGTCAGCCCCAGCGCGTTCGTTATGCAATGCAGAACCTGCTCGACTCGCACGATACCGAACGGGTCGCGTCGATGATCGTCAATAGCGCGCGTGAAAAGAACCGGAGCTATATCGACGGCGAAAAATTTGACTATGACGTTGGGGAGCGTTCCTGTCCCCGGGCTTACCCACCGTATGATATTTCTCCCCCGAGCGAGTCTCATCGCGATGTCCAAAAGCTCACCGCTCTATTGCAAATGACATTTGTCGGGGCGCCGATGCTCTATTACGGCACTGAGGTCGGCATGGACGGGGCGGACGACCCCGATGACCGCATGCCGATGCTCTGGGGCGATCTTCAATACGAGGCACGTAGCCGCCATCCCCGGAGTGCGAAAAGTGGTCGCAAACGTCCGGTCAAGGTCAACGAGGAACTGCTTGAGTTCTACCGCGATGTTATTGGACTTCGGCGCGAGCACACGGCGTTGCGGCGAGGCGATTTTGAAGTGGTAGCAACGCATGACCACCAGCAGATGATCGCCTTTACGCGGAGCGACGGCAATGAAAGGCTCCTCGTTGTCTTAAATCGAGGCGACAATGCCGGCATGTTGAAGATACCGCTCTCGGCACCGGCGCTATCCGGGGCAGAGAACCTTGATGCAATATTCATCACCCGCGGCGAGACGAATATGGCCCGCTCTGCAAAGACAAAAAAAGACTGGGTGTTGCGACTGCCACCACGCACCGGCGCGGTCTGGGCGGTCCACGAGTAACAGTGCCGCCACCGCATGGCGAATCACCAATCACCACCGGCTGAATTACTGCACCGATCATGAACCTGTCGCCTCTCCAAAACAACGCCACTCATTTTGGCAGCACTCTCCTGGGAGTGCTTGCTCTGTTCGCCTTCGGGTGTGGTGAGAGCAGCAGGCAGACACAAGTGACCCTCTGGCATCAGATGACGGTCGGAGAACGAGAGCTCCTTGAGGATCAGGTCCGGAATTTTGAAAAAGAGCATCCTGAAATCCGCGTCAAGACGCTCTACAAGGAGACCGAAGAGTTGCGGAGCGGTTTTCAGGCGGCGGCCCTTGCAGGGACCGGGCCGGAGCTGGTGTACGGCCCCTCCGATTCACTCGGAGCGTTTGCGACGATGGGAATTGTCCGCGACATGGCGCCCTGGATGGGCAGCGATGAACTTGAGGCGTTTATCGACCAGTCGCTCACCTTTCTCACCGGCCCGGGCCATGAGCAGACGCCCTGGCTGGTGCAAGTTGGTGATCGGGTCGGTAATCATCTCGCGCTCATCTACAACCGCAATCTGATCGACGGCGCGCCGGAAAACACCGATCAGTTGATCCGCATCGCCAAAGAGGCAACTCTCGATAAGGATGGCGACGGCAGGGTGGACCAGTATGGATTGGTGTTTAACTTCGTCGAACCCTTCTTTGTCGTGCCGTTCATTACCGGCCATGGCGGTTGGGTTTTCGACTCAAGCGATACTAGCGCGACCCCGGTGCCTGCGCTCGATACTCCGGAAGTTGCGGCCGCACTGCAGTTCGTCCGCGACCTGCAGCAGAAGCACAAAGTGATT
>JASMGX010000144.1 GCA_030751095.1 Pirellulales bacterium | reverse complement strand
CAGCAGACGAGCGGGCACATTGACGGCAATCAGGACCGGGATGGCATACGAAAAAAACATTCTCAGAGATTCGCCGATCCAGCGACGTGCAGCGCCGGGTGGGCCACTATAAATCTCCATGGGGTAGCGAGAAAAGTTTGTTATGTAAAACCAGAAATTGTAAA
This sequence comes from Pirellulales bacterium, assembly GCA_030751095.1. Taxonomy (GTDB): domain Bacteria; phylum Planctomycetota; class Planctomycetia; order Pirellulales; family UBA7805; genus UBA7805. Next base: position 8,060 of record JASMGX010000144.1, on the reverse strand, counting down.
GCGATTGATTGCGTCCCAGCCAGATGCTGGTGGACGCGAGAGCGATCATGAGGCTGTAAAGAATCGCCACGCCACAGAAGATATAAACGGGGTAGAGGATTAATTGCGATAGATGAAGCACGTTCTCCGGATGGAGCTGATGTAATTTAGTTAGAGAAACAATCAGCAACACAATGGCAAAACCGGTATTACTCAGACTGGACCAATGGATTTTATGGAGGGATACAAGGAACTGGGTGTCAATTGGTTTGAGTAATGCGAAGTCGAGGTTTCCCGTTCGAATGAGTTCACTAAATTCTTCCATGTTGGGCATGAAGAATGTTTGAACCAGACTATTGACGATAGCAACCGTCGCAAAGAAGATCAAAAACTCATATTGTGTCCATCCCGTGGCCACACCGATTACATCGGTGTAGGTAAAAATCAAAAGGTAAAAGCCTAAATTCATAAACATCCAGGAAAGAGAAGATACCACCTCAATCAGAAAATTGGCACGAAATGTCATGTCGCGCACGAGACTATTGCGGGCGAAGGTCAAAAAGACGCGCAGGTACGAGGGGTGGTGTACTCGATCAGGTGCAGTATTGGTTGCCGGTTGGGAATGCATGTTCATGTTTGTTTCTCTTCGGTCGGTACCGTTAGCCACCAAATCCGCTGTACCGTTTAATGCCGCGATTAAATGCAACGCGACAGGTTATCATGAAAAAAGCGACCCAGGCTGCTTCGAGCCAGAGGGCAGCGATGAGCTGACTTCCCTCCACCTTCCCCAGCCAGACGGCTGCCGGGAAATAGGCGAGATACTGCAGTGGTGTCGCCTCGATGAGGTAGTTCCAAGGCTCTGGAAGAATATCGAGTGGAAACATGTGCCCCGAAAAAAAGAAATTAAACAACATGTAAATAAAGAGCAGAGAACTCACCTCCAGAAACCAGAACCCGATGAGTCCGATCGTGGCTTCCAGAAAAAATCCCAAGAGAAAGGACAGAAGTAGGGCCAGAACAAAGGCGAAGATCGTTTCTCCATCCGGAAGGGCAGGAAAAAATTCTCGGCAAAGAAAAAACACCAGTGCAAAGGGAAGAATGGCAACACCATAGTACACCAGTTTGTGGGCCAAGCGATTAAGCAGTAAAAAGCCAATCATATCGATCGGCTGGATCAGGTATTTTTTGATGGTGCCGTCGCGGATTTCCGCTGCGATTCCCGAAGCAAGTCCGGGCATGCTGGAGAAAGCCCGAGCGACCATCGTGAGCAAGTAATACGCAATAAAATCGTGGTAGCTATACCCGGCGATTTTTCCGGAGACAGTTTCAAAAATAGTGCCCCAGAGAAAAATCTGGGTCACAATAGGAAGAAACCGCATCAGCGTCCCGAGTGCAAAATCTCCCCGGTAGACGAGTCGTTCCTCCAGACATATCCGCAATATGGTCCACCACGTTGCCAGATTGGTTTGCCAGAGATGGATCTGCGTCGGAGGCCTCTTCGATTGTGCCAATGCCATGGACGGCCGCACCTTTTGAATGCGTGTTTTACTTGATTGTCTCAGGGACGCTCTGGTCGGCGACCTTCTGCTCTGCGTAAGAAAACATTTCCGCAATCACTTGTTCCAGAGGGGGATCTTCAACGCTGACATCCTGAATGGGATGTTTTTGAAGGATTGCGGCAAGCACGTCGGTCACAACACCTCGATCAATACGCAACTTAGCACGGGGAGTTTCGAGTTGAATAACTTCGCCATACCGAGCTAGGTCCTGCGGAAGGTCATCCTCTGCAAACAAGAGTGTCACAATCTTATATCTGCTGAAGCGATCGACAATCTCTGCGAGCGACCCATCATGAACGATGCTCCCTTGGGCGATGATAACAACCCGCTGGCAGAGGGCCACAACATCTTTCATATAATGACTTGTCAGCAGGATCGTAATCTTACGCAGATCCTGATAATAGCGAAGAAAGTTCTGGATGTTGTGTTGCGCTACTACGTCCAGCCCAATGGTTGGTTCATCCAAAAACAAGACCTCCGGGGAGTGCAGCATCGCGGCGATCAGCTCCATTTTCATTCGCTCACCCAGAGACAATTCGCGAACGGGCTGGTTCAGTAATGAGTGAACCTTGAGCAGATCGACAAGTTCATTCAGAGTCTTGTCGAAGGTAGACGGGGCGATGCGGTAAATCTGCTGATGCAGGCGAAAAGACTCCTGGGCCGGCAGGTCCCACCAGAGTTGGTTCTTTTGTCCCATGACGAGAGCAAAGCGGCGCCGATACGCGTTTTCGCGGTGCCAGGGGATGTGTCCTAAAACATGAGCCGTTCCACAGGTCGGATTGATCACGCCGGAGAGCAATTTGAGCGTCGTCGTCTTGCCGGCGCCATTCGGTCCAAGGAAAGCAACAAACTCCCCCTGAGCGATCGACAGATTGATTTCGCGAACGGCCTCTATCTGGCGGTATTCACGAGTAAATAAGCCCTGCACCGATGCGAGCAGCCCTTCTTTTTTTTGATAAATGCGGTACGTCTTGCTGAGCCGCTCAATTTCAATCGTTTGCATGTTGCCATTATAGAAGACCAATAGCACGTGGCCTAGTAATGCTCCCGAACGCCCCCAGGAATCGATGCGTTTCTGTTTTTCCGGCCGCTGTTTGCTAAAATGCTTCGCGTTGTCGCAATTTTGCGGTTCTTGTATAATCGCCCCGTTCCGATAGAGGAGGGATCAGATACGACTAATCTGCGCGTTGGCATAGGGCATGACACACATCGTCTGGGTCCAGGCGGTCCACTGAAACTCGGTGGAATGGAGATTCCGTACGATCGTACACTGATTGGCCACAGTGATGCGGATGTGTTGCTGCATGCAGTTACCGATGCCCTGCTTGGAGCGGCATCACTTGGAGACATTGGCCAGCTATTCCCGGATACGGATGTGGCGAATCGGGATCGTGATTCTTCGGAAATGGTACTTGCTGCCCTGCAACGGGTGATGGCATCTGGTTTCAGTGTGGTCAATGTGGATTGCATTGTGTTTGCCGAGCAACCGAAATTAGGTCCTTTTTTTGATTCACTCAGGGTCCGTATGGCGGAGTTGCTTGAAATCGTGCCAGAAGCGGTCGGAATCAAGGCCAAGACAGGTGAGGGTGTCGGCCCGGTAGGTAAGGGTGAGGCAATGTCGGCCCAGTGCGTTGTTTTGTTGGAAGGAAAGTGATGAAAGCGACAACCAGCGATACTCATGTTGCAGCCGATGTGCAGAGTGCAACTTCTATCCAGATTTACAACACACTATCGCGACAGAAGGAGCCCCTGCAGCCGGTAGTGCCTGGTAAGGTAGGCATTTATCTGTGTGGTCCGACGGTGTATGACAAAGCCCATATCGGCCATATGGTCGGGCCAGTCATCTTCGATACGATCAAGCGTTATTTATGCTACAGCGGATATGAAGTCACCTGGGTAGTAAACATTACGGACGTTGATGACAAATTGATCAATAAGGCGACGGAGCGTTCTCTGTCGATGGCTGAAATCGCTGAAGAAAATATTGCCGACTATATGCAGAACCTTCAGGGCATGGGGGTCGATCTCATTGATCACATGCCTCGGGCGACTGAAAGCATGGACGATATTATTCAGATGACCGAGTCCCTGATTGAGAAAGGCTATGCGTACGCGGTAGAGGGCGATGTCTTTTTTGATGTCGGCTGCGATGCGAATTACGGCAAGTTGACCAATCGGACTGTTGAGGGCCTGCAGGGTGAAGGGGGTGGCGCCGCTGCTAAGAAGCGATCGGCGGCAGATTTTGCCCTCTGGAAATCTGCCAAGCCAGGCGAGCCTTCCTGGGAGAGTCCCTGGGGCCAGGGGCGGCCAGGATGGCACATTGAATGTTCGGCCATGAGTCGCGGTCTGTTGGGTGAAACGTTTGATATTCATGGTGGAGGGTTGGATCTGATTTTTCCGCATCATGAAAATGAGATTGCGCAGAGCGAGTGTTGCCATGGATCGCCAATGGCAAAAATCTGGATGCACAATGGCCTTTTGCGGGCAGCCGCCGCGAAGGGCAAGATCGGCGGTCGCAGCGACCGGCAAAAATCTCCGCCAGAGAGCGGCGAAAAGATGAGCCGGTCCAAAGGGGCGGGTGGACTGGCCGACCTGCTTGCGCGCGTTGGAGGGGAGCGAATTCGCTTCTTTCTACTCAGAACACATTACCGCAGCACAGTCCTCTTCAGTGACGAAGCGATCGAGGAGGCATCGACCGGCTTGGAAACCTTCTATCGATTTTTCAAGCGTTATGAGCGAATAACCGGCACGAGTTTTTATGATCTGCGCGCCGCAACAACGCGCGCAGAGGGTGCCATTGAGTCGCCCCAAAACGTGTCCGAAGTCGCCCAGATTCGCCAGCGGTTTTTGGTGTCGATGGACGATGACTTCAATACCGGCTCTGCAGTGGGCGATCTATTCGAACTGGTTCGTTTTTTGAATAAATGTATCGATGATGGCCAACTCGAATCTTCCGACTCGCGTCAAGACGGAGCGATGGCAATACTTGAGCAGGGAACCTCCACATTGCGGGAACTGTGTCTTACCTTGGGCCTTTTTATCCATCGCCCAGTGAGCGGAGATGGGGGCGAACATTTGGAAATCATGGGCGGGGTGATGCAATTAGTAATTCACTTGCGATCGGCAGCGCGGGAGAAAAAGGATTTTTCGATTGCCGATAAGATTCGCGATTGCCTCGGGCAGCTCGAGATTGTACTGGAAGACCGCGGGAGTGAAACCGATTGGACTGCTGGTGGTAACGCCCATTCCCCGGAGTCGGTGCTCCATGGATTGATGCAGTTGGTGATTGAGTTGCGAAAGGTCGCGAGGGACCAAAAAGACTTTGCCACCGCAGATGAAATACGCGATAGACTTGCCGACCTCCACATTGTGCTGGAGGATCGCGCCGATGAGACGCAGTGGACAATCGCTCCTTGAGGAGCGGCGGCTCGAAGAAAGGATTTCGGTAAGCGTCATGAAAAGCAACGGGCAGCGGGTGAGAATCCTGGGTGTTGATCCTGGCTTGAACGTTACCGGCTACGGTGTCCTGGAGGTCGATGGACGAACGTTGCGGGTTTGCGAGGCGGGCATTGTCCGTGGACGACGTCAAACCAGTCTTGCCGACCGCGTGCACGAGATCTATCAAGGAATGGTCGACGTCATTGCTTCTTTGGAGCCGACGGCAGTGGCTTTGGAAGAACTTTTCAGTCACTACAAGCGTCCGCGCACTTCCATCCTCATGGGGCATGCTCGTGGGGTGATCTGTCTGGCAGCGGCACAGGCAGGACTGGCTGTTCACAGCTACAGCGCCACACAGGTCAAGCGTATCCTAACAGGCAATGGCCGCGCACCAAAAACACAGATCCAGATGGCGATTATGCGAGAGTTGGAGCTAGAGAGTCTGCCCGAACCGGCAGATGTGGCCGATGCTCTGGCAATTGCGTTATGCCACCATTATCTGGCCTACAATACCATTCAGATTTAAGGCAGAAATACGTGATTACAAAGATTAAAGGGCTTCTGCTCTCTGTGGGTGACGATGCGCTCACGCTCGCTGTGGAGGCTTATGAATACCAGATATACATTCCTGATTTTGCCCGTCGCCAATTGCAGTCGAAGGTAGGCAAGGAAATCAGCCTGCACACGGTTCACTATCTCGAAGGGAATCCGATGCAGGGAAAGTTAACGCCACGAATGATCGGTTTTCTCAACGACGCCGAACGGGAATTTTTTGAATTGTTCTGCTCGGTGGATGGCGTCGGTGTCAAAAAGGCCCTGCGTGCTATGGTGCGCCCTGTCCGAGATGTGGCGACTGCTATTGAAGAGCAGGATACTAAGAGCCTCTCGGGTTTGCCGGGGATTGGTCCGGCGACAGCAGAGCGGATTGTGGCCAAACTGCGACGGAAGGTTCCTAAGTTTGCGCTTATGGCCAGCCAAGGCGATCCGCGCGTTGCCGAGGTTGAATTGGATGTTGTCGGTGAGGGCGTAGCGGTTTTGCTCAGTCTGGGACATTCTGAAAAAGATGCCCGCCGTCTGCTCGATACCGCATTGGCAAAAAAGAAAAAGTATTCCGATGTCGAGTCGCTGTTGCAGGCGGTCTACGAACAGGGCAGGGGATAGGCGGCAGTTAGGCAGGAGGGGTTGTCGTACTCGCCACCCCTCTGGCAGACGCCACTCGGGTCATTTTAACGGTGCGTCTCTTTTTCGGTCACAGAATTGGGTTGCTCAAGTGTGTCGCTTGAGACAAATGCCTGTGGACCATTCTTTTTCTGAGAGTCGCATCCGCCACAAGATCGCCGCTGCGTCATGGTTTGCCATCCCCGCCAGAGGAGGTAGCCAAAGGCTACAATAACGACAGAGAGAGCAGCGATGGTTTGCCAGTCGATCGTCATTTCGATAGGGCCTTTTAACGAGTGGTTCCCTTTATCTGATTATAATCGTGAACCAATTTGGTATGTAAGCCAAGCAGCAACGTAGGCAAGGCCGGTCATATAAAAAAAAGTAAATGCTGGTATCCCCCAGCCCCCGGATTCACGGCGAAGAATTGCCAGCGTTGCCGCACACTGCGCACACAGAGCAAAGAAGACCATGATCGAGAGTGCGACAGGGATGCTGTACACCGGTCGGTCACTGCCGTCCCAGGTTGCCTTTTTTAATTGCTCGGTGAGTTGAAGCGATTCGGAATCATCGCCGGAACCGACGTTGTAGATCACTGCCAGGGTGCTGATGACAACTTCACGAGCTGGAAACGACGCAATGGCTGCTGCACCGATTCGCCAGTCCCAGCCGAGAGGCAAAACAACCGGTTCAATGGTCCGTCCGGCACGACCCAAATAACTTTGCCGCAACTGTGCTCCTGCAAGTCTATTTTTGAGGATCCTTTTTTCAGTTTCCAGTTTGGCTCGCTCTGTCTCCTCAGCGGCTCTCTCCCGGAGCGTGACCAACTGCTGTTCAATCTTCTGCAATTGTTTGGTTTCTACGGTTTCGGTTTCTTGTGTATTTCGGGGATAATAGGCTGCCGCCCAGACAACAATGGCAACTGCAAAGATCAAGGTTCCCGCTCTTCGCACGAACGCCCATCCACTATCGAACATCCGACGAAAAACGAGGCGACCGGAGGGGATCTTATAACTCGGCAGTTCCATGACAAAAGCCGGTGTGGGGCCATAAAGAGCGGTCTTCTTGAGCAGCAGTGCCGCTCCGGCCGCCACAACAATTCCCAACAGATACATCGCAAAGAGGGTCAAGCCTTGTAGGCCCACCAAGCCTCCGAGAAGTTGCTTTTCTGGTATGAATGCGGCGATCAGGAGGATATAGACTGGAAGGCGGGCACTACAGGTCATCAGAGGTGCAACGAGCATTGTGGTGAGTCGATCGCGGCGATTTTCAATTACCCGGGTTGCCATGATGCCTGGAATGGCACAGGCAAACGAAGAGAGAAGGGGAATGAACGATTTACCACTGAGGCCGACCTTCGCCATCAGTTTGTCCATCAGATAAGCAGCGCGTGCCATGTACCCAGAGTCTTCCAGCAGGGCAATGAAGAGAAAGAGAATAAATATTTGGGGCAAAAAGACGAGTACACCACCGACGCCAGCGATGATTCCATCCACCAGCAGTGACTTGAGGGCACCATCAGAAAGATGGCTCCCTGTAAAGCTTCCCAGCATGTCAAAGCTTTCTCCGATCCAATCCATTGCGAACGTTGCCCACTGGAAAATTGCAGAAAAGATCAACAACATGAGGACCGCAAGAAGGAGGGTACCCCAGAGGCGGTGGGTTAAAACCCGATCGATTCGGTCGCTAAGCCTTAGCACGCGTTTGGCCGGGTGTGTTAAAACACCGTCGAGAACATGCGAAACCCATTCATAACGAGCAACCGCCTCCATGGCCGGCATGGGATGACCGGCTTTTGCCAATCTTTCCCGGGCCTCTTGCAGATCTGTTTCGAGCGACGCATCACCAGCAACAAGGGTTCGTTCAACCTCGCCACCTGCGTCCAGCAGTAAACGTTCTATCAGGAAACGAGGTACTGTATTTTTG